>CAZMKQ010000082.1:0-21661 GCA_964566955.1 uncultured Caldilineaceae bacterium | reverse complement strand
GTCACAGTTATGGCGTTGTTGAATGGGTTGCCGCGGAACGGTCAGGGACGTTTCGCGGAAGTCGCGGTCTTCGTGCCGGTCCGACCGCACTGGCATCAAGGCAAGGCAGAGGCGCCGTCGGGCAAACAGCCCCTTGCAGAGCGTCTGCAGCTGTTTCACTACGGCATCCCGGATGATTTGCGGTCGCGGCTGGCACCGGGTCACGTAGTGCGCGTTCCGTTCGGTCGCAGGACAGTCAAGGGGGTGGTCATGCGGCGCTCCTCAACCAGTCCGGTGGCCACGCGCCTCATCCTGGATCTGGTTCAGGACAAACCTGTGCTTGGTCAGCGCCAACTGGAACTGGCTGGGTGGATGGCTGCCTTTTACGGAGCACCACTCTCTTCCTGTCTGTCGCTGTTTGTGCCGCCGGGCCTGCTGGGCCGGAACCAGGACCGCAAACCCATAGGACCTCGCATGGACTGGTACCTCCAGCTGGCCGTCGAGGAAGAGGCTCTCGTTCCAAGATTGCTTCAAGCCGGACGGACCACGCGCCCGGTGCGGCTGCTGGAGGCGTTGGATGGCCTGCGACGAGCCACCGGACGTACGGAGTGGTCCCGCACCGAGCTGCAAGAGGTGGTCGGCAAGGGCTACGGTGCGGCGCTGAAGACCCTCGCGGACAAGGGGCTTGTCGCCCTGGGCGACGGGACCGTGCACTTCACGCTGGAGTCGGCGGCCGTCGTGCAGGCCCGGCTTGCCCTGCGCGGTTCAGGCCGCTGGCTGCCGCCCCTGCAGGCCTTGTCCGGCATGGGCGGGGAGGCCTGGAAGTCCGATCTGCCCGGCGAATTCCGCGACCTGGAAACCTGGCGGCGCCTGCAGGGGCACGGCCTGGTGTTCCTGGACCACCGGCGCCGGCCGCGGGATCCGTTGGCCGGTGCCGCCTATCCGCGGACGCGGGCCGTTCCGCTGACCGGCGAACAGGAAGCCGCGTTGCAGATGGTACTGGCTGGTGGCAATGACGCGTCGCACCGTGCCTGGATGCTCCAGGGCGTGACGGGCAGCGGCAAGACCGAGGTATATCTCCAAGTGCTCGAGGCGTGCCTTGACCGGGGACGGCAGGCGATTGTCCTGGTGCCTGAGATTGCCCTGACACCCCAGACCGTGAGTCGATTTGCCGGACGGTTTCCGGGCCGGGTGTCCGTCATGCATTCGGGGTTGACGCCCGGACAACGGTTCGATGTCTGGAACGATGTGCTGGACGGCAAGGTGGACATCCTGGTGGGTGCGCGCAGCGCCCTGTTTGCCCCGATGCCCAATCTGGGTCTGATCGTGGTGGACGAGGAGCATGACGACTCCTACAAGCAGAGTGCCGAACTGTGGGGTGGCGCCACGGTGTTCTACGATGCCCGGCGGGTGGCCCTGCGGATGAGCGAGTTCTTCCCGGTCCGCCTGCTCATGGGATCCGCCACGCCGTCGCTGCAAACGCTGCATCGGGTGGCACAGGGCACTGTCCGTCTGCTGCGACTGCCGCACCGTATTCATGCCGCCGGCCGCGGCGTGGTCCGGGCCGAACTGCCGCCCATCGAACTGGTGGACATGCGCCAGGAACTGATGGCGGGCAACCTGTCGGTGTTCTCGCGTCTGTTGCAAGACCAGTTGGCGGCGGCCCTGGCACGGCGCGAGCAGGCCATCCTGTTCATTAATCGACGGGGCACGCGAACCTTTGTCATGTGCCGCATGTGCGGACATGTAATGGAGTGCACCGCCTGCACGAACGTCCTGACTTGGCACAGCGACATTGAGCGGCTGCAGTGCCATACCTGCGGCCGCGAGTTCCCCAACCCGTCGGTGTGTCCGGCCTGCGGTGATGGGCGCATCCGCTATTTCGGCAGCGGCACCCAGCGCATTGCCGCCGAACTGAGCAACCGGTTCCCGGGGGTGCGCGTCCTGCGCTGGGATGCGGACAGTGCCGGCGGGCAGGGCGGCCACACCCGCATCATGGAAAGTTTCCAGGCCCATGAGGCGGATGTCCTGGTCGGCACGCAAATGATTGCCAAGGGACTGGACCTGCCCAGGGTCACCGTGGTGGGGGCCGTGGCGGCCGACGTGGGGGTCAACCTGCCGGACTTCCGCGCGGCGGAACGGGCGTGCCAGTTGCTCATCCAGGTGGCTGGTCGAGCCGGGCGCAGCGAGCGGGGCGGCCGGGTCGTCATACAGACGTACAACCCGGATCACTACGCGATTCGGGCGGCCGCGCGCCACGACTACGAGGCCTTCTGCCGGGTCGAGTTGGCGTTCCGCCGACAGGTGCGGTATCCGCCCTACCGGCGCCTGGCCCGCCTGATTGTCTGGGACCGCAAACAGGAGCAGGCCCGCAGGCACGCCGCGACGATGATGACCGCGCTCGAGGATGCCCGGATGTCCCTGGCCGCGGGGGAGGCGATTGAACTGATCGGTCCCGCACCGCCGTTCCATCCGCAACTGCAGTCCTGGTGGCGGATGCAGATTCTGGTGCTGGCGGAGGATCCGGTCCGGTTGATCGAACGGGTGCCCGTGGGGCCGGCCTGGCGGGTGGATGTCGACCCGGTCTCGACGCTGTGACACTCCCGTCCGAGGGAGGTCGAAACCACGGGCCGCACCCGGCGGCGGCGGCGTACGGGGCACTGTGCCCGTTTTGGTCAAGCCGAAGTCGGTATCCTAGAATCAGGGGTTTGAATTGCGGCAGCAAGGCCGGATTAGGCCGCCCCAAGCCGTGTCCGCGAACGGAGACAAAGCCGGCAGATGGAACTCAATGACTTCAGTCTGATTTGGACCGCGCTGGGCATCGGCGCCCTCGGAATCATCTTTGTGCTGTTGAAGATGCGCCAGGTATTGGCCTTCGACGCCGGCAATGCAACGATGCGCGAAATTGCTTCCGCAATCCAGGCCGGGGCCGCCGGGTTCCTCAGGGACGAGTACCGTATCCTGGCCATTTTCGTGGCTGTCGTGACCGTCGCCATGTTCCTGCTGATGCAGTGGCAGTCCGCAGCCAGTTTTCTGTTGGGCGCGGTGACCTCCGCCGGAGCCGGCTACCTGGGCATGTACGTGGCCGTGCGCGCCAACGTGCGTACCGCGGCTGCCAGCAGCCGGTCGCTCAACGCCGGCCTGCGCGTGGCCTTCGGCAGCGGTTCCATCATGGGCATGTCGGTGGTCAGCTTCAGCATTGTGGGCCTGACTCTTCTCTACATCCTGTTCGACGGCCAGATCGCCTATGTGACCAGCTTCGGCTTCGGCGCCAGCAGCATCGCCCTGTTTGCCAGGGTGGGCGGCGGCATCTTCACCAAGGCGGCGGATGTCGGGGCCGACCTGGTCGGCAAGGTGGAGCAGGGCATCCCGGAGGACGATCCCCGCAATCCGGCGGTGATTGCCGACAACGTCGGCGACAATGTTGGCGATGTCGCCGGCATGGGCGCCGACCTGTTCGAAAGCTTCAGCGGCTCCATCATTGCCGCCACCACGCTGGGGCTGGTGGCCGTCAACCCCGAAACGGCCGTCCTGCCCTTCATCGTGGCGGGACTTGGCATCGTTGCCGCGTTCCTGGGTTCGCTGCTGGTGCGGACGCGGGAGGACGCGGACCAGGAGGCCCTGCTGGCCACGCTGTCCCGGGCCATCTACGCCTCGTCCGGTCTGGTGGCTCTCTTTGTGGCGGGCGCGATCGCGGCCCTGAACGGCGTCATGGGCTGGGACATTGCCTGGCGGTACTGGTGGGTGGTCGTGATTGGCCTGGTGGCCGGTAACCTGATTGGCTGGTTCACCGAGTACTACACAAGCTATACCCGCAGGCCGACACAGGGCATTGCCGAGGCCGGCAGCACGACCGCCACCCTGATTATCGAGGGATTGGCCGTGGGCATGAACAGCGCCGTGCTGCCGGTGGTGACGGTGGCGGTCGCCATCGTGGCCAGTCTCACCGTGGGCGGTCCGGAGGCGGGCATGTTTTCCGTGGCCCTGGCCGGGGTCGGCATGCTGAGCACGCTGGGCATTACGCTGGCGACCGATGCCTACGGACCCGTGGCCGACAACGCGGGCGGCATCGCGGAGATGAGCGGCCTGCCCGGTGAGGTGCGGGACCGGACCGACGCGCTCGACAGCCTGGGCAACACCACGGCCGCCACCGGCAAGGGCTTTGCCATTGGTTCGGCCGTTCTGACCGCCCTGGCCCTGATGGCGGCCTACGTCAGTGAAACCGGCATCACCGAGTGGAACCTGCTCTCGCCGGTTCTGCTGCCGGGCCTGCTGGTGGGCGGCATGCTGCCGTTCTTCTTTGCGGCCCGCACAATGACCGCGGTGGGACGTTCGGCCCAGAGCATCGTCGAGGAAGTCCGCCGCCAGTTCCGGGAGATTCCCGGCATCATGGAGCGGGAGCAGAAGCCCGACTACAAGGCCTGTGTCGCCATCAGCACGCGCAGCTCCCTGCGCGAAATGATCCTGCCGTCCCTCATCGCCATTGCCGCCCCGCTGGTGGTGGGGTTTGTCATGGGACCGGAGGCCTTGGCCGGCCTGTTGATGGGCGCGATCGTGTCCGGGTTCCTGATGGCCGTGATGATGGCCAACGCGGGCGGTGCCTGGGACAACGCCAAGAAGTGGATTGAGACGGGCGAGTACGGCGGCAAGGGCTCCGACTACCACAAGGCGGCCGTGGTCGGCGACACCGTGGGGGATCCGTTCAAGGACACGAGCGGCCCCTCCCTCAACATTCTGATCAAGCTGATGACGATTGTCAGCCTGGTGTTTGCCGGCGCCATGGGCAGCGGACTGCTCAACCTCGGCTGATGGGTTGTTCAACCCCACTGATTGCAGACTGTCCGCGGATGCAAAAACGCCCCTGCCATGGATGCGCCAGCGGCCCTGACTACAAGGTTTCCATGAGTTCCTGAACCGCGGCGTCCACGGTGCCGCCCCAGGTTTGTTCCCGGTTGGCGTGGAGTGCGAAGCGTCCGATGTCCAGGACCGCTCGGGCTCCCGCCAGGGCCTGGATCAGCGCGAGACAGCCGGCGACGCTGTAGACGGCCTGCCAGATGCCGGCCTGGGCCGCGGTTTGCCACAGTTCCACCGTCCACGATTGGAGGGCTTCGGCCAAGGCTTGGCGCTCCGGTTGCGGGGCCCGGGCGAGTGCCGCGGACAGGTGCATGGCAAAGTCCCGCGTGCGCACGGCATGCTTCTGGCCCTTGATACGCGACAGGGCCTTGGCGATGCCCGGGAGCATGTCAATCAAGGCGCTGTACTGACCGGCGGCCACCAGGTGCGGCATCATGCGCAGTTGGAAGATCGCGAGCGCCTCGCCTTCCAGTAACAAGGGCGCGCGTACGGCCAGGCTGCGGGCCCGGGCCCGGGCCTTATCGGCGTTGTCCCGGTCCGGGTCGGCAAGCAGGCACAGCAGCCGCACCCAATCCTCGCTGAGCAGCCACTCTTCGGGCTCGCGGCGCTTTCGGGGCCAGAGACGCCGCCAGAAACCGGGGCGATGACGTTCCACCAGAAGTATCCGTGCCTTGTCGGGATGTCCGGCGCGGGCGTACAACTCGGCCAGGCGGCGCACGGTCAGCCGTTGCAGGTGTTCGTCTTTCAGATTGGAGATCCAGGACCAGGCTTCCCGTATCTGGGCCGCGGCCTGTTCGCTCCTGCCGGCCGCCAGACATCCGTCGACGAGTTCGCAGACTGCATCGCTGCGGGCGATGTCGTCCGCGGGGATGCCGGCCACCACGCGTGCGGCTGCGTCCGTCTGGCCGATGTTCGTGAGGGCTGCGGTGGCGCTGGCGGCTGTCCAGCCGTCGCTGTGCCGCGCCAGATCCACCAGGCGTTGGGCCAAGTGCGCCACGTCGGGGTGGCTGTGCAGTTCGGATGGCAGGGCCCGCAGTGCTTCCTGGAGCGTGAACACCTGGAAGTCCACATCCGTGTTGGCGCCGCTGCGCACCACATGTCTGAGGATGTTGTCGTCGGCGTCCCGGTGCGGCAGCCGCGTTTCGCTTTGGGCCTCCATCACGGCGGCCAGGGTGTCGATGGTTTCGGCCACCGCGCGGATGTCGCCGCCACGCGCCAGCACAGCGGCCGTGTAGCGTCGGGCCCCAAGGTCCACCACGACCGGGCCGCCCACGGCCTCCAGGCACAGTTCCAGCATGCGTGCGTGGCCGACCGGACGTCCCTCGCCGGTGTCCAACCGGTCGGCCACCTCCTTCAGGAATCGCGCACCATCCAATTGCTCGTGCCAGACCAGTCCGCTCAGTACCAGATTGCGCGTCAACGGGTGTACCGGCAGGGCCGCCACCGTTTGGGCCAGCAGCGGACGCAAGTCGGTGTTCTGCAGTAGGCGGCTCCATGTGCCGGACGTTTGATCCAGCTTCTCCAGGCAGGTGTAGGCCAGGTTGGGCAGATGCAGCGTCGTGGCGGCCACCGCCGACATGATCAGGTTGCGGTCCATCCGTTCGCGATCCCCGTCTTCGGTCATCAGTGTGACCGCGAGGTGCTGGTTCAGCCGTTCCCGCAGGAACTGGACGGTTTCGGCCCGCAGGTTCGGGACCTGCGCCAGGGCCAGAAACGTTTCGGCCACGGCCAGCGGCTGGCGCGGTGTCACCAACGATGCCAGAACCAGGGCGCTGTCGGCCTGGCCGGTCTCCGCCAGCGTCCGCCAGCACTGTTCCACCAGCCAGGAGTCGGGTTGCCGGATGCTGCGCTCTTCCTTGAGCAGCGCCTCCATCCCGCCCGGGCTGGCCAGGGCATGGGTCAGGGTGCGCACGGCCAGGGCGGTCAGGGCCTCCTGGCCTGCCGTTGGAGCCGGGTTGGTGTCGTTCATGGGCAGGCGGACCTCCAGGGATCCGGAGGCATTCGGGATCAAGGCACGGGCGGTAATCCGTCTGGAATCTTAGTCAACCACAGTCTTTACAGTGAAGACCCCGCTTCAGGTATCGGGTTCATCCTGTCATGGCCTCTTGATCGCCCAAGTGAGGTCACCGCACTATTTGCTAAGTCGTCATACAGTTCAACAATCAGCGTCGGCTTGTGCACCGCTGGCCCCAATTGCTTGAGGTAGCGATGGTTAACCTGAATCGGGCTTGCTCTCGCTGTTCGGAAACGTTGCACCTTCCCATGTCAACGCATCACTGTCCGCGATTGCCTGCTGAAGTCTGGCGATTTCTTCCATTAAGATGCCAATGACATCCATAATTCTGACTCTTTTGTTCTCGTCGCCCGCCACGTTCCATACATATGAGTTGGGATTGTCAGGTGCTTGAATCAGCAGGCCCTCATCGATCAATCGACCGAACACACTGGTTTCATCCAGTCTTGTTGCCATGATGTCCTCAATCTAGTCCAAGTTGGGCATGAGTTCCGATGTCAATCAGCCGAATCTCATCGTTGCTGGGGTAGTCGAATATCAACCTGAGATCGTCACCCAGGCGGCAGTACCAAACATCAGGTCTACCTTTGAGTTTGGTCAGTTTTTGAGACTTTGGTAATGGCTGATTGAATTGTAAACGCTCCACTGTAGATTCTACTTTCAGAACTAAATTCTGGAATCTTCTTTTCCCATAGGCGCGACCAAGGTTCAACATGGACTTCCTGTACGTTCGATGAACGATCAACTTTCTCACCGTGAAGCTCCAACATTATTTCATCATGGAGGCCACTCAACGATAAGGAGTGATGTTGGTCTCTATCTTCACTAAGAATTGCATTCTTAGTTTCCTGGCGCAAGGATTTGAAGGTTGAAGATTCCATTTTATAGGATCTCTTGTGGTCATTGGGCAGATTGTTGCATTGATTGTGCGACATGTCAAGTCTCTGGATAAGGCCGCGGCGGTCTTTCGGGGAATATCTGCAAGGGGATGGTCGCACTGTGCGAGCTTTCTCGTTATGGATTGTACATCCAGGGATCCCTCATTTGAGTAGGGGAGTAGCTCGGTGGCGTTGGTATTCAGGGTCTCTTGGGTACGGCTACCCGATGGAGTTGAACGGCTGGGAACGGAGTCCACGCGTTCGGAAGCGGGTTTGAAGCACAGTTGCCGACCTTTGAGGCAAAGCACAAACTCTGATGCCTGTGTGATCGAA
Source organism: uncultured Caldilineaceae bacterium (assembly GCA_964566955.1). Lineage (GTDB taxonomy): Bacteria > Chloroflexota > Anaerolineae > Caldilineales > Caldilineaceae > Bin34. Next base: position 13,603 of record CAZMKQ010000082.1, on the reverse strand, counting down.
TGAGGCCTGCCCATTGAATGTTCCCGCGGTTTATCCAAATCAGAGGTCAAAATCCGAGTTTTCCAGGTTTTTTGGAATGCCCCAGCCGCCGCCCCCCGGGGTGGCAATGCGCAGCACATCGCCGGGCCGGCAGCGCACCGAGAATTTCCCCGGGAGGCGAACGGTTTGTCCGTCCGTCCGTTGCAGTTCGTTGCGGCCGGTGGCCCCGGGCTGTCCGCCGCCGAGGCCCCAGGGAGGCCGCGCGCGTCGTTCACTGAGCATGGTGGCCGTGCACTCCCGCAGCAGGCGATAGGCCCGTACGATGCCTTGTCCGCCCGCAAAGCGGCCGGCTCCTCCGGAACCGCGCCGCACTGCGCAGGTTTCAACCTGTACGGGCCAGGTAAGCTCGATGGCCTCCACCGGTGTGTTGCGGGTGTTGGTCATGTGCACGTGTACGGCGTCCAGTCCGGGTCGGTCCGGACCGCCTCCCATGCCGCCGGCCATGGTCTCGTAATAGCTCCAGGGCGTGCCGTCCGCCAGCATGCCGCCCACTGTCAGGTTGTTCATCGTACCCTGACTGGCCGCCGGCAGTCGGTCGGGCATGGCCTGCGCCAACGCACCCAGAACCAGGTCGACAATCCGCTGCGATGTTTCGACGTTGCCGCCCGCCACGGCGGAGGGCGACAGGGCATTGACCACCGTGCCCGGCGGGGCCGTGAAGCGGAATGGGCGGAAACAGCCGGAGTTGACGGCCACACCCTCCTCCAACAGGCACAGGACTGCGTAGTAGCTGGCGGACATCGTGATGGCGATGACGGCGTTGAGTGATCCGGCAAAGGTCGGCGCCGTGCCGCTGAAGTCCAGGTGCAGGTTGTCGTCCCGGACCTCAAGGGCTGCCCTGAGCTTGATCAGATCGGTCTCCCCGCGTTCGTTGTCGGCGCCGTTCCATTCCAGGACGTCCTCGAACGTCCACCGTCCATTGGGCCAACTCCGGATGGCGGCGCGCACGGCCGTCTCGCTGCGGTCCATCAGCAGGCCGGCGCTGTGGCGGATCTCCTCCAGGCCGTGCCTGTCGCAAAGGGCGACCAGCCTGCGCGTACCCACTTTGTGGGCGGCCACCTGGGCATTGATGTCGCCCCTGCGCTCCTCCGGCGTTCGCACATTGCGCAGCACCACGGCCTGCAGGTCGCGGTTCAGGTGGCCCTGGCGGTACAGGCGCACCGGAGGGATGATGATGCCTTCCTGATGAATTTCCGTGGACAGGGGCATCGATCCGGGCGACATGCCGCCCACATCGGCGTGGTGGGCGCGGCTGGCGACGAAGAAGTCGGGCCGGTCGGCGGGACCGGTGCAGACAGGGGACACCATGGTGATGTCCGGCAGGTGGTTGCCGCCCTTGAACGGGTCGTTGACCATGACCAGATCGCCATCCCGCCAGTCGTTGAACAGGGGCAGGACCGTTTGGACACTGGCCGGCATCGCGCCGAGATGGGCCGGAATGTGGGCGGCCTGTGCCACCATTTCTCCCGCCGGATCGAACACGGCGCAGGAATAGTCCAGCCGTTCCTTGATGTTGGGGGAGAACCCGGTGCGGCGCAGGGTTTCGCCCATTTCCTCCGCCACCCCCGACAGACGGTGGCGCCACACATCGAGGTGCAGGTCGTCGATTGGGTTCATGGTGTCGTCAAGGGAGTCATCTGCAGGTTGAGCCAAGGGTCCACCAGGGCCTGCCAACCCGGCCCCACCAGCGTGGTGCAGTCCGGCTGCAGAATCAGAGCGGGCCCGACGACCCGGTGCCCCGGCGCCAGGGAAGTGCGCGCGTACCAGGGGACCGGCGTGGCGGCTGCCGGGGAGAACCAGGCAAGGGTCGTCCCGGTCGGCTCCGGACCGGGAGTCTCCGCGGGCGCAGCGGTGGCTTGGACAGGGGATGGCGGCGGCGGGCAGGTGGCCATGACGCGCAGGTTCACGATTTCCACTCCGTTCCGGCGGTCGGTAAAGCCGAATCGTTTCTCGTGGGCCAGGTGGAAGTTCTCGAGGGTTTGCTCGATGGTGTCCGCTGTGACCGGTGTCGGACAGGGAACCGGAAGCTCATGGCTTTGGCCGCGGTAGCGCACATCGGCCGAGACCGCCACGGCAAAGTCGGTTTGGCCGTCCTCCGCCAGCAGTCGGCGAGCCTCCCCGGTCAGTTCCCGTACGGTCCGGGCCACAACGGCAGGGGTATTCCTGGCCTCTCCGTCGGTCATCAGCACCGAACGGGAGGCAATGCGGGTGGTTTCCGCCAGCAGCAGGCCCTGGGCGCTGAGCACGCCCGGTGTTTCCGGTACCAGAATACGGCGCATGTCCAGGCCCTGTGCCAAGTCGCAGGCGTGCAGGGCCCCGGCGCCCCCGAACGGCAACAGCGTGAATTCCGCCGGATTGTGTCCGGTCTCCACGGAAACCACACGCAGTGCCCGTTCCATGGCTGCATTGGCAATGTCCACCATCGCCAAGGCGGTTTCCACCGTGCCGCGTCCGCCCAGCGCGGCGCCCAGGCGGGCCACGGCCTCCTCCGCCAGTTCCGGCTTCAGCGATACGCCGTCGGTTCCCCCGAGTGGCCAGTCGGGCAGGAGTCGCCCCAGTACAAGATTGGCGTCGGTGACCGTGGCCTGGCGGCCCCCGCGCCCATAGCAGGCCGGACCGGGTTCGGCACCGGCGCTGCCGGGACCGACGCGCAGCGTTCCGGCACTGTCCACGCGGGCCAGGCTGCCGCCGCCCGCGCCGACCGTGTGGATGTCGATCAGCGGCACGCGGATGGGCAGGCCGCCGATTTCCGATTCGGTGGTGATCGGTGTTCCGCCCTGGCACAGGGCCACGTCCGTGCTGGTGCCGCCCATGTCCAGCGTCATGATGTGCGGCGTGGCGGTGGCCATGGCGATGCGGGCCGTGTTCAAGGCGCCGACCACCCCGCCCGCCGGGCCGCTGACCAGCAGATGCACCGGCAGTCGGCTGGCGCCCCGCAGTCCGGTGGTGCCGCCGTTGGACTGCATCACGTCGAAGGAGCGGTGTGGCAGGCCCCGGGCCAGGCGGGACAGGTAGCGGCCCACCCCGGGCTGCAGCCAGGCATTGGTGGCCGTGGTGATTGTGCGTTCGAATTCCCGGTACTCCGGCAGCACGTCGACGCTGAGCGAGACGGGCGTGTCCGGCAGGCGTTCGGCCAGTCGGCGGCCGACGGCTCGTTCATGTTCCGGGTACAGGAATGAAAACAGGAACACGACGCCGACGGCTTCGACGTCCATGGCCTTGATCCGGTCGATGACCCGATCGACATCCTCCAGGTCAAGCGGGGTTTGGACCTCCCCCGTCGCCGTCACCCGTTCCCGAACCTCAAAGCGCAGTTCGTCGGGAATCAGCAGAGCCGGACGGCTCTGGGACAAGGCGTACAGGGAAGGCCGGTTCTGCCGGCCCAGCACCAGCAGGTCCCGAAAGCCGGCCGTGGCAATCAGGGCGGTGCGGGCGCCCTTGCGCTGCAGCACGGCGTTGGTGGCGATCGTGGTGCCGTGCCGAATACGCGGGGCCTGTTCCGCCTGCCGGCGAGCGGGATGTTGTGTCATCCAGGCGTCCACCCCCGACCGGACGGCCACGCCCGGATCGGGTACCGACGTGGGACGCTTCAGGACTTCCAGGCCGGTGTCCGTTTGGAAGACGAAATCGGTGAACGTGCCGCCTACGTCGACTCCGATCAGCGTCGGGGCATCCCTTTCCGGGCCCGTCACCGGCGGAATGTAATGGTCCTGACCCATTTGACCTGCTTGAGGGCGTTTTCCTTTTCATAGGGGACAATCAGCCGCACGAAGCCCTGGGGCCGCGTCAACGGTTCGCCGTTGCGTTCCAGGGCGAGCAGCACCGGCTCGTTTCCGGCGGCCGCCTCCACGTCCGGACGCTTCAACAACGCGCCGAACCCGTCGCCGGCTGCCACGCGCACCCGCGTCCAGTCCCGGACGCCGCACAGCCGCGCCAGTTCCAGCAGGGCTGGTCCCCGGAACTCGAAGGGCCCGGAGCGTCCGTGTCCCGTGCTGGTGATGTGGCACCCCGTTGCAACAACTGCAGGCAGTGCCTGCAACTGTGCCGGGGTCAGGGTGACATCGGTCGCGTCGGCACCGGTCAGGGTAATCGAGGCATCGCCCGGCGGAGGGTCGGGATTGGGCTCGTGGCTGTGAAATTCCTCGTCGTGGGCCATGGTTGGGAGGTGCGGATTGGCTTCCGGGTTTCGTGCTGGCCGGAGCGGGGGCCGGCCGGTTGGATCATACCGGCATTCCCGGCTGGGCCGGGACTTGGATCCGGGCTGTTTGAGTGCCGGGCCGGCATCGCCTATAATGCCTGCGAATCGCCTGATTCAATCAAAATGCCCTGTTGCGCCGGACGGTTTCGGCTTTGCCCTTGCGCCTGCTTCCCGGGTTGCTCGTTGCAGACGCAAGACCGAAGAGTTCTGCCGGTTCATCCGGGTTCGTCACACAAGGAGCAATGCTGTGGCAAGTGTTACCTACGAAAACGTATACAAGACCTGGGGTGAAGTCACCGCGGTCAACGACCTGTCCCTGGAAGCTGCCGACAAGGAGTTCCTGGTGCTCGTCGGTCCTTCCGGTTGCGGCAAGACCACGTCCCTGCGCCTGCTGGCCGGCCTCGAAGAGGTGACGGACGGCTCCATCATGATTGGCGACCGCGTCGTCAACGATGTGCAGCCCAAGGACCGCGACATCGCCATGGTGTTCCAGAGCTACGCGCTCTATCCCCACATGAGCGTGTTCGACAACATGGCCTTTGGCCTCAAGCTGCGCAAGACCCCCAAGGCGGAGATCCAGCAACGGGTCCAGGCAGCGGCCTCCGACCTGGGCATCGAGGAGCTGCTGGATCGCAAGCCCAAGCAGTTGTCCGGCGGTCAGCGTCAGCGTGTGGCAGTCGGCCGCGCCATTGTGCGTGATCCCGCCGTGTTCCTCTTTGACGAGCCCCTCTCCAACCTGGATGCCAAGCTGCGCGTGGAAACGCGGGCCAACCTGACCCGCCTGCACGCCGACTTGGCCACCACCTTCATCTACGTGACGCACGATCAGGTGGAGGCCATGACCATGGCCAGCCGGATTGCCGTCATGCGCCTGGGCGTGCTCCAGCAGCTGGACACTCCCCAGAACCTGTACCAGCATCCGGCGAATATATTTGTGGCCGGTTTCATTGGCAGTCCGTCCATGAACTTCTTTGATACCACGCTGGTGGAGAAGGACGGCAAGGTGATGGTGAACACGTCGGGCTTTGAGCTGGAAGTGCCGGAACCGAAGGCGACGGACTGGCGTCCGCACACAGGCAAGCAGCTCATTCTGGGCATCCGCCCCGAAGACATCCACGCCCGCGAGTTCATTCCACCGGGAATTCTCGAGTCGGACATGGATGCCGAAGTCGACGTGGTTGAGCTCATGGGACACGAGATTTTCCTCTATCTCAAGACGAGGGACGAGAAGTCCTTCATCGCCCGGGTCGACCCCCGGACCCGCCAGATACGCGGCGACCGGATCGAACTCGCGGTCAACATGGCCAACGCACACATCTTCGATCCCGAGACCGAGGTCTCGCTGGCTGGTTGAGCAGACCGACCACAAAAGGGAAGGCCGGGCCGTACAGCCCGGCCTTCTTGATTCAAGAGGTGCCCGGGGCGCAGGACCGGGTGCCGGTTCCCAACGGTCCGGTCCGTTGTCGGGAGCGGGGCCGCCTGTCGCGGCGGCTGTGGACCTATACTGCCTCGCGGGTTCGTGCCGGACAGGGCGTGGCGGCAGCCGGTTGCAGTGCTTTCCGTCCGCACGGAGCGTCTTTGTTCAGTCGAGGAATCCAAAACCGTGGATGCACGCAGTCCCTATGCCGCCCTGGCCCAGCCGGGCGGCCGCATCGTGTTGCTTGTCATGGACGGTCTGGGAGGCCTGCCTTCCCCGGACCATGGCGGGACCGAACTTGAATGTGCCGCGACGCCGAACATGGATCGGCTGGCCGCGGAGGGCATGACGGGCTTGAGCATTCCCGTCAGGGTCGGGGTCGAACCGGGCAGCGGTCCGGCGCACCTGGCGCTCTTTGGCGTGGACCCGGTTGAGCACGAGATTGGCCGCGGCGTGTTGGAGGCACTGGGGATCGACTTTCCCCTGGGTTCCCAGGATGTGGCGGCCCGGGGCAACTTCGCCACCGCGGCGCCCGACGGCACGATTCTCGATCGCAGGGCCGGCCGTATCCCGACATCCGAGTGCGAACGGTGTGTCGCGCTGTTGCAGGAGGCAACGCAGGACTGTTTGCCGGGGGTTGAGGTGTTCGTGCGGCCGGTCAAGGACTACCGCTTCGTGCTGGTTCTGCGCGGCCGGGGACTGGGCGGGGAACTGACCGAGACCGATCCGGGTGTCGTCGGACGGCCGCCGTTGCCGGTGGTCGACACCGGTGGAACGGCCGCCGGACAATACACTGCGGATCTGTTCAATCGCTGGCTGGCCGTGGCCCGGGAGGCCCTGTGCGACGAGCCGGCCGCCAACAGCCTCAATTTGCGGGGCCTGGCCCAGGATCCGGGTGTGCCTTCACTGGCGGAGACCTGGGGCTTGGAGGCGGGCGCGGTGGCGGTCTACCCCATGTATCGCGGGGTGGCGCGCCTGGTCGGCATGGAACCCATCGAGTTCGAAGGCGAGGAACCGGCCGACGAAATCCGGGTCGTGGCCGAGCACTGGGACCGCAAGGATTTCTTCTTCGTACATGTCAAGAAGACGGACAGCTACGGTGAGGACGGCAATTTCGACGGCAAGGTGGCCGTGATTGAAGCCGTGGATGCCGCCATTCCGGACCTAATGGGGCTGGAACCCGACGCCGTGGCCATCACAGGGGATCACAGCACTCCGGCGGTCCTGCGTAGCCACAGCTGGCATCCGGTGCCAACCTTGCTGTGGGCCCGGAATGTTCGGCCCGATTCGGTGCGGGCGTTTGGCGAACAGGGGTGCGCGGCGGGCAGTATGGGTCTGTTCCCGGCCACGGACCTGCTTCCGCAGTTGATGGCGCATGCCGGCCGCCTGAAACGATTCGGTGCCTGACGGTGGCAACGGGCATTCCGGGTCCATGCGTACGACCGGGCCGGAAGGTGCCCTAACCGACATCGCCAGGCGGCTGGTTCGAGCCCGCGCGTCCGTCTGCCTGACGGGGGCTGGTGTCAGCGCGGAATCAGGCATTTCCACGTTCAGGGATGCGGCTACGGGTCTGTGGTCCCGCTTCGATCCCGAACAACTGGCATCGGTCGCGGGGTTTCGAAACAACCCGGACCTGGTTTGGCGCTGGTACCGCGATCGGGTTCGGGCGGTGCAGGATGCCCGTCCCAACCCGGGCCATGTAGCCTTGGCACGTCTGGCGCGGTCCCTGGAAGGGTTTACGACCGTCACGCAAAACGTGGACGATCTTCACGAGCGCGCCGGTTCGGCGGATGTTGTTCATCTACACGGACGGCTGACGGCCTATCGCTGCCTCGAGTGCGGAACGCCGGTCCAATTGGAACTGGCGAAGCGGCTGGCGGCCAAACCTCCGGTGTGCGCGGCCTGTGCCGGGTTGATCAGGCCGGGGGTGGTCTGGTTCGGCGAACTGCTGGACGGAGGCCTCTGGCAACAAGCCTGTGCGGCCTGCCAACAGGCTCAAGTCATGCTGGTGGTTGGAACCAGCGGCCTGGTCTGGCCGGCGGCGGAACTGCCGCTGCTGGCCCGCCGAGCCGGGGCGCACGTCGTGGAGGTCAATCCGGAGGACACCGAGTTGACCGGTTGGGCCGATACGTGTGTACGCGGGCGATCGGGAGAAGTTCTCCCGGTGCTGGCCGACCAGGTTGAGCGGATGATGTCCTGAGGCGCCATGTGTCCAAGGCGGTGTTGACCGGCCCCTATAATGTCGGCGGGTTGGCATGTGTCCCGGTGGGCACCCTGGTCTTCAACACCAGTGGCAGGCAGTGCTGAGCTGGCTGCGGTGGGTTCGACTCCCATGCCAACTCGTGGTTTGACGACCGTGCCGCGACACTGGTATTGACGGTTCGCCCGTTCGCTACCTGTGCCAGCCGGGCTGCCAGCGTGTCAGCCGTGTTCCGCCTGCCAACCGCAGGGGATGCCGCGGTTGGCCAAGAGCAGTTTGGCCCAGCGACAGCCAACCACCCGCGGGGATGGTCAGGGTTGTAATCCAGTGTCGGTCCAGGAACGGGCCTGCCACATTGCCCCAGGCCGCCACGGCCGATTCCGTTTCCTCAAGTGCTGCCTGCACATAGGCTCGGTTGGCTGTATCGTCCCAGTTGGTTGCGCGGCGCTGCAGTTTGGCCGAGAACTTGCTTGAGTCCGGTTCAATCCAGCTGAACAGGTTGACGATCCGACAACCACCGAATCCGTGGCGGTGGGAGAAATCCACCACCCGACGGATGGTTTGATCACTCCTCACGGCATCGGCCCGGGAGGGATTCAGCATCAACCAGGTGAGCGCAGGCCGAGACGCGTCCCAAACCCGCGTCAGGCGGTACCGGCGCGATCGATCGGCATTGAAAGTTGCGGAGCTGTGAACGAATTCCATGATCCGTTGCTCGTTCCCTCCTGCTCAAAATGCCGATATGGCACCTCGCCTACAATGGGCCCATGCCGATTGACCATGGCTCCAGCCGGTGACCCGGCAGTGATTCGGCCGCTGGTTGGTCCACCACTTCCCAAGGGTCGGACCATCGGTGCAGGTCCGGTCGGTCCCTGTCGCAGATCGTCAAGTTTAGGGAACCTTCTTACCATGCTCCGGCTGTTGGCGCCCGAGTTCACGGTGGTGGCCGAATCGCCCGATCACCACCGCCATTACACCGGCTCCCCCTGCCTCATCGCGGACGGGCCGGGGTGCCTGCTGTGCAGTTGGGAGTGGTTCCAGCCGCCACCGGTCACCGAGACCATTCCCAACCAGTTGCACATTGCTGCGAGCGAGGACGAGGGCCGGACCTGGAGCGTGCTGTCCCGTCAGGACATGACCTGGCCCTCCCTGTTCAAGGCGGGCGATGCCCTCTACCTGCTGGGCAGCCGCCGCATGACCCGGGAAATCGTCATCCAGCGGTCGGTGGACGGAGGGACATCCTGGACACCGGAATCGGTGTTGTTCGAAGGCCGCTACCACGGTGCCGCAACCAACATCCTGTTGCACAACGGCCATGTATTCCGGGCCTATGAAACCTGTCCCCTGAATCAACCCGGCGGCCGGGGCCGCAGCGACTGGCATTCGCTGGTGGTGGCCGGGAATACCGGTGCCGATCTCCTGTCCCCCGCCAGCTGGCGCATGTCCAATCGTCTACCGTTTCCCGGCGTGCCCGATGTTCTGCACGGGCAACACCGGGAACCCGACTATCCCAGACGGGTCATGGAAGACTGCTGGATTGAGGGCAACATCGTGCGCGTCGACGGCGAGCTCCGCAACATTCTGCGAACATGCTTTGACGGCTACTCGACCGGCAGCATCGCCGCCGTCAATCGGGTACACGACACGGATACTGGTCTTGTCTGCGAGTTCATGCAGTACTCGGCCATGCCGGGCGCCCAGTGCAAGTTCCAAATTGTCCACGACGTGCCCAGCAACCTGTTTTGGACCGCAGCCAATCTGCACACCTGCTCGTGGCAGGACTGGAACGTGTTCCAGGCGCGTACGCAGGCCGCAGGCCGGTCCGCCTGGCAACGAGCGTCGCATTCTGGCATTGCTGTACAGCCTGGATGCCGTCAACTGGCTGCAGGCCGGGGTAGTGGCCATGAGTCGCAGGCCGTTGGAAGCGTTCAGCTATGCCTCCATCCTCCCGCACGGGTCGGATCTGCTGATTCTATCGCGCACGTCCCTGGGCGGCATCAACCAACACGACACCAAATCTGGTGACCCTGCACCGGGTACCGCGTTTTCGGGAGCTGGCCCTGGACCTCGCCTTGGACCTTACATAAACCCCTATTGCCACAAGGAATGACGACATGCCCAGACTCAACGGTGGACAAGCCCTGATTCAGTCCCTGGCGGCACTGGGGGCCGACATGGTCTTCGGCGTGCCCGGTTGGGGCCAGTACGAGGCGGTGGACGCCCTCTGGCAACACCCCACGGTCCGGTACGTATCGGTGCGGAACGAATTGGACTCCACCTTCTTGGCGGATGCCTATGCCCAGGTGTCGAACAAGCCGGCTGTGGCCCTGGTGGTTCCGGGACCCGGCCTGCTGTATGCCGGTGCCGGTCTGGCCTCGGCCTTTGCCAATTCGTCGCCGGTGCTGGTGGTGACCAGCGCCAACACCCATCCTGTGTTGAACCATCGGCAACTGGAGTTGACCACGTTGCGCACGATGACCAAGTGGACGGGCATGGCCCATGCCGTGGCCGATATCCCCGACCTGGTCGCGGAAGCCTGGTGCCAGTTGTTGACCGGACGACCGCGCCCGGTCGGTCTTGTGGTGCCTCATGAAGTCCTGGCCGCCAGCGACGAGGTGGCGTTGCCGGTCTCCCAGCCGGAGTCGGCCCGGCCCGTTGCCAACGGGGTTGACACCGCTGCTGCACGCATTGTGGAGGCCCGCCGCCCCCTGCTTTGGGTCGGTTCCGGTATTCGCTGGTCGGGTGCCGAGGACATCCTGCGGACCTTTGCCCACCGGCTGCGTATCCCGGTCACAACCACCCGTCGCGGCAAGGGCTTGGTGGACGAGGCGGGTCCGCTGGGTCTGGGGTACCCGGAGATGCGCTATGGTCCCGTGAAGGAGTGGATCAATCAGCGGGATTTGGTGATTGCGGTCGGGGTTGGCCAGGACCTGAGCCATCTTTCGGTGCCGGTCGTGCAGATCGACATCGACGCCCTTCAGCCGGAACGATCCGCTGCCAACACTCTTTTCCTCCACGGGGATGCCAAGGCCACCCTGGAGGCCCTGGATGTGCAAACATCCGGCTTCGCGGACCGCTCCGATGCTGCTGCGGCACGCGATCTCGAGACGATAAGCCATCTGAAGACGGAACGATTCGAGCCGGATCGTCAGTTGGAACCGCAGCACTCGCTGATGCAGGCAATCCGCCGCGGGGCACCCAAGGAAGCGGTCATCATCCAGGGCATGACCCAGATGGGATATTACAGCCGCAACTACCTGTCGGTACCGGCGGAGGGACGGTATCTGACTTCCTCAACCCAAATCACACTGGGTGCCGCCTATCTCTACTCCCTGGGCGCCAAGCTGGCTGCGCCGGAACGCCCGGTGGTGGCCGTGTCCGGTGACGGAGGCTTCCTGTACGGCGCCCATGCCATGGCCACTGCCGTGCAGGAAGGCATTCACTCGGTGGTGTTGGTGTTCAACGACAACGCCTACGGCAACGTCCTGCGCGCCCAGCGGGAGGAGTTCGACGAGCGGGTGATCGGCACCCGCCTGCACAACCCGGACTTCCCAGCCATGGCCCGGACCTTTGGTGCCCGGGGCCTGCGCGCCGATTCACCGGAACAGCTGGAGCTGCTGCTGCGGGAGGCGGTCCAAACCGAGGCCCACACGGTGATTGAGATTTCGGTCGGTGAAATGGAACGGGCCTACTGAACGATTCCTGTTGTCCCCATTGTTGTTTTCGGAGTGAACTTCATGCCGGTTGTCCTTGCGAGTCCCGTTTCACCTCCGACCTGGGCGCTGCTCCAGCGACAACTGTTGCGGGAGGCCAGTGAAGCGTGCCGCGCATTCCATTCCAAGTACTTCGACCAGCGGGGATTCCTGGAGTGCGTGCCACGTTGGGGCGGGGACGACGGACCGGACGATGCCGCCGAGAACCTGCTCAATTGGACGATGCTGCATGCCCTGGGCGCCCCGGACTGGCTGCTGACGCTGTATCGACACGGCTGGGAAGGCCATTTGCGGCAGTACACGGAAGCGAGGACTTTCGAAGTTCCGTTTGCGCGCGACGGAATGTACTACAAGGAATTCCCGGTCATGTTCGACTGGTTCCACAACGGGGAGGGCTACAGCGCGTTCTTTTTGGAAGGCCTCTGCGATCCGGACAACCGGGAGTTCAGGCGGCGGACCCACCGTTTTGCCGGCTTCTACCTGGGTGACGAACCGGGCGCGGACAACTTCGATCCCGAGCTGTGCCTGGTGCGCAGCATGTTCAACGGCAGTAGGGGGCCCCTGCTGCGCAAGGCCACGGCGTTGGACTGGGCCGGGGACCCCATTGAGATAGAGGGCAGGTTTCGGCCCGGCCACGGTGAGGCCAGCTACGCTCAGATGCTGGAGCATTTCGAGGAGTACAACGACGTTGACGGGGACAGTCCCCTCAATTTCGGGATTACGACACCGATGCTGAACGCGTTCATGTTGGACGGGGACCCGCGCTACCGTGACTGGATCACCGCCTACATGGACAAGTGGGTGGAGCGTACGGATGCCAACGGCGGCATCATTCCCACAATTGTGGGTACCGACGGAGTGGTGGGCTCCCCCTGTGGAGGCCGGTGGTACGGCGGCGTCTATGGCTGGGGCTTTACGGTGTCGGTTCCGGGAAGCGAGCAAAAGGCACATCGCCCGTTTTTCAGCCACCGTGCGCCATACGGTTTCGGCAACGCCCTTCTGCTGACCGGCAACCGCCGCTACGTGGAAACCTGGCGCGGTGTCATTCAGGCGGTCAACGCCAACCGTCGGCAGGGACCGAACGGCGCCGAATATCCGCGGATGTTCGGCGACGACGGCTGGTACGAGTACCGTGCCGACCCGTTTCAGGACGGAGCGGATGAGATTCTGTACTGGTCCCACGACGCAACCGGCTTGCCCGCGGCGACACGGTCCGAGTGGAATCGGTTCCTGGCCGGGGACAATCCGGGCTGGCCCGAGGAGGCATTGCGGCGGGACCTGGAAGAGGTCCGCAGCCGTATGGAGGGTGTACGAGCGGATTCATCAACCCCGGACACGCGTCTGTCCGACGACATGAACCATCTCAATCCGGCCTGCACCGAGGCTTTGATTCGCACCATGCTGGGCGGTCTGCCTACCGGACGCATTGGGTATCCGCTGCACTGCCAGTTGCGCTACTTCGATCCGGAGGCGCGTCGGGCTGGCCTGCCGCCCGATGTGGGTTCGCTGGTGCGCGCGATGGATGCCGAAGGGATCGAAGTGGAACTTGTCAACCTGAATGTTCGGGAAGCCCGTACCGTCCAGGTGCAGCTGGGTGCCTATGGTGAACATGCCGTTGCGGATCTGCGTCTTGTGAATGGCAGGCAGATTGATCGGGACACGCTGGACGAACGGGACTCGGTGTTCGAAGTGGTGCTGGAACCGGGATGCGGAGGCCGACTGGCTCTGGGCCTGTCGCGGTACTGCCGGTGGCCAACCTTGGCGTTTCCCTGGCGGCGGCACGGGTCGCGCGAGCGAACCGCATCCCCTATGCGCTGAGCCGGGCGTGGCGTGTGTTGCCCACCGTCCCGACAAACTTTGCCCGAACGTCATTGGCGGAGCTGAGCAACCGTGTCACCCACATCCTTGCAACCATCTGGTTTGAATACCGCGGGCCGCAGGTGGGATTCGGACTTCAGGGCCTTTGAACAGGCTTTGCTGGCCAGGGTAAACGCAAAGTCGCGGGATGGGGGTGAATCGGGGCTGTCCGCGACCGG
>CAZMKQ010000081.1:0-21809 GCA_964566955.1 uncultured Caldilineaceae bacterium | reverse complement strand
ACTTGGGGCTTCGGTGCCCAGATGGTGATCTTCCTGGCCGGCCTGCAGGGCATTCCGTCCGAACTGTACGAAGCGGCCGAGATGGACGGTGGCAGCTACTGGCACCAGTTGTTCCGCATCACGATTCCCATGGTGTCACCGGTTATCTTCTTCAACCTGATCATCGGCATCATTGGCGGCTTTCAGGTGTTTGCGTCCGCATACGTGCTGCTAGGCCCCGGCGGCGGACCACTAAATGCAGGACTTTTCTATGTCCTGCACATCTACAACAACGCCTTCAGCTACTTCAGGCTGGGCTACGCGGCTGCCCTGTCGGTAGTGTTGTTTCTGATCATCCTGTTCTTTACCGTGATCATGGTCAGGACCTCGGATCGCTGGGTTTACTACGGGGACACGTAGGCCTCAACGGAGCAATCGAGCATGGTCGAGGGACTCTACACCCGCGTTGCCAAGTGGACATTCGTCTATCCGTTGTTGCTGGTCAGTTCGGTGGTGATGCTGTTCCCGTTGGCCTGGACCTTCTCCACCTCCCTTAAGACTGCGCAGACGGTGACACTGCGGGAAGTCAAGCTGATTCCGGACCCGGTCCAGTGGTCCAACTACATCACGATCTTCGAGGAATCGCCGCTGATCCTGTACACCCAGAACACGATGTACATGGTGGTGACGTCCGTGATCGGCGGTGTCGTGATCTGCGCCTTGGCCGGATACGCCTTCGCCCGCATCAACTTCCCGGCCAGGGAGGTTATGTTCTACGTCCTCCTGAGTACGATGATGCTGCCGCACGTGGTGCAAATCATTCCGTTGTTCGTCATCTTCGACCGGATGGGCCTGGTAGGCACTTTCTGGCCCCTGATCATTCCCCGACTCCTGGGACACAATGCCTTCTACATCTTCCTGATGCGGCAGTTTTTCAGGGGCATCCCGCTCGAACTCAGCGATGCCGCGCGCATGGACGGCTGCACGGAACTGGGGATCTGGGCCCGGATCATCATGCCCAATTCCAAGCCAGTGCTGGCGGCCGTGGGCATTTTCTCCATCCAGTTCGCGTGGAACGACTTCCTGTCGCCCCTGATCTACCTGGGTCCCAAGAAGGACCTGTGGACGCTGGCCTTGGGCCTGAACGCCCAGAAGGGGTTCGAGGGCGAAATCACCTCATTGCACAAGATGATGGTCATCTCCGTCTACATGATCATCCCGATGCTGCTGGTGTTCGCGTTCGGGCAGAAGTACATGATTGAAGGCGTGACCTTCTCCGGCATGAAGGGTTGACATAAATCACATTGCAAGTCCGGCAAGGAGTATCAAGCCATGTTGGAAGCCCACATCGTTCCCCAAGAGGACCTGGATTTCTTCGATCGCAACGGCTATCTGATCATTCGCAATGCGCTGGACAGTGATCAGATCGAAGCGCTGATCGAGGTCGGGGATGCCCTGATTGCCTCGGATGACCAGGTTTCGCGGCAGACCGGAGCCAGCGGCCGCTACGACAGCTTCCGCAACTCGGTGGCCAAGCACCAGGTGTTCCGCGACCTGATCGATCATCCCGTGGTTCTGCCCACTGTGGTCCAGCTGCTTGGCTCCGACGTTCATCTGGTCACATCCCACTTGATTTACAAGGGAGGCGATCCGGAGGGCACCCCCGACACGTTCCGCGAACCGGGTTGGCACCGGGACTACTTCCAGGCCCAGAACGACATGGGGCATGCTCGCATTCAGCGCCTGCTGGTGAAGTGCGCCTACTACCTGACGGACCTGAGCATGGCGAATTCAGGGGTGACAATGGTGGTGCCGGGCAGTAATCGGCTGACACAGGCCATCGAGATTCCGGAGGGCAGGGTGGACCCCGCGGGAGCCGTCGAGCCGTCGTTGCATCCGGGCGACTGTCTGATCTTCGAGAACCGAACCTACCATGCCGGTGCCGCCAATCAGGTGGCGCGGACGCGCAAGGCTCTGATGATGGGCTACGGATACCGTTGGATCAAGCCGATGGACTACCGGGTCCAGTCCGACGAACTGCTGGCGCAAATGACCCCGATGCAGAGGTTCCTGTGCGGCGAGCAGTTTGTGGAGCGGGAAACGTTCGATTTCCGGGGCGGTGACAATCCGATCGACGCTTGGTGCGAGAAGCACGGACTGCCCACGGTTCGATACTGATCCCCGTGTCGCATTCCCGCGCCCGGGAATGCCAGGCTGCGTTGCGCCGCGGGCGGCCATTCCCACCCGCGTTGGTGGGCGCACGTTCGGGGTAAATCGCAAGACACTACGGAGCCGTACATCCCAAGACATGAGCCAGCCCCCCGTTTTTGCCGCACGTCCTGCATCCGACATGATGTCGGTGCGCCAAGTACTGGACATTGTCCTGTCGAAAACAGAGTGTCTTGAATCCGAGGTGGTGGCCCTGCAGGAAGCTGCGTACAGGGTTGCCGCAGAGGATGTGCTGGCCCCTGCCGGATTTCCCCCGTTCCCGGCATCAATTATGGACGGCTATGCCGTGGTTGCCGCCGACGGCCCCGGCGAGTACCCGGTGGCCGGACAGGTCATGGCTGGTCATCCGGCCGACTATATACAGGAACCGGGCCAGGTCTCCTACATTACGACCGGCGCCCCCATGCCTGAGGGCGCGGACGCGGTGGTCCGGATCGAAGACACGGAGCCGAGCGGTGACCGGGTCCGCATCAAGGTTGGGGTGCAACCGGGCCACGATGTGCGGCAGGCGGGTTCCGACATGGCTCCCGGCGCCCTGGTGGTACGTGCCGGCAGCGTATTGGGACCGGCCGAGCTCGGATTGGCAGCCACGGCCGGGGCAGGAACGGTGGCCATGACCCGAAGGCCGCGGGTCTCCGTCCTGTCCACCGGAGATGAATTGCAACCGCCGGGAGAGCCCTTGGGGCCCGGACAGATTCCGGACAGCAACCACGTCATGTTGTCCGCGTTGGCGCAACGCATGGGGTGTGATGTGCGTCTCCCGACCGCAATCGCCGAAGACACCGAATTGCAGCTTGGGCAGGAAGTTCGGGGCAGCCTCAGGCAAAGCGACTTGATCATCACGTCCGGCGGCATCTCGATGGGCGAAGCCGACCTGCTGCCCAAGGTCCTGACGGACTGTGGTGCTGAAATCCACTGCGAACGGGTATTGATGAAACCAGGCAAACCATTCACGTTTTCCTCGTGGCAGACTGCGTCGGGCGACCGGCGGTGCGTGGTCTGTTCCCTGCCCGGCAATCCGGCCAGCGCCATGGTTACATTTCTTCTCTTTTGCGTACCCGCCCTGCGCCGTATGTTGGGACACCAGCCGCCGGCCCTGCCGCGGATCCAGGTCGTGTTGGACAGCGGACTGGTTCCGGACTCAACGCGGCCGGAATTCCACCGGGTTGCCTTGGCTTGGGATCACGACCTGCACCATGGCAAGGGCGGATATCGGGCTGAGTCGACCGGTGTGCAACGCAGCAGCCGCTTGCTCAGCATGCTGGACGCTGATGCCCTGGTAACGGTTCCGCCAGGTTCCCAACCGTTGCCGTCCGGTTCCACGGTGGCTGCTATTGACCTCCGTCACCTTTGAACTTCGGTGGGCTGGGGATGACCACAGCCGTGCGTATCCCCGGCAAGGTAAAGTCGTTGACAGGGGCACGGTGTGTACTGGTAGGAGAGCGCGCCCGCGCCCTGTTTTGTGCCTCATCACTCTCTTTGACCGCGCCGCTCTAAGGCATAATGAGCCGGCCCCGGCCGAGCCGAGAGCCGTCTGACCCAAATCAATTCAGTCATCAAGGAGCCGAACATGGTCCTTACGCGCCGACGATTCCTGAAGTCAAGCGCAGTTGCAGCCACCGGTTTGGCATTGGCCGCCTGTGTTCCGGCGGAACCCAGTGTCGACATGCCTGCCAGAACTGGCAGCGGTGCCGAAATGACGGAAATCACCTACCTGATCCGCTCCGACATCGGGGTCAAGATCCAGGAGTGGACGGACGAAGCGATCGCCGACTTCGCCACGGTGGAGCCTAACATCACGGTGGAGACCATCGGTGTTCCGTGGGGTGACTACAACGCGAAGCTTCTGGCCCAGTACGCGGCCGGTGATCCACCGGAGATTTCCGCCAACTATGCGGCGGGATTCCCCACGTTCTATGCCAACGATGCCATCGTGGCGCTCGACGAACTGGTGTCCGAGAACAACGTGGACCTGTCGGTTATCGAACCGGCCGCCCTGGATGCGGTAACCCGTAACGGCAAGCTCTGGGCACTTCCGTTGGCTCACCTGCCCACGATCGTCTATTACAACCTGGATGCCTTGGAAGAGGCCGGTGCCACGGTCCCGCCCATTGATTGGGCCGACACTTCGTGGACCACCGATGCAATGCTGGCATCCGCCAACGCGGCGGCCAAGGACATGGACGATCCGACCAAGGCCCAGTACGGCATGATCTTCGGCAACGGCCAGTTGGGCGTGTTCGAATGGCTGTGGGGCGCGGATCCCTTCAACAACGTGGGCGGTCCCGAACACACCGAGGCCTACAAGACGGGCATCGTCACCGAGGCCTTCTACGACTCCGAAACGATGAACACCTTTATTGGCTGGGTCTACGACGCCATCTATGGCAGTAGTCCGGTTTCACCGCGGCCGTCGGACACCGACGCCATTCAGCAGCTGGTGGGCTGGCCCATGATGAGCGGCCGCATCGGCATGGCCATCAATGGTGCCTGGTCGGTCACCAACTTCGCTGCCGTGGAACCGTCCTGGCGTTGGGGTGTGGGTGCTTTCCCGTACGGGCCGGCTGGAGTCAACACCTCACCGCTGTTCAACGATTCCTGGATGTTGGGCAAGGGTGCCAAAGAACAGGATGCTGGTTTCCGCTTCCTGCAGTACCTCGCCGTGGAAAAGGGAGCCGAGCTCTACGCCCAGATCACCGGCTTTTTCCCGGCGCACAAGGAGAACTATCCGATCTACTTTGACAGCCTGATGAACATTCCCAACTTCGCGCTGAGCCGCGAGGATGCCGAGACGGCACTGCTGGATGCGTTCAACTACGGATATGTGACCCCGGGCAAGACCCTGGACTCCTATCCCGAATGGAATAGCACGTTCAACCAGACCATGGGGCCCATTTGGAACGCCGAGGTGTCCGTGGCCGACGGTCTGGCGCAAGTACAGGCACAGTTCGAGAGCGTGATCGAGTCCAAGTCCTAATCAGGCCGACTACAGGTCGATTGTCCGCACATGTCCGGCATGGCGGCGGTTGGCGCCGGCGGAGTGGAGAGGCCACGCCTTTCCCTCCGCTGGCGCGAGGCCATCAACTTCTATCTCTTCCTCGCGCCCTGGATTTTGGGCTTTCTGGCCTTCACCGCCATCCCCATCGTCGCGTCCCTGATCCTCGGCTTCACCAAGTACAACGCCATCAGTCCGCCCGACTTCGTCGGACTCAAGAACTTCAGGTTCCTGTACGACGACCAGATTTTCTGGAAGTCGCTTCGGGTGACGTTGACCTATACGGTGGTCTTTGTGCCGCTGCAGCTGGTGTCCTCTCTGTTGCTGGCCATGCTCCTGAACCTGCGCGTGCCTTCCATGCGCACGATCAGGACCATCTACTACCTGCCGTCCATCCTGCCCACCGTGGTCACGGGCCTGGTCTGGATTTGGCTGTTCAACGCCGATTTCGGATTGATCAACTTCTTCCTCTACAAGGCATTCGAGATCAGGGGACCGAACTGGCTGGGCAGTGAACGCTGGGTCATGTCGGCCGTCATCATTTCAGGTCTGTGGGCACTGGGCGGCGGTGTCATCATTTTTCTGGCCGCGCTGCAGAACGTCCCTGGCGAGTTCTACGAGGCTGCTGAACTGGACGGGGCCAATATCCTGCACAGGTTTTGGCACGTCACCGTACCCATGATCTCACCAGTGATCCTCTACAACCTGATGATCGCGATGATCCTGTCGCTGCAGGTGTTCACCCGGATTTACGTGTTGACCCAGGGCGGTCCGAACTACGCCTCCTACTTCTACAACCTGTACGTGTACGACAACGCGTTCAGCTACCTCAAGCTCGGGCTGGCCTCCGCCCAGGCCTGGATTCTGTTTGTCCTAATTCTGCTGTTGACCGTGCTGGCCCTGCGCACTTCCGGGCGCTGGGTCCACTATTCCGGCGGAGTGTAGGGTGGCTGCCGCAACCACTGCCACCGGGCCGCGCCGAATGGGGCGGCGCAGTCGGGAACGCCTGTACAAGGCGATTGCCCTGCTGCTGCTGCTGCCGGGCATCCTCTGGGTGTTGATGCCCACCGTGTGGATGTTCTCGGCCGCGTTCTCGCGCCTGGAACAAATCATGCGGTGGCCTCCCGACTTGTGGC
The DNA here is from genome assembly GCA_964566955.1 of uncultured Caldilineaceae bacterium. Classification (GTDB taxonomy): domain Bacteria; phylum Chloroflexota; class Anaerolineae; order Caldilineales; family Caldilineaceae; genus Bin34. Next base: position 15,470 of record CAZMKQ010000081.1, on the reverse strand, counting down.
CCGATCCCTGGGTCTTCTCCAACTTCTACGAAGGCTTTGCCTTCCTTCCGTTCGGCCGCTATTTCGTGAACTCGACCCAGATCGCGGTTATTCGGGTGATGGGACAGGTGCTGGCGGCATCCATGGCGGGGTACGCCTTTGCCCGCATGCAGGCGCCGGGCAAGAATCTTCTCTTCATCCTGGTCCTGTCGACGCTGATGTTGCCCTACACGGTGACGATGATCCCGCAGTACATCATCTTCCAGCGTCTGGGGTGGATTGACACCTACCTGCCGCTCATCATCCCCCACTTCGACGGCGGTGCCTTCTTCATCTTCCTGTTCCGACAGTTTTTCCGGTCCATCCCGGACGAACTGACCGAGGCGGCCCGTCTGGACGGGTGCAGCTACTTCGGCATTTACTGGCGCATGATGCTGCCGCTGTCCCTGCCGGTAATTGCCGCCTCGTCCATCCTGATTTTCCAGAACTCGTGGCAGGAGCTCCTACAGCCCCTGATTTTCCTGCACGACAACAGCAAATACACCATTCCATTGGGTTTGGCCAGGTTCCGCTCCAGTTACGGCTCCAGTCCCTGGCACCTGATCATGGCAGTCTCGATCGGTGCAGCATTGCCACCCGTGGTCCTGTTCTTCATCGGGCAGCGTTTTCTGCTGTCGGGTATCGTGGTGTCGGACAAATAGTCCCGGTTTTGGTCCATCCCCACGTTCGAATGTGGCCCAGCAGGCCGAGCCACACGGGTCCCCTTGCTGGCCGGACACAAACGGTATTGCAACCGCCGGCACCATGGGGCTCCAACATCCGCTGCCGATGATTTGCCGCCCGCATCATCCATCCGTTGGGCGTCAACACAATTCAGCATCCAACTACCACCGCGGTTTTGCCGACCCAGTGTTGACTCGCCGTGCCTAGGTGGCTAGAATGACCCTTCGTGTCCGAAGTCCGTCAGGTGTTCGGACAGCAGATTACAAATCCAGGTTCAGGACAGGCTGAACGCCGTCGCTGCCGGCCCTTGGTTGGCAGAGGAACTTCCCGACTCCCTCCGGTCCGCAGGGCTGGAAGGTTGCCTCACGAAACAGCAAGTGAGGGCGCGGCTTGGGCAACCGGGCCGCGACTACAACCGCAACAGAGAGCATTCCCGCCTCCGGCAAGCCGGAAGGTAAGGGGTGAAACGGTGGGGTAAGAGCCCACCAGCATGTGCAGAGATGTCCATGGCTGGGCGAGCGTGCAACCGGGAGCAAGGTGAGTGGGTTGCGGACCTTCGGGTCGGCAATCTCACCGCAGCGGAAACCCTGTGGCCCGTTGGGTCTGCGGGGCAAATTTCCGCCAGGCCGAATGCGGTTTGAGATAGATGACGGTGACGGCGCGTACCGCGCCGTACAGAATCGGGGGTACCCAGCCTGTGTCTGGCGCACATGCTTGGGATCGGATGCGGAATGCGGAAGCATCCGGCCGGCCGACGTGGCGGAACCGGTAGACGCGGTAGACTTAGGATCTATTGCCCGCAAGGGCGTGGAGGTTCGAGTCCTCTCGTCGGCACCAGGGTTGACGGTGGGCGGGGCTGGGGCCCGTGGCCTAGTGGGAAGGCGTCTCTTTTGCAAGGAGAAGATCGTCGGTTCGAATCCGACCGGGTCCACCTCAGTTTGTCAGGTCGCGCGGGTGTAGTTCAGTGGTAGAACGTCTCCTTGCCAAGGAGAAGGTCGTGAGTTCGAATCTCATCACCCGCTCTGTCTGCCGAGGTAGCTCAATTGGTAGAGCACAGCACTGAAAATGCTGGGGTTCCCAGTTCAAGTCTGGGCTTCGGCACTGGGTCCCGAAGGGGGATCGTCTAACGGCAGGACTTCGGTCTTTGGAACCGACAATCAAGGTTCGAATCCTTGTCCCCCTGTTGGCATGTGCAACCTGGATGTAATTTGACCGCGGCGGTCATAGCTCAATAGGCAGAGCACGTGATTGTGGTTCACGTGGTTGTGGGTTCAAGTCCCATTGGCCGCCCTCCGGAACGAAATGGCGTTGGTGCCGTTCGACCCCTCTCTTGGAGGGGTCGCTTCGTTTAAGGCGGGTCGCGGTTGGAGTCTGTCGGCACCACAGGCAGAAAGGTCCTTCGCCTCTCAGTGTCCGAACCGGGCTTCACAGTCGGCCTGGCGCCTGTATGGCCCTCGAACCACTCTGACAATTGCATGACGTTCGTGTATACCCCGAACAATCCCGGCACCGCGCACCCCATCCCCCAGCTGACGATGCCAACCTGAACGGTCGTTCCGGTGGTGCCGTCCACCGTCAGCAGTGGTCCGCCGCTGTCCCCCTGGCAGGCGTCGCCGGACGTGAACAGATTGCCCGCACACAGCATGTTGACCGTGATGTGGATGTCCTTTCCGGTCCTTTGACGAAATGCCTGTTGGCACACTTGGGAGTCGGCCAAGGAGAGTGTGGCCGCATGCAGTTGCGACGGTGCTGTTCCCGTCTGGCTGTTAATCCATGAAGTGGTGCCCCATCCGGCGACAACGGCTTCGGCGTTGGATGAAAGCAGGTCCAACCTGTCGGCCGGTGGCAGTGAGACCGGCTCGACTTCCAGAATGGGGCGCGCCAGTCGGACCAACCCGATATCGAAGTCTCCAGTTCGATTGTCGTAGTGCTCGTGTCCCAGCACTTCCACTACATCGGATTGGATGCCTTGGTCGGCCACCAAGTCTGCGATGCCGACGACGGCGCGCAGGTCCGCCGGCAACATGAATGATCCGTCCGGATTGGTTAGGCAATGCGCGGCCGTCAGGACCCACTCCGGGTTGATCAGCGTGCCGCCGCAACGCAACCCGGTCTGGGGACTGCTGTGGCTGGACAGCACCAGGGCCACCATCCATGGGAAGGCGCCGGGTGCTGCGGGGGAGCCTCCGATCACCTCCTCTGAGGATTCCTGTTCCGTCCCCAAACCGGAGGCCTGCCCATTCCGCGCCTGAATTCTGACAGTGTCCGGTGTCCCGGTGTCCTGCAAGCTCCCGGCAACGGTGATGGTCAGTGCCATGAGGCCGACTGCCAGCTTCCAGCGCAGTGTCATGGTGGGTTCAGGGAGGCGGCAGTTGGTAGCTTGCCGCCGCGGAACGTCCCCACACCCAAGCCTGTTCGTCCGTTGTCAGGGAGTTGATGCAACCCGCGGCGAGCTCGACCACAGCCCGGTGGCTTTGCATCACGGTGCAAACTGGCCAGTCGGTCCCGAACATGACCCGTTGGCAGCCACAGTGTTGGAGCAGGTGATCGAACCAGGGTAGGACGTTGGCAGCGGTTACATGGCTTTCAGGTCCCTGATTCACCAGTCCGGAAAACTTGCAGAAGACGTTGTCGGCCCGGCCCAGCTCGGCGACAAGCGACTGCCACTGCTTCCAGTGATCCGGTCCGATTCCGGGATTGCCGATGTGGTCCAGAACAAAGGTGTTGTTGGGAAATCGGCTTGCGAGATCCAGCACGGTTGGCCAACTCGCCGGTTTGGCAAGCAAATCGCACGAAAGGCCCAAATTCGCCATTGCCCTCATGTTTTCTGCAAACGGTACTGAGGTTTCGACAGCGCCTTCAATGGTCGGGTTGTGTCGGACTCCCTTGAACAAGGAGTCCTCGGCATACTTGGCCAAGTCAAGGGAGGTATCGGCACTCGTTAGGTCAAGCCAGCCAACGACCCCCACAATGTGTTTGTGGCCGTTGGCCAGCGACAGCAGATAGTCGTTCTCCGTTGCCTGTTGACGGGCTTGCACAGCAACGGTGCCCGAAATGCCCGAGACACGGTTGAGAGGTTCAAGATCGGCCGGCAGCCAGTCGCGCTGCAGCACCTGCCTCTCTCCGATCCAGGTGTACTGGGCCGGGTCGAAGTGCCAGTAGTGTTGATGGGAGTCGATGCGTGTCTCGGATGGTTGCTGCGACATGAAACCTCCGCAGGTGCTGTACGTTCGTAATTCCCGGTGGTGTGAATGCCCGGTACCGGTACTTGGCGGCCATGGCCCGGGCATGGGCAACGGCCAAACCGGTTGCTCACTCCCGGTCTACAGGCACAGGCTCAACCGCCAGCACGGTTTCGGTCAACATCGTGCCATGGTTGGCCAGGGACTCGAAGTCTCCCGACAAGGTCCCGCTGAACACCAAGTGTCGCTGTTCCGACATAAAGTGGAGGTCGGACACCAACCCCTCCGTGCCGTCGGCCTGTTCGGGATGCACCAGGTATACATGGTATCCCGGCTCACCGTTGACCGTTTCCACTGCGCGGGCCACCAACGGAATCCCTTGGGGATGGAGACGGCGTGAAACCGCCACCGTGGAACGAATACTCAGATCCAAGGTGCCTGACGCAGGTTGGTGCTCAAGTAGTTGCAGCGACACTCCTGAACCGTCTTGCTCATGGACAAGATCCTGCCGCGCCAAACACAGGAAACCCGCCACGGCAGAGCAGCCTTCGGCCGAACCAAAGGGGGTGGCAACAGACCATTCCCGCCCCACTGAAATCATCAGATCACCGTTCTGTACGGCTTGGGCATCTTGAGCAGCCGACGGCTGCGGCCGCCCGCCTTGCACCACGGCCGCCGTGCGGGCCAGATGGCAGCCCGAACCAAGATGCACCGACGTGCCGGCCTGTGGCGGGATGGTCTGGATGTGAGCGCATCCGGCCTCGTAAAGGTGTTGAGGCCGGAATGACAGGTTGGTGCGCCAAAACCAGAAGAAATACGACGATGGAGGAGCGCCTTCAATGGCAGACGGAGCCTCCAGGACTTCCAGCAGCCGCCAACCATTGGGTTCCAACTGTGACTTCAACCCATCGGCTACCGCGAGCGCGGCCCTGGGATCGGTGAAAACCACCCGAGATCCGGTCGCCAAGGCCTCCTCAACAACGAGACGTGCCTCCGGTCCTCCAATCAGGTCCTTCCATTGCACCAATTTTGCCGGAAATTGGCGTGGAGACGTTGTCAGGTCCAGTGGTTGATTGCCGGGGGTATCGGCAGGGCGGGACGAGGCCAGTTGTTCCCGAAGCAATGACCCTATCGACTCCGCGCTGGCATTCCGCGGGGCAGAGTCCTCGCCCGGTTGGACCGGCACGTAGTCCTGGCATCCCAAGAGGATCGAAGCAACCAGGATGCCGACTACGGCGGTTGCGAACCCGAGAATGCCGGTGTTGCCCGGTTGCATGCGGTGACACCATTCTCCAGCCACGGGCGGAAGTCTGTCACAGTCCCAGCGACTTGCGCGTAATGACCGATGTCGTGAGTGTGCACTCGCAGGTCCTCCGGCCATGTTCGTCCTGCAAGGCAATGCGCCATACATGGGTGCGGAAGCCCAGGTGCAAGGGTCGGGCAGTGGCGGAAACCCGTCCCGAACGCGCGGGGCGTATGTGGTTGGCGTTGATTTGGAGTCCGACGGCCGCCAACGTGGTTTGGTCGATGCAGCAGTTGGAGGCGATGCTGCCCACCGACTCGGCCAAAACCACCGAAGCACCTCCATGCAGAATGCCCATGCGCTGAATTGTGCGGTGGTCCACCGGCATGCTGGCTGTCAGAAAGTCGTCCCCGACTGCGTCGATCGTGATGTCCAAGTGTTCCAGCATGGTTCCCGGAAATCCCCTATGGAGCCGGCCAATGTCCATCTCGACTTTCCAAATGCTCATAAGCTGTGGTTTCTTCTTGTGTACTGTCAACCGAGTTGAATCAGTATAGCGACAGGACTGTCCTTGACATGCAGGCGAAGGCAGCGGGCCGGCTCAGTCGTACTGCGTGACACACTCCTCGCGGGTTGTTCAGGCCAGAAGACACTGTTGCGAATGCGAAATCCAAGTGCCGGCCAATGTACAACCGCCAAACAACAATGTTCAGGAAGCCGCTTCGGCTGGACTACAAGACTTTGCACTCATCCTCCTGCAAAATGGGCCATGCTGTTCAGCTAGCATAAGGTAGCATGCAGCAAGAATCGAGTTACTCCCTGCCTTCGCGTAGCGATTAGGCCTTCACTTCATGGGCCATGGGCTTCCTCATGGCCCATGGCCCAGTCGGTAACCAGACTGGCTGTAGTGCGCGGGTTGTCCAGATGAACCCTATGACCGGCATGCGGCACCGTGTGGGTTCGACACGTGGGAAGGCGCAGTTTCATTGCGTCTGCGATGTTTCGGAACTTGATGTCCCTTTCCCCCGTGATCAGCTGTACCGGTCGGTCCAGGTGCGACAGGTCATTCCAGAACGAGGGCTGGCTCCCTGTGCCGAGCAGGGGCAGGGATGCAGACCAGCCTTGCCTGATGTTTTTGGAACTGATGCGGTGGCCCCGGGCACCGCGTGCCCGGCCGCCGCCAAACAGCGGCATGGACTCCCAGTACCGATCGAAGACACCGTCAGGGGTTTCGGCCAGGAATTTGGCCAGATCCCGATCGAGAGCCGAACGTGTCTGACGACCGGTAATGTCGGAGACACCGGGCGATGCACTAAGGAGCGACAGCGATTTCACGGCGTCGGGAAACCGACAGGCCAAACCAAGTCCTACCCGCCCACCCATGGAGTATCCGGTCACATGCATTGGGTACGGATGCCACCGGCGCACTACTTCGTGCAGGTCGGCAATGACTTGATCGAATTCCAGATTGGGATCGGGAATGACGCGCGTGCGGCCGTGACCGGGCAGATCGATTCCCAACAGCGAAAATTGGCGTGCCAGAACGCAGGAGATCGGATCAAGACTTTGAATGGTGCCGGTAAAGCCGTGCAGGAGCAGCATTGAGGGGCCGTTTCCGGCAGTGGCCCCGTGGTAGGGGATGCCGGATGCCGCTACGCAAGCGGGCAGCGGATGCCAAATCACTGCTGGAGTTCCTCTACGAGTTGCCGTGCGGCGGCTGTGTCCACTTTGCCCAACTCCGTTCTGGGCAGCGATGCAACCCAGACGAATTGCTTGGGAATTTCGTGTACTGCCAACCTGGTTCGCAGCCTGCGCCGTAGCGTACGTTCGTCCGGGACCCGGTTGGTGGCGGGTTGCATCACCGCAACAACGCGATGGCCCCATTCCCGGTCGGGTACTCCGGTGACCCACGCGTGTTCGATCCCCGGAAACTCCATCAATCTTTCCGCCACCTGACGCGACGAAACGTTTTCGCCTCCGCTGACAAACACCCCGTCCTGACGGTCCAGCACATGTACGGAGCCGTTGTCATCCAGCATGCCCCAGTCGCCTGTGCGGAACCATCCTTGGCCGTCCAGCTCGCATGACAATGACAACTGGGGGCCCTTGATCCAAATTGCGCCTTGCTGTCCTGCCGGCAACCGCTCCCCGCCGACGTTCCTGATTTGGATTCCGGCGTGTCGCAGGGCGGGCCCCTCCCCCGACCTGCTTGCGCGCCCAGGTCGTTCCGCCGCGATGTGGGAACAACTCTCCGTCATGCCGTAGCTGGCAACCACGTCCAAGCCGCGTTCCCCGCACTCCGAGCGGAGGGGCTCGGCCACTTTGGCACCGCCCGCCAGGACCGTGCGAAATCGTTGGCCGGGAGCGGTCAAGTCCAGGTTCGCATCCAGCAGGCGCGCCAGCATGGTCGGAACCAACGCCGCATGAGTCACTGTTCCCCGTTCCATGAAATCCCTGACCTCGTGTTGGTCGAACCGGCTGCGCATGCACAGGCTGAACCCAAAGATCAGGCTCCGGAACAACAAGGCCAGTCCGCCGATATGGTGCAAGGGCATGCAGTGGAGCCAGCAGTCGGAAATCCGGTATCCGAGTCGGTAGCTGGAGGCTGCCGTACTCCACAGCAGGTTGCCAAACGTGACAGTGACGGCCTTGGGTGTTCCAGTGGTGCCCGATGTGAAGACCCACCCTTGAATCCACTCCAAGTCCGGGTTGCCAACCGTGAGTGCATTGGGTTGACGCCAGGCGGGTGCCGAGGCATCGGAGCCCGCCACGGGCACCTCAACCGCCAAATGCTCGACTGCTCCGTCGAACGTGCGCGCATGTGCCTCATCGGGCCCCTTGCCGGCTCCGAACAACAACAATGTCAGCGGCACCTGGCCCAGATGCCGCGCCAGCACCGCCGACGGCAGAGCGGGGGCGAGGACCGTGGCAGGCCACCCCAAGCGTGCACAGGCCAACAGCAGAATCACTGTCCACTTGGAATCGGAGTTCCAAATCGCCGCGTTGTGACCCTTCTTGGTCGGAACCGCTGTCTGGAGGAACAGGCAGACGTGCCCCACCATGGCTTCGACATCGCCGAAGGTCAACTGTTCATGCTCCAGGTGCAGAAACGGATTGGAGGGGTTGGTGGCAGACTGTACGGCAAGCCAATCCGGCGGTGACGGAACATGCCTCATGGGCGCCAGGGGTACTGGCGGAAGTTCGGCGGGCGCTTTTCCACGAACGCGTTGCGTCCTTCGTTGCCTTCCTCCGTCATGTAGAACAGCATGGTGGCGTCGCCGGCCAGGCTCTGCAGCCCCGTCTGACCGTCACAGTCGGCGTTCAGGCCTGCTTTCAGGAAACGGATGGCCAAGGGGCTGTGACGCAGGATTTGTTGAGCCCATTGGACACCTTCCCGTTCCAGATCCGTCAGCGGTACCACCGCGTTGACCAGGCCCATGTCCAAGGCTTCAGCGGCTCCATACTGCCGGCACAAAAACCAGATTTCGCGGGCCTTTTTCTGGCCGACAATCCTTGCCAGGTAGCTGGATCCGAAGCCGGCGTCGAAACTGCCCACGATGGGTCCCGTCTGGCCAAACATGGCATTGTCGGCGCTGATGGACAGATCGCAGATAACATGGAGGACATGGCCTCCACCGATGGCAAAGCCGTTCACCAGGGCAATGACGGGTTTGGGCATGACCCTGATGATGCGCTGCAGTTCCAGCACATTCAGGTGGGCCTTGCCCTCTTCGTCGGCATAGCCGGCGAAGCTGCGGACTTTTTGGTCCCCTCCCGCACAAAACGCGTGGACACCGTCCTTGGGTGAAGGTCCGTTGCCGGTGAGCAGGACTACTCCAATGTCGGCATCCGCCCACGCATCCCTGAAGGCATCAATCATCTGTTCAATGGTTTCAGGACGGAAGGCGTTGCGGATTTCCGGTCGGTCGAAGGCGATGCGCGCCATGCCGTCCGCCTTGCCGTACGTGATGTCGGTGTATGTTCTCACTGTCTCCCATGCGGCGGCTTGTGTCACCATGGTTCAACTGGCTCCTGCATGTCCAAGTAGCTCGATGTAGTGCCTTTCCTGGGCAAGATCGTCCGCGGCCGAGGTCCGGATTTCCAGGATCGAGGCAGGTGGGCCGCCCATGCCATCGGACAGGGCCCCATCCAGACCGCTCAATTCTGACACCAGACGATGGTCTAGACCGAAAGCCGAGGCCAACCCGGCGAAATCGAGGCCGTGTGGCGCTACAAACAATGGTTCGGCCACGTCGGCCAGATCCGTGACGGGCAACCGTTCAAAGATGCGTCCGCCATCATTGTTTAGGACCACGATACAGAGGTTGGCGACATTTTGACGTCGGACCTCCGCCAGACTGCCCATGTCATGCAGCATCGATATGTCTCCGATCAAGAGAACCACCTGATGGGATGTCGCACCGGCGACACCCAGGGCAGTGGCCAACAACCCGTCAATGCCGCTGGCTCCGCGATTGCCAAGCATCACGCCGTCGCGGAGACCGATGCCGGCCGAGTCCAGCAGCCTGATGGGAAGACTATTTCCGGCCACCAGAATGGTGTTGGGTTCCAACCACTCGATCAAGGTCCTCACCGCTCGAAGATCCCAAAGCGGTGACGCTGCCAAACACGTTTGCACGGTCCGTTCGGCAATTGCGTTCAACTCCTGCCATCGGGACAACCATCCCTGCCTGGAACCAACCGGATGCTGCAGCTGGCTGGCCTCATGGCAGAAACCGACAGGATCGCCTGCGACATGCTCCGTGGTCGCGTTCGTGTCGTCATGGACTTCGCCCGTATCGTTTACATAAATGTGTGTGCCGCCGTTGGCCAGCCGGTCCGACCACCAGGCAATCAGGCGCGTAGAAACCGGCAGGGCGCCAAACCGAACGATCAGGTCCGGCTGCAGGTCCTCCAGAAGGCCTGCTTGCAACAGGGCATCGCCATGGGACACGACGTTGCCAGATGGGCCTGCGGGAAACCGGCAACCCGACAGGGGATCGGCTACTATCGGCATCGCGGCGGACACCGACAACGCATGCACGGCATCGAGCATGGGAGGACCGATTCGGTTGGGTCCGACAACAATCACCCCTCGGTGGGACTGGGTTAGGGCCGACCGAACCTCGTCCGACAGGTCGATGCGGGCATGAGGTGCCTGATCCTCTCGCATCGGGCAGGCTGCGGTGGCCCGGCACACCAAATCGGATGGTTCAAAGGGTTTGTCGAACTGCGCGTTGAGATGGACCGGACCGGGCCGCGGCCCGGAGGCGGATTGCACCAGACGGGTTACCTGATCCGACAGTTCGCGTTGCCATTCGCCATGGTTGGGAACTGTTGCCGGGATATCCAGTTCGGCCCTGACATAGGGGCCGAAAATTCCGGGTTGCAGAATCGTCTGGTTGGATCCGGTTCCCCTTAGCTGCGCCGGCCGATCGGCGGTCAGCAAGACCAGCGGTACATTGCTCTGGGATGCCTCCACGGTTGCCGGAAGCAGTTCCGCCACGGCCGTCCCCGAAGTTGTGACGACGGCTGTCGCATTGCCGGTGGCCAAAGATCGGCCCAATGCCTGGAATGCTGCGCTTCGTTCGTCGTGGTGGACGGTGTGGGAAGCGGATTCATCGCGCCAAATGTTTAGGACCAGAGGGGTGGACCGGGAACCCGGACAAATACAAAAGTGACGGATTCCAAGCTCCACCAGGGTTTGGACAATCACATCGGCCAGCTGAAAGCTGGGGGGATCGGATGGCAGCATGCCGGGAATCAGGACAGGGCCGTCAGGGCCTGGTGCATGGGCTGGAATTTCCACTCGGTTTCATCCCACTCGAGTTCCGGGCGGCTGCCGGCGACGATGCCGGCACCGGCGAACAGCCAGGCGCGTGCCTTGTGGATCACTGCCGAGCGGATGCCAACGCAAAAGGTGCCATGTCCGAAACGGTCGAACAGACCGAACGGGGCGGCATACCAGCCCCTTGGCTGCCTTTCCAACTCATCGATCAAGACCATGGCTTGGTTGGTCGGGTCGCCTCCCAAGGCGGCGGTTGGGTGCAGATGCGCAAGCCATTCGAGAATGTGCCGGGCTACCCGAGGCGTGGCCGAGACCGGTGTCCGCAGGTGATGGACATTGTGCAGTGACAGGATTCCGGTGCGGAGATCCTGGTCCGGAGTGGCTTGGAACTCGTGCAGGCGCGCGAGCAGGTTGTCGACCACGATGCGGTGTTCATGCTGGTTCTTGGCCGAGGAGAGCATTTCCCGGTGCCCGTTTCGATCCGACTCGGAGGATTGGCGGCGCGGCGCGGTGCCGGCCAGGGCCATGGTGAGCAGTCGTTCGTGGTCCAGTGCACAGAGCAACTCAGGCGACGCACCCAGGAACACCGATTCGTCTTCCTGGTGAAACAGGAAACGGTAGCAGTTGCTGTAACGATGGGCTAGGCGGGCCATGGCGCGGTTGGTGTCGGGCGGCTGGGCGAAGTTCAACTCGCGCATACGCGCCAGCGCCACTTTGTTGACCTGGCCGGCGCCGATTCGGTCCAGAACTTCGCCGACCATACCACGCCATTCGGCCTTGGCCACCGGGTTCTCAACCGTGTGCGTGGTACGCGTTGACGCGCCTGCGCCATGGGACGGATTGCCTTGTGGAGGGTTGGCACCGTTCCAATCCAAGTCGCTGAGAATCTCACCGCAGTGGTCCACCGCTTCCTGGGCATCCACACCTGAATCAACCAGAACATTGATCGTGAGCCACTCTCGATCCTCAACCAACTCGTGTTGGAAATGCGGGAGCACGAAACAGCCCGGCGCAAAGGATTGCCAGACCTTGTCGGACAGATACCCACTGGAAAAGGAGAAGCCTCCGGCCAGGCGCGGACCTCGGCCAGGTCCCCGGCAAACAGCATCCTCGAACAGCGCCTCCGCCTGGCGCTGAATATCAGCAAAGCGATCTGCCGGATCGCCGCGCAACACTGCCGCCGCGCCCCACCCCCTCAACGCCTGCCGTGTGACCGGATCGAACCATTGGATGTGCCATGCATCCGGCACAAGTGCCCTGACCATGTCCGGGGAGAATCCCGAAATGGGCTTGGTGACCGATACGAGGCGCTGTTCCGCGTATGTGTCCAAAGGGCCGGCGGTGTTCGGTTCAGCTTTCCGACGATGACTTGGTGACCGCTGGGTCCGGGAGGCCCACGGACCGCATCAGCAACGGAATCAGCGTGGCCAGCATGCGGTCCTGATCGGGATATCCTGTCAACGACCACTGCATCACCAAGTGGTAGATGGAACCGGTCCAGGCGGCGGCCACCACCTCCGTATCCACGGGGTCAATCTGCCGTTGTCGGATGGCGTCGTCCAACAGGTCTTGAATGATTGCAGCGAAACGGGTCTGGATGTCCCGGACTTTCTGGTCGAACGATGGTCCCAGCGACCGGGTGTGCACCATCAGGATTTTCAGTTCGCGTCGATATTGTCCGAAACCATCCAGGCATGCTTCCGTCGCTGCAGCGATGCGATCCGTGGCGTCGAGACGTTTGTCGATGGCGGCAAGGACCTTGCGTTCCACCGAGTTGGCAAACCGGTCCATCAATGACAGAAACATCCGTTCCTTGCTGGGAAACCGGGCGAACAAGGCGGCCATCGTGAGGTTGGCCCGGGCCGCAACCCCCTTGAAACCTGCGTTCGTGTAGCCCTGCACCGAGAATTCCTCCAGTGCAGCGTCCAGAATCAGTTCTTCAGTATCCGATGAATGCATTGGGCAACATGACAGGTCGGGAAATCGTACGAAGTCAGTATAGGTGACTTGCATGGATGATTGGACCACGCCATAGCCCGTCGCCGAATCAAACGGAGACCGGACACTCAGGACTGTTCGTCCATCCGGTGCCTGACCTGCATGTTCGCGGCGCGAATCAACTCGACGTGTTCCTGATCCGGTCTTTCCAGTTCGTCGAGCAGGCCGCGGCGGCGCGCCTTGTTGCGCTGGTAGGCGCCGCACAGGTGAAAACCGATGCAGCCGGGGTTGTCGAACAGGGCCGCCAGCACCTCCGCGTACCATGCACCGTCGTTGGGGACGAAGCCCCCGGGGGGCGCGGGATGCCTCAGCCCCGCCGCGTCGGCCAGCAGCACGGGCTTGCCGGTCTGCCGGTGCCAGGCGTCGAGATGGGTCACCGGATCGCGGAAGTCCTGGAACGACAGCACATCGACGTAGGGCAACGCGGCTGCCACGACCTCCATGGCAAGGGCCTCGTTGGCTTCGTAGCGGTCCCCCAGAATCAAGTGGTGGGGGTCGTAGCGCCGGATGGCGTCGTGGGTGGTCCGGTAGTAGGCGCGGGCCAGCCGGGTGAGCTCCTGGCGGCCGGCTTCGGACTTGAGGCGTTCGGGGTCGAAGATCGGTCCGCGCCAGGCGTTCTCGGGGCGCGCATGCACCCACGTCGGGCAGTCGCTGTAGAAATACCCGATGAGGTTGGGGTCTTCGCTGAGTTCGGCGCAGTGCGAGCGGGCCACGTAGTCGACCCACTCCCGCCACTGCGACCCGTGAAAGTCGAAGTGGCGGGTGTGCTGCTCCCACTGGTGCGCTTCGGTGAACGGCAGCAAATGGCAAAAGGGCATGTCCAACGCCCGGTACTCGTCGTTCGTGAAGGAACGGGAGTGCCGCCACTGGAGCACGGTCACTTCCTGCACCCAACCGACGGTGTTGAAGGCCCACTGCCGGAGGTTGGGCGCCACGGACTCCCGGATCCAGCGCTCGGTGCTGCCCCCGTACTTGTCGCGCCAGAGGTGGATGTTCTCGGGATAACGCAGGCTGGCCGGGTCGATATGGTTGAGGCCGAGCGAAAAGAAGGGCTCCCCATTGGGTGTGACGAGCCACCAGTGGTGGTCGCGTCGCCCCAGGGTGAAGAAGCCGTCGGGTTGGGCCTGGGTGGTCCGGACCTGGGCCATCCCGGCAACGGCGGCAGCGCCGGGGCCCTGTCCTCGAGTGGTTTCCATGGCTATGTGTCCGTCTCCTGCTTCAGAAAGGCAAATCGCTGTTCCATGACCCGGCGGTAGGCGGCCTTGGTCTCGTTGTAGGCCTCGTGCATCGCGGCCAGCGATGCTGTGTCCAAGGGTCTGCGCACCGCATCCAGGATCCGTTGGTTCGCGCGGCGCACCGTGGCGACAAGACTCCGGTTCGGCTCGCCGTCGATGGTGAAAAAGCCCGGCTGACCACGGTCGTAGGCCTGTTGCCAATGGGACTGATCGTGAAGCACGGCACAGAACGACACACCGATGAAATCCGGGTCGCGCGCGATGCGGCCGGCCAGCAGGTCGTACAAAACCCGGCGGTCCACGTGCTCCGGCACGGCGCCGGGCGTGCCCATCCTGCCCTGAAGGGCGAGGGGATACACGTTGCCGAACTCCTGATCGCTCAGCAGTGCCGGCACGCCCAGCGCTTCGACACTGGGCTTGATGGGGTTTGCATCGCTGACATCCTGTGGGCCGAGGACGTCGATGTAGGGCGCGATGCGCTTCCAGATCCCCTGGGTAAAGGTCGTGTGCTTGACGTAGGCCCCCAGCACCATGTGCTGCGAGTCGTGCCGGCGGATCTCGGCATGGGCGATTTTGTGGACCCGTTCGACGATTGCGCCCAGCAGGGCCTCCGCATCGGCGAGGATCGCGTGTGCACCGGCCTGCTCGGGCCGCGGGGCGCCGGCCTTGACGGCCGAGATCCAACTGGGGTAGGTCAGCGAGCCGTTCCGGCGCAGTTCCGGGAACGAGGCGAAACCGGTTCCGTAGACGGTGTTCAGCCGCGCGATGTCACCGCGATGGCGCTGTTCGAGAACATCGAACAGCCGCTCGCGGCCGGGGCTGCCGGGCGCGTAGGCAAGGGTCTGGTTGATCCAAAGGTCCTCGCGCATGAACGACCCGTAGCCGTAGTAGTAGCCGAGGAGCCACGGATTGTCCCGATGGGGCGGGACACGTTGGGCGACCTCCTCGCCGACAAACCGCCGATACCGGGCGCTGAAGACATCGGGACGCGTTTCGCCGGGCTTGAGCTCCACCTGATGCTTGATCAACGGAACGTGGAGCGCGTAGGGGATCCCGGCGTTGCGGTAGATCCCGTCCGCCAGGTCGGTGTCGATGTTGCCGGCGGGAATGCGCTCCAGGCTGTAGGGGCCGGACCAGACGCAGTTGAAACCCAGGGCGCGCATCTTGCGGATGCCGTCGCGCATCCACGCCTCCTGACTGCCGCCGTAGGCGAAGGTGATGGCGGCCTCCGCCATGCTTGTGATCGGATGACTGAGGCCGATGCCGAAGAAGCCGTGCCCGTCGGGCGTGACCAGCCACCAGCGGTCGTGGATGCGCTCGGT
>CAZMKQ010000080.1:0-21812 GCA_964566955.1 uncultured Caldilineaceae bacterium | reverse complement strand
CGCGGCCGGCATATCTGCGCAACAACTCGACCGGATCCTGACCGCCCTTGGATATCCAGGCGCAATCCGGTTCGTAGCCCAGCACGTCCGGTTCGGTGTCGGCCAGGAGGATGTCGATGGCCAGCCGGCCGTTGTACCGTGCCATCTCCTGCCAATGGTTGTGGTACAGCAGGCTCATGCCGGCATCACGGCATCCCTGGCCAATGGCGCGCAGGCTGTCGGCCAGCCGCACCCAGTCCGCCTCCCCGTACTCGGTGCCTGGATTAAAGAAGTCACCGCCCGGGGCCGGCACGATCACATGCTCCACGCCCAGATCAGCATAGGTGCGCAGGGCGCCGTCAAGGTCGCCCTCAAAGGCCTCCTGGGGCACATGGGCCGATACCGCGCTCAAACCATGGCCGTCCAGGAGCCTCTTCCAATCGGCACCGGACAGGTCGGTCCGATGCACGGTCTCCACATAGGAGTAGCCGGCCCCTTGGACGGCGGCCAACACCTCGTCCTCGGTTGCATCCATGTTGCGCAGGGTGTAGAGCTGAAGGCCGATGGGCAGTGCGGATTCGGTCATGGCGAAAGTCCTGGGAATGGTTCCACCGGCAAACGGAGCAACGCCGGCGGGAAAATCGAATTCAAAAGGGAACGCCCTCCGGAACCTCGTCCCGACTCAATTTCAGGGACAGCCGCTCCAGGAGCGCGGTGTGGCGATCCCTTACCAGATGGTTGTTGACCGCCATGCGCAGTGCCGCCTTCTGGCCCACGATGACCACCAGCTGCCCCGCGCGCGTGAGCGCAGTATACAGGAGGTTCCGGCGCAGCATGATGCTGTGCGCCTTCATCATCGGCAGGACCACGGCCTTGTACTCGCTGCCCTGACTCTTGTGGATGGTCATGGCGTAGGCCAGCGCCAAATCGTTGAGTTCGTCGCGCTCGTACTGCACGCCCCGACCCTCGAAGCTGACCACCGCCTCCCGCGTGTCCGGGTCCAGGCGCACAACGTATCCGAGGTCCCCGTTGAACACCTTCTTGTCGTAGTCGTTGCGGGTTTGCATGACAGGGTCGCGCGGGCGGAACGCCTGGCCGTTGGCAAGTTCGATCGTCGGCAGCGAGGAGCCGTTGATGGAGGCCTGCAGGGCCCGGTTGAGCTCCAGGGTTCCAATCGGCCCCCTGCGCATGGGCGACAGCACCATGATGTCGGATGGCCGGAGTCCCGTGAATTCGGGCAGGCGCCGCCGGACCAGATCGGTGCAAAGGTGGCAGGCCCGCACCGGATCCTCCTCGGGCATGAAGAAGAAATCGCGGAAGCGCCGATTATCGAGGACGGGCATTTGGCCGCGCCGAACCTCGTGCGCGTTGGTGACGATGGCGCTGTCCGCGGCCTGGCGGAAAATCTCCGCCAGGCGCGTGACCCGTGCCCCGGAACGGCCGGGCTCGACGCGCTCGGCATGTTCCTCGACCGCCCGAATGACATCGTGCAAGACCGTGCCCGAACCAACGCTGGGCAACTGATCCACGTCGCCCACCCACAGCATGTGCATCGCATCGGGCACCGCGCGGACCAGGTGACTGGCCAGGTGCACGTCCAGCATCGACGCCTCGTCCACAATCAGCAGGTCGCCGTCCAACGGATTTTCCTCGTTGCGGTCGAATTCCAGGCTGCCGTCAACATTGGACACCTCCAGCAAACGATGCAGGGTCCTGGCGGGGTGGCCCGAGGCTTCCTGCATGCGCTTGGCCGCCCGGCCGGTGGGAGCCGCCAACTGCACCTCCAAGCCGTGGGTGTCGCACAGTTCCAGGATGGTGCGAATGGTAGTGGTCTTGCCGGTGCCCGGCCCTCCGGTCAGAATCGTGAAGGGATGGGCCAGCACCGACTCCACGATGTCCCGCTGCCCCCGGTTCAACGGGGTGCCCCGCTCCGCGGCAGCGTCCAGCAGTGCCGCCACGTCGAAGTCGCGGCCGCACAAGGGTGAAAGCTCCGGTCGCCCGATGCGCTTCAGCAACCGGTCGGCCAGGTCCTTTTCGCTGTGATGGTTCCAGGGCGGATACACCTGCCGGCCGCCGCTCCCGGCTGGGGCCGATGAATCACTTCCTTGTGCCTCGTCCTCGTTGCGGACTGGCTCCTCGGGCAGGGCAGTCCAATCGGTTTGGGGTTGCCAACGCGCGCGGCCGGGAACTTCGGTCACCATGACGTCTTCGTCCCGGATCAAGAGTTCCAACTGGGCCTGGACCTCGTCCCGCGTGGCCGGCGGTCCCACCTGCTTCAATGCTTCCTCGACCAGTTCGTGCTCGGGCAGGAACACGTGCCCTTCGCGGGTGGTC
Organism: uncultured Caldilineaceae bacterium; assembly: GCA_964566955.1. Taxonomy (GTDB): domain Bacteria; phylum Chloroflexota; class Anaerolineae; order Caldilineales; family Caldilineaceae; genus Bin34. The sequence continues at coordinate 19,499 of CAZMKQ010000080.1, read as the reverse complement.
TGTTCCCCCAGCACGTACTGCAGGGCTGTCCGGAGGCGACTGGGATCGTTGCGCCTGATCCCGACGGACAGGGCCATTTGATCGGCCCGTTGGAACCCGATCCCCTGCATCCGGGTCAGGAGGTAGGGATTGTGCTTCAGGACCTGGACTGCGTTGTCCCCGAACTCCTGGCGAATGCGGCGCGCCAGGGACAGGGATACGCCCAGATGCTGCAGGTAGGCGGCCAATTCCCGCTCGCCGGCCACCTCCCGCCAATGGTCGCCGATCGCATGGGCCTTGCGGGGGGAAATGCCCTTCAGTTCCGCCAGGCGTTCGGGCTCGCTGTCCAGGATTTCGAGCGTCCGCTTGCCGAACCTGCCGACCACCTGGCGGGCCGTGGCCTCCCCGACGCCCTTGAGCAGGCCACTGCCGAGGAACCCGATCAAGCCCTCCTTGCTCGTGGGCTGGATGAACCGGTGGCGACTGACGGCGAACTGCCGGCCGTGGGCTTGGTGTATCCGGTACTCGCCCTCAACCTCCAGCCGCGCCCCTTCGCGGATGCCGGGCAGGATACCGGTGATGCGCTCAAGTGCGTCCGGCGAAACGGGTGCCGACGGGGAATCGGCATGGCCGTCGGCACGCTGGTCAACATGCAAATCCGCCACCACGAAGCCGTTGCCTTCGTTACAATAAACGACGGAGGCTACCGTCCCGACCAGCCTAGGCATAGAGCGGGATTGTAGCACCCGGCCGTGGCCGTCCTTGGCTGCGGCGTTCCCTCCCCCGCACACAGACGCGGCACAGGCGCCACTGAAGGATTTGTCCATTGAGCCAACAATACTACGGCGGCCAGGCCATCATCGAGGGCGTTCTGATGCGCGGCGCCTCCACGTTCGCCGTGGCCGTGCGCACCGCCTCCGGCGAAATCCGTCTCCACCACGAGCCGCTGAAAGCCTGGATTTACACGAGCAGGCTGGGCAAGCTGCCCTTTGTGCGCGGGCTGGGCCTGTTGTGGGAGGCACTTGGACTCGGCGTGCGGGCCATCATGTGGAGCGCCGACATCGCCGCCCAGGACATGCCTCTGGACGATGACGACGGAGACCCGGACGGGGAGTCGGAGGACAGGGAGACCCTGCGCTTCCAGGGCCCCCTGGCCTGGGGCACGGTGGCCCTCAGCTTTGCCTTCGGCATCGGCCTGTTCTTCCTGCTGCCGACGCTGGTGTCCGGATGGGTCGCCAAATTCTTCGGGGCCTCCGCCTATGTGGACGCGGCGATCGAAGGTGCGGTCAGGCTGGTGCTCTTCGCGCTGTATTTCTTCGCCATCAGCTTCATGAAGGACATTCGGCGCATGTTCGGCTTCCACGGGGCCGAACACAAGGCCATCAACGCCTTCGAGGCCGGCTCCAACCTGTCCGTCTCCGACGTCCAGCGGCACAGCGTCCAGCACGTGCGCTGCGGCACGTCCTTCATCCTGTTTGTGGTTGTCATCAGCATCATCCTGTTCTTCCCGCTGTCCTTCCACGGCGTGGAACCGGCCTGGCTGGCGCTGCTCCTGCGGTTTGCCAGCCGTTTGCTGCTGCTGCCGATCGTGGCCGGAATTGCCTACGAGCTAATCCGGTTCAGCGCCCGGCATCAGGAAAACGCCCTGCTGCGGATCTTCATCCAGCCGGGCCTGTGGCTGCAGAAGGCCACCACGCGCACCCCGGACGACGAAATGGTCCGGACGGCGGTGGCGGCCCTGATTCCGGTGCTCGAATCCGACGGTGTCGAGGTGGACCCGGCCACGCGGGCACTCCTTGCGGACCGGGTGGTTCTGTCCTCCATGACTTCCTGACGGCGCGCTTCCCTCCCCGCGCCGCGCGGCATCGTCCCCTAAACGAAGTCGACCGGAACCGTGTACCCGTCGTACGACACGACATCGCCCTGCCGCAGCTTGCGGCCGCGCCGCAGTTCGACCTCACCGTTGACCTCGACCAGGCCGCGCTGGACCACGGCCTTGGCCAACCCTCCGGTCGCACACAACCGTTGGACTTTCAGGAATTGGTCCAGGCGAATGGTCTCGCCATCCGGCGGACGCTCCTTTGGGTCGGGCCTGTGCGGGTTGTTGGTCATTCGCCGTTTCGCGCCTTGTACGATTCCATCGTAATGGTATATGCGGTCAAAACAACCCCTCCCAGGACGGCACGCCACCATGTTTGAAATCAGAGAGTCCGACGGCACGCCCACCAGCTATGCGGCCATGGCCGACATTCTCCTGGCGGTGGCGCCCAACAATCCCGTCTCCGGGGACGACCTGGCCAACGAGGACCTGAGCCTTGGGGCATCGCGTCCGGGCTACCGCTGGTTGACCTGGAGCGGCGACGCCCCGGCCGGTTTCTTCGCGGTTGCGGAAGAGACTTGGGATCGCGCACCAGGGTGCTTTCGGGTGTATGCCGCGGTCGACCCGCGCTGGCAAGGCCAAGGTGCGGGACGCGAGCTATGGAACCACTGCCTGCCAACCCTGTTCGGCCGACACGATGTCACGGAACTCACCTGCGAAACCCGATCCGATCAGGTGCGAGGAATCCGATTTCTGCAGGACCGGGGGTTTGACCTCAAGAAATCCAGCCGCGAAAGCGAATTGGTCGTTACCGGATACGACCTGACCGAGCACCTGCGCAACCGGCAGGCCATCCAGAAAAAGGGAATTGAATTCCTGCCGCTGAACGAGCTTTCGGAGGCCGATCCCGAATGGTTTGCGAAATTCCACAGTTTGCGCATGGAGTTTCAGGCCGACATGATGTACCCGCCAACCCCCCTGACGCTGGAGGAGCACCGGGTTGAGCACCAGTCCAACCGTGCGTTTGATCCCACCATGACCTTTGTCGCCGTGCGGAATGGGGAATGGATGGCCTACACAGCACTGTGGCAGTCCACGGCTGATCCGACCTTGTGGTGGACATCCCTGACCGGTGTGGGGCGAAACCACCGGCGATTGGGATTGGCCAGAGCCCTCAAGACGACGGCGATCGAAGCCGTACAGCGACGCGGCGATACCCGCATTCGCACGGACAACGACGCCCGCAATCCAATGTACAAAATCAATCAGGAGTTCGGGTTTCAGCTTCTTCCGGATATCCAGACTTGGCGTCGCCCGTTGCACGCCGCGGCCGACATGCGCGAGGTCCTGCGATGAGATGCCCAATGCAGGCCTGCCAGCAAGTGCCAAACGCCATTGGCAGGGCAGGCAGCCACTGCCCGCGGAGGAGCAGGTCGAACTTGCCCTTGGCCTCGACCAAGGCCCACACGCCAGCCTTGGCGAGACCCCTGGTCTGACACAATTGCCCGCTGTGAGGTACCGGTCCTGTTGCATGACCTGCCGCAGGAGGTCACCTGGGCCGTGCCATCGCTGTGGGCCCGCCAATTGCCGCTCGGTACCCTGTACGATTCGGACCCCGCAACGGCATTGAGATTCCGCACCCGTCCGCCAACCGCCAACCGTCATGTTCGAGATCAGAGAGTCCGACGACACTTCTGCCAACTATGCGGCCATGGCCGACATTTTCCTGGCGGTGGCGCCAAACCACCCCGTCTCAGGGCGAGACCTGGCCATCGAGGATCTGAGTTTCGGGGAATCGCATCCCCATTACCGCTGGCTGCAGTGGAGCGGCGACACCCCGGTCGGTGTCTTCACCGCCGCGGAGGAAACAGCGGAGCCGTCACCCGGCCTGTTCCGTGTGCATGCCGCCGTGGCACCCTGCTGGCAGGGCCGGGGCGCGGGCCGCGAACTCTGGATCCACTGCCTGGCCGCGCTCCTGACCAGGCACACGGTTGCAGAACTCGCCTGCGAAACCAAAGCCGATCAAGCACGCGGCATCCGTTTCCTGCAGGACAGGGGGTTCATCCTCGGGAAAACCATCCACCAAAGCGAACTGGACGTCTCGGGCCACGACTTGACCAAGGGCCAGGGTCGCCGGCACACCCTGTGCGCACAGGGCATCCGGTTCGTGTCCCTGGCCGACGTGTCCGTCGGGGATTCCGATTGGTTCAGGAAGTACCACGAGTTGAGGACGGGATTCATGGCCGACTTGGTGTATCCGCCGGCTCCCATGACACTCACGGAGCATTGGGCGGAGCATCAGCGCAACAGTGCGTTCGACCCTTCGATGACCTTCGTTGCCATTCGCAAAGGGGAATGGCTGGCCCTGACGGCACTGTGGCAGTCTTCCGCGGATCCAACCCTGTGGTGGACTTCCCTGACCGGTGTGGGCCGTGCCCACCGTCGACAGGGGCTGGCCTCGGCCCTCAAGACCACCGCGATCGAAGCCGTGCAGCGCCGAGGTGGCACCCGCATCCGAACGGAAACCGTGGCCGGGACCCCAATGTTCGAAATCAATCAGGCGTTTGGCTTTCGGCGATTGCCGGATGCACAGACCTGGCACCGGCCGTTGTGCAAGGAGACCGACGTGCGGGAGGTCCTGCGATGAGCATCCTGATGCTGACCTGGGAGTATGCACCGAACATCATCGGCGGCCTGGGCAAGCATGTAACCGAGCTGACCGAGGCCATGGGCGGTGATTGCCGGGGGCAGGAGCCGTTCGACGTCCACGTGCTCACTCCGGCCGCGGACGGTTCACCGGGCCGGGAGGATCGCAGCGACAGACTGCACATCCACAGGGTCGACCTGCATCCTCCCGAGGAAGGCGACTTCTTCGACCGCAACGTCGCCAGCAATGTCCAGTTGGCCCATGCCGCGCGCGAACTGGCTTCCGAGATCGACTTTGAACTGATCCACGTGCACGACTGGCTGCCGGCCACCGCCGGTCTGGAACTCATGCACGACTGGAGGATTCCGCTGGTGGCCACCGTCCATGCCACCGAACACGGGCGGTACATGGGACACCTGTACACGGACCTCAGCCGCAAGATCCACGATCTGGAGTCCCGCCTCTGCCGGGAGGCGTGGAGGGTCATTGTCTGCAGCTACTTCATGCGCGACAGCCTAATGCGGATTTTCGACCTGGACAGCGAGGTGCTGGATGTCATCCCCAACGGGATCAACATCCACCCACCCCGGGCCCGGGACCAGGTGCGCGAGCAGGAACTGCGACAGCTGTACGCCCAACACGGCGAATTCCTGCTGCTGTTTGTGGGCCGTCCCACCCACGAAAAGGGACTTCACGTCCTGTTGGACGCGATGGCCCTGATTGCCGAAACCCAGCCGGACGCGCGCCTGCTGGTCGCAGGACGCGACAGCCGCAAGCAGATCATGGCGGTCCAGCAGCGGGGCCTGGCCGGCAAGGTGGACCTGCTGGGCTATGTGGACGATGTCACCCGCAACTGCCTCCTGAGGGTGGCCAACGCCGCGGTTTTTCCCAGTCTGTACGAACCTTTCGGTATTGTTGCACTGGAAGCCATGGCCGCGGGATGCCCGGTCGTGGTCTCCGACGTGGGCGGACTGAGCGAGGTGGTGGAACACGAAGTGACCGGATTAACCGTCTATCCCAACGACCCGCGCAGCATTTGCTGGGCGGTCGAACACATCCGCGGCCAACCCGACCAGGCCCGCATCCGCGCCCATCGCGCCACCCGTGTCGTGAAAGACCAGTTCAACTGGGATCGGGTCACCCGGCGGGCCCGCTACACCTACCGCACCTTGATTGACTACAGCAGCCGTGTCCCAGCCTGAACCGCGGCTGACGTCCGTCATTTTCGACTTCGACGGCACGCTCATCGACTCCGAACGCATGGAGTTCGAGAGCTGGGCCCGCATCTTCGAGGACCACGGGGCAAGGCTCACGACCGACATCTGGGCCGAGTTCGTCGGCATTTGGGTGCATCCGGGGATTTTCGACGTCCTGCGCGGGCTAACCGACAGGGACGTGGACGAGGAAGCCATCCTGGCCCAACACAGCGAGTTGTATCCGGAACTGAGCAAAAACCTGGACCTGATGCCCGGCGTGGATGTCTTGGCCGAGGAAATCACAAATGCCGGCCTGCGCACCGCGATTTGCACCAACTCGGACCGTGAGTGGGTGCACCGGCACTGGCAGCGCCTGGGCCTGCACCGCTGGTTTGACGACGACCACGTCTACACAGGCGAACTGGGGCAGCACAAGCCTGCGCCGGATCTGTACCACGCGACCCTGCACGGCCTGGACGTGCCGAGCCACGAGGTGGTGGTCCTCGAGGACTCGGTGCACGGTGCGACGGCCGCCCTGGCCGCCGGTCTCACCGTCTTCGCCATCCCGACCACCGTGTCGCGACTGGCCGACTATCCGGCAGGAACCAGGATTGTCGATTCGATGCACGACCTGACCGTGGACGACCTGCGGCGGGCCCTGTACGATCAGGGCGTCTGAGAGCCATCCGCCATGTCCCCATCCTCACCCACGGTCACGATCATCGGGGGCGGCCTGGCAGGCTGCGAAGCAGCCTGGCAACTGGCAGAACGGGGCCGGTCCGTAGTCCTGTACGAAATGCGTCCGGTCCGGCGCACCCCGGCACACCAAGGCGACCGTCTGGCCGAACTGGTCTGCAGCAACAGCATGGGCTCCCTGCTGCAAGACCGGGCCCTGGGCATCCTCAAGCGGGAACTGCTGCTGCTGGGCAGTCTGCTCGTGCGCACCGCCTGTGCGCACTCGCTGCCGGGCGGGGCCGCCCTAACCATCGACCGGGAAGCCTTTGCCGCTGAGATCACCTCCCGCATCAGCCGCCACCCGTTGATTGACCTGAGACGGGACGAGGTCTGCGCAATCCCCGAAGGACCGACCATCATCGCCACGGGACCGTTGACCAGCCAGGCCTTGACCAAGTCCATTCAGGCCCTGACCGGCGAACGGAAACTGCACTTCTTCGACGCGGTGGCGCCGATTGTGTACCGCGACTCCATCGACATGTCCATCGCCTTTCGCCAGAACCGCTGGCAGAAGGCGGAGGACGGGACACCGGAAGGGGACTACATCAACTGTCCGATGAATGCGGACCAGTACGCCACCTTCGTGGCCGCTGTCAGATCGGCCGAGAGCAATGCCCTGTCCCAGGCCGACGCCGACCTGGAACGCTACTTCGAAGGCTGCCTGCCCATCGAGGTCCTGGCCCACCGCGGCGAGGACGCCCTGGCCTTCGGTCCCATGCGGCCGGTCGGCCTCAGGGATCCGCGCACGGGGCACCGTCCGCACGCGGTGGTGCAGCTCCGCCAGGACAACGCGGCCGCCTCGCTGTACAACCTCGTGGGTTTCCAGACCAACATCAAGTGGGGGCGGCAGGAGGAAATCCTGCGCCTGATCCCGGGCCTGGAGCGGAGCCGTTTCGCCCGCATGGGCCAAATGCACCGCAACACCTTCATCAGCAGCCCGGATCTGCTGTTGCCCACCATGCAGTCCCGGATTCGGGACAACCTCTTCTTCGCGGGTCAAATCACGGGCACGGAAGGCTATGTCGGCAGCACCATGGGCGGTCTGGTCTGCGGCCTCAACATGCACCGGATGCTCGACGACCGCAGTCCATGGACATTTCCCGCGGAAACCATGGTGGGAGCCCTGCTCCGCTACATCACCCATACCGATGCCCGCCACTTCCAGCCCATGAAGGCCAACATGGGCCTGCTGCCGGAACTGCCCGTGCGGGTGCGGCGCAAGCGGGAACGCTACCAGGCCTTCTCCGAACGGGCGCGGCAGGCGCTGTCCGATTTCATGCAGGCCGGCCGGTTCACACCCCTGGACCTGGACGCGGCGGACCTCGACCTGGTGACCAGCCTGACCCGGGTGACGGAACCGATGCCTGAAACGGCCGCTGCGGGCTGAAGGACACGCGTGGCCGTCCCGTGCCGTCCCCGGGTGTTCAGCCGCTGTAGCTGAACATCACCGCGGACCCCTGCCCCGTCTCCCTCCGAGGAGCCCTGCGGCCGAGCGTGCACATGCGGCTTCATGAAATTCCTGCGGCAACACAAGGCTGACCTGCGCGCCGTTCTGGCGCTGGCCCTGCTTCCGGTCCTCTGGTACAGCCCGGTCCTGCTGGCGTCCTGGACCGGCCTGACCATTCTGCCGTACGACACGCTGGCCGTCACCGATCCGTGGCGCGGCCTGTATCCGGGCGTGGTGCCGCACAACCATGCCGTCGCGGATGCAATCCTGAACCACAACGCCTGGCACCACCTGCTTCACGGCTACCTCCGGACGGGGATCATTCCCCTTTGGAACCCCCACCTGCTGACCGGCGTTCCGTTCCTGGCCGGAGGCGAAGCCGGCCTGCTCTACCCGCTGTCCCTGCTGTTGCTGGTGGGAGAGCCGGATGTGGCCTTTGCTGCCTACGCGGCGATGCACGGCGCCCTGGCCGGCATTGGCATGTATGTCCTGGGCCGCAGCCTTGGCCTCCACCCCTGGGCCGCCCTGACGGGAGGCCTGGCCTGGGCCTTCGGCGGATACATCGCAACCCGCGGCGCCTATCCGACGGTGCTCGCCATCGCGGCCTGGCTGCCCTGGCTGTTGGCAATGGCCGAAGTGATTCTGTACAAGCAGGAGGCCAAGGGAGTCGTCAGTTTCAGGCCCATTCCCTACCTGCTGGTGGGAGCCGTGGCCATCGCCATGGGTGCCATGGCGGGCAATCCGGAGCTGTTGCTCTACGCGGTGGTGTTCTGTGCCGCGTACATTCTGCTGCGGCTGGTCGATCTGTATCTGAATCTGGTGCGGGACATGCGGGGCACCGCGTTGGCCGCAGCGGAACCCGAATCCCTGGATGCACCGGATCCGCCCGGATGGTGGCAACCGGCAGCCCTGAACCGTGTGGCCAAGCAGTCGATGTGGATGGCTCTGATGCTGGTGCTGGGCCTGGGCATGGCCGCGGTCCAGATCATTCCGTTTGCGGAGAACTGGCTGTTCAGCTATCGGGACACCACCGCCACCTTCCAGCAGGTGTCCAACCTGGCCTGGCCCAAGCGCCAGCTCCTGACCCTGTGGGTGCCCAATGCATTCGGCAACCCCACCCATCATCAATGGTTTGACATCTGGAACCTGCGCTGGACGGATGCACCCCTGCACCGTTTTGGGCGGGACACGCAGTCCTTCGACTATGGCCTGCGCAACTACTCGGTTGGTGCCACCTATGTCGGTCTGCTGCTGTGGCCCCTGACGGCCATCGGAGTGTGGACAGGCTTCCGGCGCGGCGGCCTCGCGGGCGCCCATCGACGCACCCTGTGGTTTTGCCTGGCAACCGGACTCCTGGCCCTTTCCTTCACCCTTGGCCTGCCCACCTACCGCCTGCTGCACGCGCTGCCTGTCTGGAACACCGTCCTGTCGGCCTACAACTGGACCCTCATCTTCAGTTTTTGCCTGACACTGGCCGGTGCGGTCGGATGCCAGGCATTGTTCAACGCCTGCACGGCCCACCGTTCGCGCTCGGGCATGCGGACCGTCGCGGCCGTCTGCCTCGTCATTGCCGCCGTCTGCCTGGTCCTGTTTGCAGTGGCGTGGTTCAATCCAACCTTCCTCGAACGTCCGGTCCGGCAGCTGTTTTGGCTCAGCGAATACATGCGCCACATGTTTGCACAGCCACGCCTGTTCGTGGGCTACCAGCTGCGCAACCTGCTGCACTTGGCCCTGGTCGCCTGTGGCGCCGGCCTGCTGCTGTGGCGTTTCGGCCGCTCGACCCGCACCGGATCGGGAACGGTTTCGACCATGCTGCCCCTGTTGGCGTGCCTGCTTCTGGTCGCGGACCTTTATGCGGCCCATGGCCGCTACCTGACCGGCGCGGACCGCAGTGTGTCGCCCACGGATCCCCTGCCCGGGGTGGCGGAGTTCCTGGCCGAACGGGAGGAACACGACCACGAGTGGCGTCTAACCACACTCAGTTCCAGGGCGCGCAGACCCTGGAAAGCTAATCTCGGCTTCTACTTCGGCTGGCACGACCTCAGGGGGAAAACCGGCTTGATTCCGGCCCAGTTCCAAGCCGTGTTCAGCGAACTCGGCGTACCGGGATGGCGCGGCCACGAGGTCGACCTGCGGCTGGACCGCGCGGGGTATTTGTATTCCGAGTGGGGCAGCCCTTCCTTCCTGGACTCCCCGCTCCTTGATCTGTGGAACGTGAAGTACCTGCTGACCGAACACCGGGTCCGCCGACCCGGCTGGCAGGAGGTGTACCGGGATGACCATGCCGGGATCTACGAGAACACGGATGTGCTGCCGCGTGCGTTCCTGGTACCTGCGGCCGTGCGGTCAGGGGATGGCGGAACCTCCCTGCCCGATCTGGACGTCCGCACCACCGTCCTGCTCGAAGACCTGCCGTCGCCGCGGGCGGGGGATCCCGCGGCCGATCTGGCTGCCTCACGGGCAAGGATGGATGCCTACGCGCCGAACGAACTCCGGATTCGAGTGGAAGCCGATCCGGCAACGTGGCTGGTGGTCGGGGACGCCTGGTTCCCCGGTTGGAAGGCCTGGCTGATCCCCGACGGTGCCGCGGAAGAGCGCGAAACCAGGGTTCTGCGCGCCAACGGTTCGCTGCGCGCCGTCGAACTGCCTGCCGGGTTCCGCGGCGACGTGCGCATGGTCTATGAACCAGGCAGCCTGCGCATGGGACTGTTCTTCTCCTTCCTGGCCGCGGCCTGTGCCCTGATGATGCTCCTGTGGTGGAGCTGGGGCCGTTGGCGTCAGCCGGACGCCCAGCTCACCGAGGCGACCGTGGTGGCCAAGAACTTCCTGGTACCGCTGAACCTGACGCTGATGACGCGCATCATCGACTTCGCCTTCGCCATGTTCTATGTGCGGCAGCTGGGGCCGGTGGGCACCGGCCAGTTCGCGTTCGTGGTCGCCCTGTACGGAGTGTTCGAACTCATATCGCGCTTCGGACTGGACACCCTGCTGACCCGCGACGTGGCCCGCGACAAGGAGCTGTCAAGCCGATACCTGACCAACGTGTGCGCCTTGCGCACCCTGATCTGGGCCGGCGCCACCATTGCCATGGTTGGCGTGACCCTGGGTTTCCAACAGGTGGACCGCATCACGGACGTGGAAGTCGTCACCATCGTGATCTTCTCCCTGGCCATGCTCTTCGCCGGCTGGTCGGATGCCCTGAGCGCGGCCTTCCATGCCTGGGAAAAGATGGAATATCCGGCCAGCCTGACCACGGTCTCCACGCTCCTGCGCTCCGGCCTGGGGGCCCTGGTCCTGCTGCTGGGCTGGGGGCTGCCCGGCATTGCCTGGGTGGCCGTGGCAACCGTCGTGATGCAGGTTGTCTGGTTTTATGTCATGTTGCGGCGCACGCTGTTCCATTGGCACTGGGAGTGGGACTGGCCCCTGCAGCGCTGGATGCTGGCCAACGGTTTCCCGTTCATGCTCAACTCGCTGCTGGCCACGGTGCTGTTGAACATCGACATCTGGATCCTGCGGCTGATGTCCGGGGAGGTCGCCAGCGGCCTGTACAGCGTGGCCCTCAAGTACCGCTTCGGGATCACGTTGATCCCCAGCATGTTCAACTTTGCCATCTTCCCGCTGTTTTCCCGCTATGCCCGGCAAACCGGCGATGGCCTGATGGGTGCCTATCGGCTGAGCATCCGCCTGCTGACCCTGGTCAGCGTGCCCATCGCCTTCGGCACCACGCTGCTGGCCAAACCCCTGGTGCTGGTGGTGGGCGGCGCAGAATTCCTGGGGGTCGAAGAGACGTTCGAGGTCCTGGGGCGCAGCTATACCTTCACCGGCGGATCCCATCTGGCGTTGCAGGTGGTGATTTGGACCATTGTCTTCAACTTCATCAATGCGGTTACGCAATACGTCCTGATCGCGCTCGACCAACAACGCTATCTGACCAAGGCATTCATTGCCGTGGTGGTGTTCAATGCCGTCGGCAACCTGCTGTTGATTCCGGTGTTCGGCTACACGGGCGCCGCGGTGGTGACGATCCTCAGTGAAATGTTCCTGTTCATTCCCTTCCAGGCCGGGATCCGCAGGCATCTGGGCACGGTGGACTGGATGCCCCTGGTGTGGAAACCGGCGGTGGGGCTGGCTGTCATGGTGGTGCTGTCCGCCGGTCTGAGCCGTCTCGGCTGGTCCGTCTGGATAATCTTCCTGGCCGCCAGCGCCGGATACATGGTCACCCTGTACGCGACCGGCGAAGTTCGCTACCTGATGGAGCGGTTGCCCCTATCCAACCTGAAGGCGTTGATCAAACCCGCCGGTTGACGTGGGAGCAATGCTTTTCCGCGTCCTCGGTGCCAGCCGGTCTGGGGATTGGCCGGGCATCTTCCGGGTGCGGCTCGAACCGCAAGTGCATCCGGCCCGGAGGCTGAAGCCAACAGCACAGGGAGCATTCAACTTCCCGGCCCGTCTGTCAACCGCCACGGCCCGAGACACCCGAACAGGGCTGACCCACCTCCAAGAGATACCGGTGCACGCCTCGCATCAAAGCCAATGAAACTGCAACCATTGTCCAAAAGGCGAATTTTTGCCCAGTGGAGTATCGTCTGGGGTACAATTCCGGCGCGAAGGGGGAGCCATGGTCTGGGACACGGTTACGGAACAGCAGTTCCTGGAGAGATTGGACACCTCACCCAAATTCAGGGATGAGGTCCGCCGGCGTGTGCTGTCCGCCGAGTTGATCGCCATGCCCGAGAACCTGGCGGAAACATCCGCTCAATTGGCGAAGTTGTCAAAGGAGTTCAGCGCCTTCGCAGGTGAGCAGAGGACAATCAACACCGAACTCCGCACCGATGTCGCCGAACTCCGCACCGATGTCGCCGAACTCCGTACCGATGTCGCCGAACTCAAGGAGGGCCAGGCCGAGATCAAAAACACACTCAAGCGGATCGAGACCGACGTGGGCGAACTGAAGGGAAATGCAGCCTATTGGGTCGCATTGTCCCGCTATGACGAAATCCTGGAGGACCTGAACCTGGAGTGTGTGCGCCTTCTGGGCCGCGAGGACTTGACCGGGATGGTGCGCGGGTTTGGTGCGAACAAGTTCGAATCGGGCGATCGGCACAGTTTCTACAGGGCCGATTTGGTTATGGAAGCCACGGAAGTTCAAGATCCCGATACAACGCGCTACGTGGCGGTGGAAGCCTCGTACACCGGGGATCACCGGGATACAAGCCGCGCGATCCGCAATGCGGAAATACTCAAACAGTGCACCGGACACGAGGCCTCAGCCGTTGTCGCCAGCGTCCGCAACGACCGGGACATCCAGCCTGTCATCGATGCCGGGACGGTAACTTGGTTCCAACTGAACCCAGCTGACTTTCAGGCTCAATAGCATCAACACCGAATTAAGGGGCGAAGAGCCATCTTGGCCGCTCTTCCAGTGAAAGCCAGCGAGACTGGAAACTTGCTTTAAGGCCACGAGCGGGCAGGGCCAAGGGCAGGCAAGGTGGGGATCACCACTTTTCGATTTCTCCCAGCAACAATCTTTGATCCTTGGTGCCGTTGGCCCGCAACTCCACTACTTTGGGGCCGTCGAACGGCTCTCGCGACTTGATCCAGGCGTTTTGGTAGCACATCAGGCAGGTCCGCCGCCGCCCTTCCGACTTGTTGGCCATGCCGCGGTGGTAGATCCAGCCGTCAAACATGACCGCCTGGCCAGGCTTGGCAAAGACGACGAGTTCGTCAGGGAACTTGGGATGTCCTTCCGGAGGCTTGAACAACGCCTTCTGGCTGCCAGGCACCACCGCGATGGGACCGTTTTCCAACGTCAGCGCGTCCAGGTAGTAGCCGCAGTTGATCTGGGCCGGCACGCTGCCGTACGGGGTCCCTTCGGGATCCACGGGCCAAGGCATGTCCCGATGCCAGTCCTGATCCGGCGTACCGGGCTCGGTCACGCGGGCGGTGGCGCTGTGCAGCTGCACGCAATTTCCCAGAATGGCCCGCATGCGGTCCAGTACGGGCGAATTGTCGAGCAGGAATGCGAAACGGTCATCCTCCTCCAGTAGTTGGTGAGTGAACATTTCCCCCCTGCGCTCGAAGGTCTCATCCAAGGCCTCCCGCAGCGTTTCCACTTGTTCGGAGGTGATCGCGTCCTCGACTATGAGGTAACCCCACTTCCGGAAGAACGCAACATCGCGCTCCAATTCCGCAGTCAGCAGAGGATTCATCTGGTTGGGGATGATTGAGTAATCCGGGCGCTCCATGGCTTTCTCCAAATGCCGAAATGGTTTTGGGATGCGAAACAGGCTGCCTGCGGCAAAGGCCGTCAGCCTTTGCTTCCGGACAGCACGATGCGGAAGTAGATGGTCAGGAAATTGGCCCCATCCATGCGCGCGGCGTCCTCCACAGTGCGCACAGAAATCATAGACGCGGCCGCTACGGGATCCCTCCGTTGAACCTCCAAGCCGTGACGCAAAGGCATCTGACACACCACACTGTCCAGCATACAATCGATGAAGTGTTGGGGCACGTTCAGCCAGACCTGGCACCTGTCTTCCGGCTGTGCCACGGCAATATTCCGTTGCTCTTCGTCATGGGCCCGGAACAGTGTCAACGAATGCCCTGCAAACCGGCGATTGGCGATTGGCCTGTACCTTGAACCAGCACCAACCCAAGTCCAAGAAGCATTACACTTACACGACCGGTACAGACCCAACCAACTCCTGGGCTTCCATCCAACCCCCGCTCCCACCGGAAAGGTGTGTTCAATGGAACCGTTCATTGTTTCCAACGACCTGTTGCACGAACCATCCGCACTGCGCGAACGGGCTGAGCGCGACGGGTATTTGTTCATGAAGGGATTGGTCAATCAGGACGACATCCTGGAAACCCGCAGGGACATGGCCCAGATTCTCCTTGAATTCGGCTGGATTGCCCCGGGCACCGACCTTCTGGAAGCCATCACCCATCGTCCGGCAGCCCTCCATGGCGATGAGGAACACCAGCCGGTCTACGAGCGTATTCAGCTGCTCGAGTCGTTTCATTCGCTGGCTCACGACCAGGCGGTCGGGGACCTGATGACCAGTCTGCTTGGCAACGATGTCATGCTTCACCCAGCCAACATAGCCAGAGTCATTTTCCCGTCCGCAACGGAACACACCACACCTGCACATCAGGATTTTTTCCACATCCAGGGCAATCCGGATGTCTGGACCGCCTGGATCCCGCTGGGAGCCTGCCCTCAAAGCCATGGCGGATTGAGCATTCTGGCAGGTTCTCACAAAGTCGGCATCCTGCCAGTTGCGCCTTCGCTTGGCGCCGGGGGCATAAAGACCCTTACGGAGAGTGTTGAAGGCAAATGGGTGTCCAGCCCCTTTGAGATGGGCGATGCCCTGTTCTTCCACAGCCACACCGTGCATCGGGGTCTCCCCAACCGCTCAGGCGACAGGCTTCGCTTGTCTGTCGACTACCGATATCAGCGGGCTTCCGATCCGATCACGGACTATGTGCTGGTGCCGCATGGGTCACAGCTGACTTGGGAAGAAATCTACAAGGACTGGAAATCCGACAAGTATCAGTATTTCTGGCACGCGCACGACCTTACGCCAGTGCCAAGGGAACCCCTCACCGTGGTGGATGAAGAGACCAGGGAGCCTCTGAGGGAGCAGTGACCGTGTTCAGCCCCTGCATGCCGCAGGGGCTGCCAAACACCGTGACCGGCGGGCCACACAAATACCGGATCCGGCCACGGGCAACCAGGACTATTCCGGGAAGTAGACCGGTTGCCCGGTTTGTGCGCTCTCCAGGAGCCCCTCCATCATCCGCTGGACCTCCAGGCCGTGCCTCAAGGGGGCTTGGCATTCCACACCGTCCAGAATGCAGTCGATGAAGTGTTGGGCCACGTTCAGCCAGGCTTGGAGTTTGTCTTCCGGCTGCTCCACCGCGATGTTCTGCTGCTCGCCATCGCACGTTCGAAACAGCGTCAATGGGTGGAGCGTCGCGCCGCCCTCCGTACCGAACAGCTCAATCTGCTGTTCCGGTTCCTGGTGGCTGGCCCAAAAACTCTCGATGATCAAGCCGGCACCGTTCCGGAAACGAACGATTCCGCCTCCGTAGTCGTCCGCCCTGAACTGCCGCCAGTACTCCTCCGGCGGCCGGACCCGGCCCTCCATCGAGAAGTAGCCTTGGCCGCGGGGGCCGAACTTGGCTCCGGCCACTCCCATCACGGACTCCGGTTCCGGCAGGCCCATCGCCCACCAGGCCGAGTCCAGATAGTGGACTCCCATATCCCGGAAGGCACCGCCGCCCTCCCGCACAAAACCAGGGCTCCAGGCCGGGATTCCGTCCCGGCGCACACTGCGCGCCCGCGCGTAGTAAATCTCGCCCATGGCCCCTTGCCGCACTTGGTGTCCCAGAAACTGGACAGCCGGGCTGTAACGGGTGGACAGGGACATCATGTTGACCAGTCCCGTGGATTCGGCAAGCGCAACCAGGTCCTCGGCCGGTTGCAGTGCATCGGCCAAGGGCTTGGTCACCATTACGTGCTTGCCTGCATTAAGCACATCCATCGCCACCGGCACATGGAACTGATTGGGCGTGCCCACGAAGATCGCGTCCACCTCGTCACTGGCACAAAGCTCGTGGTGATCCGTGAAAAAGAGGTCCGGTTGGCTGGGAATCTGAGCCGCGATTTCGGGCATGCGCTCAGGTAGAATGTCGCAGAGAGCCGTGACCCGACAGCGCGGGGACGAATCGAGGGCGATGGCATTCGCGCGCCCGATGCCCATTCCAATGATTCCCACTCTCAGTTCCTGCATGTTCACTCTCTCCCGTAGGTAATCCCGCGGCGGTTGGTCCACCCATTCTGCACCACGTCGGCGGTCCCCAGCCAAGTTGCTCCGATCACACACACCCCACAGCCATCCCACCATGTATTCCGATCCGTTGCGTGTCCACATGTGGTCCGGGCCGCGCAACATCTCCACGGCCACCATGTACGCATTCCGGCAGCGGTCCGACACGCTGGTGGTGGATGAGCCTTTGTACGCCTCCTACCTGGCGGCCACGGGTGCGGCGCATCCGGTGGCGAAGGAGGTAATCGCCAGTCAGGAAAGGGATCCCCACAAGGTCATCTCACAACAGTTTTGTGGTCCCGCCGCCAAGCCTGTCGTGTTTTTCAAACAGATGACCCACCACCTGCTGGATCTCGACCGGTCCTTCCTGCGGGAAGGCAAACACTTCCTGCTCATCCGCGATCCCCGCTTCATGCTTCCGTCCCTGGGTAAGGTCCTGGATGCCCCGAACCTGGACGACACGGGCCTTGCCCTGCACTTGGAGTTGTACCAAATCCTCGCCGACTTGGGACAGGAACCCGCCGTCGTGGACTCGCGACTGCTCCAGAACCAGCCGGAGGCCGTGTTGCGCCTGCTGTGCCGACATCTGGACATCCCCTTCGAACCCGCCATGCTGTCGTGGCCGGCCGGTCCGAAACCCGAAGAAGGGGTTTGGGCTCCCCACTGGTATGCGGCGGCTCACAAAACCACGGGGTTCAATCCCTGGACGGCTCCTGCGGAACCGTTTCCCGACCACCTGAATGACCTTCTGCAGGAATGCCTGCCGTACTACACGGCCTTGCGCCAAGTCGCGTTGGAACCGAAGGAGGACCACGCATGACACCGGACCCGGTCCTTCCGGACAGCCGCAACGCGGACATCCTGATTCACGTGGGCGGGGAACTCCTGCCGCGCGCGGAGGCCAAGGTCTCCGTGTTCGACAGCGCCGTACAGGGCGGCGACGCCGTGTGGGAAGGCCTGCGCGTCTACGACGGACGCGTCTTCCAGTTGGATGCCCATTTGGATCGGCTGCTGCGGTCTGCACGGGCCATGCACTTCGCCGACATTCCGAGCCGGGACAGCATCAAGCAGGCGCTGTTCCAAACCCTGCAGGCCAACAACATGCGGGACGGGGTCCATGTCCGCCTGACGCTGTCGCGGGGCATGAAGGTTACCTCCGGCATGGACATCAGACTCAACCAGTACGGCAGCTGCCTCATCGTCCTGGCCGAATGGAAACAGCCGGTCTACAAGCGGTCCGGCATCCGCCTCGTCACTTCGACCTGGCGCCGCAATTCGCCCCAGAGCCTGGATTCCAAAATCCACCACAACAACCTGATCAACAACATCCTGGCCAAAATCGACGCCAACCTGGCCGGTGCGGACGATGCCATCATGCTCGACCTGGCCGGCTACGTGGCGGAGACCAACGCCACCAACCTGTTTCTGGTGCAGGACGGTGAACTGCGCACTCCATGGGCCGACAGCTGCCTGCCCGGCATTACCCGAGGCGTTGTGCTGGAGATGGCCCGGAACCTCGGTCAGCCCTGCCGCGAGATGCGGGTTACGATGGCCGACGTCTACGGTGCGGACGAGTGCTTCACCACCGGCACCATGGGCGAACTGACCCCGGTACTGGAAGTGGACGGTCGCATCATTGGCACCGGGGCCATAGGCCCTGTTACAGCGAAGCTGCAGGCCACGTACGCCGACCTGACGACGGCATCCGGAACCCCTCTGCCCTTCTGAGGGGTAGCAACTGCTGCATCGCCTCCGCTTCACTCTCAATCAACTGGCGCATCATCGCAACTTTCTCCGCGACCGGCATGGCGCTGAAGCGGATGATGCATGTATGAGGCAATCGGCGCACGAAGACCAGTTCGCCGAAGTCCTTGTCCTCGGTGATCAGGACCCGTTCTTCAACCAGCGCCAGGGCGAATAGCTCCTCGTCGGTGGCCTACGGCGCGTGCTTCGTCTCCGACAGCACGTCGTGCCCGAGCGCGGTCAATGTCGTCTGCATGCTGCGCGACGCGGCGCAGACATCGAGCAAGAATCTCACGGTCCGCTGACCGGTATGCGATCGTGCACATCCTCACCGGTAATTGAGCGGTGAGCGTAGAGCAGGCAGGCTTGAATGTCCTCAGGCCCCAGGAAGGGATATTCGTGCAAGATCGTCTCAGCCGTGTCGCCGGCCGCGAGCATGCCGAGGACCTGTTCCACGGCGATTCTTAGATCGCGAATGATCGGCTTGCCGGCGAAGACATCCTGGCGCACGGTGATGCGTTCCATCAGTTCGAGACGCGCGGTCATGCTTTCGCATCCGAAAGCTGTTGCTTCCAAGTTCGGGAACCGCGAGGAGCATTGCGTCCAGCAGCCGCTTTTGGTCGCTGCCCCGTCATGCGATTGCCCTGACAGGCACTGTTTCACTCTCATTGATATTGGTTTCGTTTTCACAGACGACGAGGGGCCCCTGCCATGGGGTTGCCAAGACAACCCAAGAGGATCCCTCGTTGTGGACTGCATCAACGTCACCCCATACCCGGGAAGGTTCCACCTCCCTCCGGCAGGGCCTCGTCGCGTACGCCCAGCAGTTCGCCCAAGGCGTCCGTTGCGCACTCCAGGGCGATGCCGTCTGGGTTGCGACGGAGGTTCAGGGACACGGCCACCACTTTCCACCCGCGGCCCAGGTGCTCGCGTCCGTACTGCCGGTCCCGAATCTGCCGGCGGGCCGCGTCGAGGGACCGGTTGTACTTCACCTCGAAGACATACATCCGGTTGCCCAATTGGATTTCATGGTCGGCGCGTCCACCCAGCGTGGACTTCTCCGACTGCGTGGGCTGTCCCATTTGCAGCAGCAGGGACT
>CAZMKQ010000079.1:0-22224 GCA_964566955.1 uncultured Caldilineaceae bacterium | reverse complement strand
ACCACGGGCGCATCGAAACCCGCCGCTGCTGGACGACCGGCGACCCCGCCCTGCTCGCCCATGCCGACCCCGACCGGAAGTGGTGCGACTTGGCCAGTTTGGTCTGGGTCGAGTCCGAACGCCACTGCCGGGACCAGGTGCCTTGTTAACAGTGATCCCTACTTGACAAACAACACAGTTGCTGCTGTACCGCGAGACCACCGCCAAGGGCGGCATCGCCAACAAGCGGCGGCCGGCGGGCTGGGACAAGAACTATCTGGGCCAACCGATTGGCCTCAAGCCCAAACCAATTTAGATGCAATCGCCCTGCCTCACCGGTCCCATGGGCACCGGGCGAACGTCGGGCTCCTTTCAATTCGCAGGCAGGAAGGTGACTAAACCACCTTGGCCATTCCTGACCCATACCCGACCCAGTGCGATGACCGGTGCCGTGCGGGCCAAGTCCATGCGCGCCGACCGCCAGACCTCCGTACCGTCCCCGGAGTCCAGGGCTACCAGGTGGCTGCCTTCCCCAAAGCGGATTACGGCATAGAGGTGTCCATGCGAAATGGCCGGCAGCGACACGAAGTTGAGCGTCTCGTAGGTCCAGAGCACCTCCCCGGTCTGCAAATCGTGGGCGCGCAGCCGATGCCCGGACTTGCTGTAGACCCGGTCCCCGGCGGCTCCGGCTGGGATCACGGAGCCGACCGCCGGGTCCGCCTCCCAAACCACATCGCCGGTCTCGCCGTCCAGGGCCCGAAAGGAGTTTTGGAACGACACGTGGACCTGACCGTCCACCACCACCGGGGCAAAGAACTGTGCCACCTGCTCGTCGCCATGCCGCCACACTTCCGCCCCCGACTCTGTGTCGAAAGCGTAGATATTGAAAAAGTCGGCGACATAGGCCAAGCCGTCACCCAGGGCAACCGAGGACGTGACCGGTTCCGCCAGGCGCGCGCGCCACACCTCCGTGCCGGTGTCATGGTCGACGGCGTGCAGGTTGCGACCGCTCGCGATCAGAAGGCTGCGGCCGGCCGGCAAGGGCGCTGTCACGTGACCGCCCATGTTCTCCGCATCGCTGCCCACTTCGGGAAAGTCGAACTGCCATAAAAGATCGCCGTTTCCCGCATCCAGGGCGATCAGGGCCCCCTGGTTGCCCGCCTCGGCCCGCACGTACACGCGGTCCCCGTCCACCACGGGGGAGAGGTAAAAGCCCTTCAGGCGAATCCGCCAGGTGCGGCTGCCGTCGGCGGCCGCCACCGCGTCCAAGCCCCCCTCCATGTCGACGTAGAGGTGCTCCGGACCGATGGACGGTGGACTGGCAAACAGTCCCGCACCCTCAATCTCGATCTCCCGCTCGCGGACCAGGGGCGGCGCCAGACCGTCCCCGGAGGTCCGCAGGCGCTGGGGATTGCCTCCCTCCATCAGCCAGGTGCTCCCCGTCATGGGGACGGAACCGAAGGGAAGGGCGGTACAGGCGGCCAGCAGGCACATCAGCACGGACAGCACCGGCAGGGCAAATTGCGACAGGCGGGAAGGACCGCTCACGGGAATGGCTCCTCAAGGTGGTGGACGCGGCGGCACAAAGGCTCCGCCCGACATGAGGCACGGCGGCAGACGTCCACATTGGTTCACGGGAACCCCATGTTAAAGCCTCGCGCCACATCCGTCCCCCATCCGGCTCCCAAGGACACCGGGCGGAACCGACCCCGCCACAACCCGTTTCCGATGCCGCGACAGTATCAGGGAACGCTCCAAGTTGTATACTGCGCGTACGGAATCCAGAAGTCCCTGCCTTCGTATTTGACACTCCCGGCACCCGTTTCCGTCCCGTTCCCCCGCCTGCGCGACCCGCGTGAGGCCTGCCTGCCGGCGCGCGCCCAGGTGTTGGCTCCCCTGCCCTCCTCCAGCTGTCCGACGCGGCTGGGCCCTTATCCCTTGCTTCCACGCGGCGTCTCCGCCCCGCGGCCGGCATGCACCTGACCATCGTCGACAATCTGGAGCAGCTGCTGGCCGTGCTGCCGCCTCCCCTGCGGGAACTGCTGGACACCGACCCCCGAAGGCCGGAACTGGTGGAGGTAATCATGGACCTGGGGCGGCTGCCCGAGGCGCGCTTCAGCCAGGAAGACGACAGGCTGGGCACCCGGGAAATCGGCTTCGACGATTTGGAGCAAACCATTCGCCGCATCGGCGACTTCGGCCGCGACAACCGCGCGGGCATCGAGCGCACCCTGCACCGCATCTCCGCCATCCGCAACCGCAACGGCCAAATCATCGGCCTCACCTGTCGCGTCGGCCGGGCCATATCGGGCACGATCGAGATCATCCGCGACATGATCGAAGGCGGCCGCAACATCCTGCTGCTGGGACGGCCCGGCGTCGGCAAGACCACCCTCCTGCGCGAGGCCGCCCGCGTCCTCGCCGAAGATCGACGCGTGGTGATCGTGGACACCAGCAACGAGATTGCGGGCGACGGGGACATTCCCCATCCCGCCATCGGGCGCGCCCGGCGCATGCAGGTGGCCACTCCGGACCTGCAGCACGAGGTAATGATCGAGGCGGTGGAAAACCACATGCCCGAGACCATCATCATCGACGAAATCGGCAGGGAGCTCGAGGCCCTGGCCGCCCGCACCATCGCCGAAAGGGGCGTGCAGCTGATTGGCACGGCCCACGGCAACACGCTCGAGAACCTGATCATGAATCCAACCCTCTCGGATCTGGTGGGCGGCCTCGAAAGCGTCACCCTGTCGGACGAGGAGGCGCGGCGGCGCGGCACCCGCAAGACCGTCCTGGAACGACGGGCGCCCCCCACCTTCGATGTCCTGATCGAAATCCAGGAACGCCAGCGCATGGTCCTGCACCAGGATGTGGGCAGTGCCGTGGATGGTCTGCTGCGCGGCTGGAAACTCAAGCCGGAACTGCGCCAAGTGGACGAGTCCGGCGCCATCCAGCATGAACTGACGGACACCCAGGGACCCTCCGAGCAGTTTTCGCGGTCGGCCGGCCTGCGACGGAGCACCGCCCGGGACCTGAACATCGATGCGGAGACCTTCCATCGCCGGGATCGGTCCGCATCCGCAACCCGGTCCCCCGAGGCCAACGGCGCCAATGGCGCGCGCCATCAGACCCTGCGCGTTTTCCCCTTCGGCATCGGCCAGAACAAGCTGCGGGCCGCCTCCCGCAACCTGAACGTGCCGGTCTCCTTCGTCACGGACCTGAGCCACGCGGACGTGGTGGTCACCCTGCGCAACCACTACCGGACGCAGTCGCACGTGCTGTCCCTGTCGGAGCGCGCCGACATTCCGGTCTATGTCCTGCGCAACAACACGGCCTCCCAAATGGAGCGCATGCTGGTGGATCTCTTCCACCTGGGTTCCACCGACCTGGATCCCTACGATGCCGCCATCCGCGAAACGCAGGCCGCGATCCGCAAGGTTGGCGCCGGGCTGGACAACATCGAGCTGTCGCCCCAGCCTTCGGTGGTGCGGGACCAGCAGCACCAGTTGGCCCGGGCGGCCAACCTCGCCAGCAACAGCCTGGGACGGGAACCCCATCGCCGGGTCAAGATTTTCCGGCAGCGCACATGATGTCCCGCCGGGGCTTGTTCCTCACGTTCGAGGGTCCGGAAGGGAGTGGCAAGACCACGCAGTCCGCGATGCTGGCCCAACGCCTGGAAGGTGCCGGCCACCGGGTTCTGGCGGTCAGGGAGCCGGGCGGCACGGCCGTGGGCGAAGCCTTGCGCGACGTGTTGCTGAACCACCCCGGCCAGCCCCTGGATGTCCGGGCCGAAACCCTGATCTTCGCCGCGGCCCGGGCCCAGTTGGTCACGGAAGTGCTCGAACCCGCCCTCGACCAAGGCCGCATCGTCCTGTGCGACCGGTTCGCCGACAGCACCCTTGCCTATCAGGGGTTTGGCCACCGCCAGGATCTGTCGTTGCTCAGGCCCATGATCGAATACGCCACCGGCGGCCTGGAACCGTCCCTGCGCATATTCCTGGACATTCCCCCGGCGGATGGGTTGGCCCGATGCCTGACGGAGGAGCGCAAGGAGGCACAGTTCCGTTTGGCGGATGCCGGTACGCGCGAATGGAACCGCATGGATGCCTTGGACCTTGCCTTCCATCAACGCGTTTATGAAGGCTATCTGGAGCTGGCCGGGCAGCATCCGGAGCACTGGTTGACCGTGGATGCCAAAGGGAGCCCGGCCGCGGTCCACGCCCAAATTTGGGACGGGGTCTCCGTCCTGTTGCCTGTTGCGGCAAAGGCAGTCACATGAAGATGGTCATGGCCGTGGTGCGTTATCAGGACAGCAGCGCACTGCTCGACTCGATGTCCGGCCAGGGATTCAGCGCGACCATTGTCAACTCGCGCGGCGGCTACCTCCATGAAGGCAATGCCACAATCTACTGCGGCGTCGAGGACGAGGATGTCCAGCGCCTCCTGGATCTGATTCGGGAGACCTGCCAGGCCCGCACGCGGTTCGTCACGCCTCTGCCCCCGGTCATGGAACTGGGCGAACTGCACCTCCCGGATCCCGTGGAGAAACAGTTGGGGGGAGCCTCGGTCTTCGTCTGGTCGATTGACGAGTTCCATCGCTTCTGACACCGATACCGAATCTTTGGGATCCGGCCCTGGCGAGTCCTACAATTCCTGCCATGCTGATGCCTGAGGACAATGCCGGCAACGAGGTGCAGGAGCAGGATCCGTCTCACATCTACGAGGCGGTCTGCCATCAGCGGCCGCTGGTTGTCGTGCTCTCCGGCCCCAGCGGCGTCGGCAAGGACACCACGCTCAGCGGCCTCAAGAAGCGGATGCCCGGCGCCCACTTCATCGTGACCGCCACCACGCGTCCCATCCGCCCCGGCGAGATTGACGGGGTCGACTACCACTTTGTCGACAAGAGTCGGTTCGCCGACATGATCGAACAGGGCGAATTTCTCGAATATGCCAACGTCTACGGCGATTACAAGGGAATTCCCAAGGAACAGGTGCAGTCGGCCCTGGACAGGGATCAGGATGTCATCCTGCGCATCGACGTCCAGGGCGCGGAAACCATCCGCAGGCTGATTCCGGAGGCCATCACCATCTTTTTGACGGCACCGTCCGAGGACGAACTGGTAACCCGCCTGAAGGAACGCAAGTCGGATCCGCCCGGCCAGCTGAGAATGCGGATTGCCGAAGCCCGGCAGGAGATGAAGCGCATCAACGAGTTCCAATACGTGGTCGTCAACCGCGACAACCTGCAGGAAGTGACCGTGGAACAAGTCTGCAGCATCATCCTGGCCGAAAAGGCCCGTTACGATTGGTCTCCCATCGAGCTCTGAAGCCCTGCCAAACCAGGGCTCGGGGCTGCGACCATCCCAACCACAGGCAACAACTTCAGCCTGCACCCCACCATCCGGCACACCCCCATGACCAACATTTCTCCTCACCGGCCGCGCGCCCTGCCCGCGGTCCTGTTCCTTTGTTGCCTGATCGCCGCGGCCGCGGTCCTGCCTGCCAGCGTTCTGGCCCAGGAAGCCGCGCCGGTGACGCCGGAAGCCGCGCAGCTGCCCATGCAACCGGGCGACATCCATGCAGTGCAATTGCTGGCGGGGGACGAGGCCGTCTACAAGCTCGATGTGGAGCAGGTGGGCCGCTATCGCCTGACAACCGGACTTCTGCCCGTGGCACAGCAGGTACAGGTAACGGTGTCCGCCGCCGGCGGCGACCCGCTCTTCGCCAACCCGTTCACCCCCATTGACCTGACCCTGCGACCCGGAACCTACGAATTCACCTTCGCGGCCCTGGACGACGCCACCTTCGATTTCGCGGTCGTGCGGCACCACGGCACCTACTCCGTCAACCCGGCCGTTGTCCGCCACGTCGATCCGGGCCAGCACCTGCCCAGCCAGAGCCTGGACGTGCCCAACCTGCATGCCCAGCTGCGCATTCCCGAGCAGGCCGGCCCAACCGAATGGATTCTGCGGCTGGAGGACGGTCCGGCAGCCCCGTTCCAACTCCGCCTGCAAGGAGCCGATCTCGACCTGGCCGCGGAAGTGCGCACGGAGGCCACACTGAGTTTCTGGTCGGCCGGCGGCCTGTACGACATGGTGCTGGAACGAGCCGAGGGCGGGATTGCCCCCTCCTTCACACTGCTGCAGCCCAGCGCCACCGAACTGACTCCGCTCTACCTGAACTCGGTGGCGGAAGGCACGCTGGCACCGAATCGCAAAACACTGCACTACCGCCTGACGCTGGACGACGGGGTCGTGGCCAACCTGGCGCTGGATTCGGACTTCGGTGGCGACTTGGACCTCTCCGTCCAGCCCCTGTCGGAACCCACCCGGCAGGTGGCACGCAGTGCCACACCGCTGTCAACGGAACGGATCGCGGAACTTCTGTTGACGCCCGCCTCCTATCTGGTGACGGTCACACGCACGGCCGGCCAGGGAACCGCCCACTTCCGCCTGGAACTGGGAGTGGAGCCGGTTCAGACGTTCTTCAGTCATGCCGGAGGCCAGCAGTCCGCCTCGCAGGGCGAGGACGATCCGCTGAACCTGCACGGCTTCCATGTTCCGGCCGCGGGCCAGCTGGTCACCCTTGAACTCAAGTCCCCCGCCATCGTGGCTGCCCACGGCCTCGTCTTCGGCCGCCAACGCCCAGTCCGGGACGACATGCAGGCCAGCCCCGTAACCTTCCTGGCACCGGCGGCCGGGGACTACTACATCGGCGTTGACACGCGATACGGGTTTGGCTACTACACCCTGGACATTGGGATTGCCGAGCCGCCCGCGCGACTGCCGGAGATGGGCGTGGTGGCGAGGGAGATCGAGCCGGGCGCCGTCCAGCATTGGCGCTACCCGGTGCCCGCGGACGCCAATCTAATCTCCTTCGTCCTGGTCTCGCTCAGTGATCAGGACCTGGATCTGGAAAGCAACCGGTACGATCCGGACAGCCACGAGCTGCACTGGCGGACCTCCTCCATGGACCCGAAGGTCGAAACCGTCGCATGGTACGATCCCGCGGGCGGCGAGATTCTGGTCACCGTATCCAGTTTCGGCACCCGCTTGACCGAGTACCTGCTGGTCGTGCGCACCCAGACGCTGGACAGCCGCTGATCGGCCGCCACCGCCGGACGGTCATTCCGAACCCATGACAGCCATGCTTGAAGACAAGCGCACCGGCCTCCAGGTTGCATTCGTGGACGCCGTGGTCGAAAGCGGCCGCGACAGTTCCGTCCACCAGGCGTTGCAGGAGAATCTGCAGGTCTGGTACAGCAGCGGGGCCACCCCCCTGTGGCTCAACACCTTCCGGAACCGGGGCGACTGCCGCCTGGTCTGCCTGGTGGAGGACTTCACCAGCTTCGAGAGCCTGATGCTGGACCAAATCCGGAGCGTGGCCGGCGTGCGCGAAACGCGCACGGCCTTCAGCTTCAGTGGTTCGGCCGACCTGGATCTGTTGCTGGACCTTGAAATGGAGGTCCTGCCCCACACCGAAGCCTGTTCCGCCTTCCTGGAGGTAACGGTGGCACCCGGTCAGGATCGATCCGTCCAGGAGCGTTGCGCGATGCTGCCGGCCGACGATCCCGTGCGCGTGGTGTGGTCGCTCAATTCCTACAACGGCCAGGCCGACGACCTGTCCCTTCTGCTGCTCGGCTCCCCGGGCGCGGACCTGGCGGAGTTCACCATGCGGCACATTCGGTCCATGGAAGGGGTCGTCGCCACCGAGATGGATCAGATTTGGGACTGGACCTGGATGGCCCAGCCTGACTCGGTGATTGCCCTGTGTGAACACTTTGCCGCGGAACACGTCCTGGAGGACGGCTTCGACGACCTGGATCAGTTCTACGCCGACGCGGATTGGTAGAAGGGTTCGCGGCGGGCCGGCGGGATCCGCCGTCCCAATCCAGCCCGGCCGAACTCAAGCCGCTCTGCGACTGCCGACACCGGACGGGCCGCGGGCTTCGAAGTACCGCGCCGCCTCGGCGTGAACCGCCGCCCTGAAGCCGCCCCAATCGGCCCAACTGGGTGTCCGCTCCTTCAGGGCACACAAGTTGGCGGCAACCCGGTGCAGATCGCCCGGAGGACACCACGCCCAGCCTGTGATCTGCTCGGTCTCGTCGACCACCTGCGGTTCCATGCCGCTTGGCGCTTGGATCGCGAACATGAAGGAGGCGAAGGTGAACTCCCGCTCCAGCCGCCGATGCCGGAAGCCGTAGGTCAACAGACCGGCGAAGTCCGCGATGCAACCGGTACTGAGCCCCGCCGGTTCCTCCCGCACCTCCAGGCCGGTTTCCTCCGCCACTTCCCGCACAACCCCCGCCACCGGATCTTCTCCCGGTGCCAGCCCGCCGGTGGGCAGCCGGTAGGCCTGTTCCGGGTAGTAGCTCTTGGTGTGGAGCAGAATGCCCGTTTGTGGTTGGCCGCGGTAGAGAAGGTAGCAGACTTCCGCGGCTCTGCCATCCCTCAGCAAATTCTGGGGATACGTCGTCAGAAACGGATCGTCCACTTCCATGGATACATGGCTGCGGCACGCCTGCGGCCAGCGCGCGCGAAGGCGTCTCCAGTCGGCCGCAAAGAGAGCTGCCTCGGCAGTCGACACGTAACGTGTACTCTCTTCAGCGTTGCCGGTCAACACGCAGTTGCGGATCAATGGCATCCCGCAGGCCGTCACCCAGCAGGTAGAGTGCCAGGACCGTCAGGAAAATCAGGATGCCCGGCGGGAAGATCAGGTGCCAAGCCACAAAACTGCCGGTGGTGGGATCCTGCAGGAACAGGAAGTTCTGGGAATTGGACAGCATGCTGCCCCAAGTGGCTTGGGGCGGTTGAACCCCGAAGCCCAAGAAGCTGAGTACGGACTCCGCCAAAACCAAAGAACCGATCTGCACCATGATCAGGACGATGATCAGCGGGATCGTGTTGGGCAGGATGTGGTACCACATGATGCGCAGTCGGGAGGCGCCCAGTGCCCGGGCGGCGGTTGCATAGTCCAAGGTCTTGATCTGCAACACCTGCCCGCGCGTGAACCGCGCCGGACCGATCCAACCGAAGAACCCCAGAAACAGGGTCAGGAGAATGGCGTTGGGTTTGTAGACGGCAGTCAGGAGAATCAGGACAAATAATGTGGGCAGCGAACTGAAGGTGTTGATCAACCACAGAATCAAGTCGTCCACCCAGCCTCCCAGAAAGCCTGCCAACATGCCAATCGTGGTGCCCAGGACGAAGGCAATTCCAGCCGCGCAGAAGGCGATCAGCATGCTGATCCGAGCACCATGCAACAGCCGTACCAGTTGATCCCGGCCCAGACTATCCGTGCCCATCCAGTGGGTGATGCCACCCGACACCTCCAACAGCGAGTCAGCAACTCCGTGGTCAAGGCCCACCAAGCGGCGCACCATGGTTGGGAGAAGTGGCGGCTGCAAGGCAGCGTCCAAGTTGGTGTGGTTGGGCTCCACGCCCACCAGCACATCGCCCAAGGGATTCGCCAACAGTGCCAGCAGGCCGATCAGAATGATGAACAGCAACGGACCCATCGTCATCGCATCCGCCCGGATCCGCTCGAGCGTGACGGTAAGAAAGGTTTTGGGCGGCCTGGACGACAACGTCGAGCTCGCCACGGCAGACAAGGGCTGGTCAACCGTTGTGGAAGTCAAATCGGATTCCTCGCGCTGCCACCGAATTCATTACAGCCGAATGCGCGGATCGATAACCGCGTAGAGGATGTCCGAAATCAGATAGCCCAGGATCGTTAGGGCGGAGAAGAACATGACCGCGCCCATGATCATGGGATAGTCCCGCTGCAGAGCGGAGAACCAAGTCAGACGCCCCATACCGGGCCAAGCGAAGATCGTTTCAGCCACCAAGGCTCCATCGATCACACCCACAATCGTCGGGCCCAGTACCGTGGCCAGCGGCAGCATGGCGTTGCGCAGTACATGGCGCGTCCACAGGGCAAACGGCCCAAGACCCTTGGCGCGCGCGGTCCGCAGGTAGTCCTGCTCCACCACCTCCAGCACTTGGGTCCGCACCAGCTTGGTCAGGAAGGCAACCCCGCCCAGTGACAACACGAAGGAGGGCAGGATTAGGTGACGAATGCGGTCCACCAAACTGAACTTCATGTCCAATGAAATCGTCATGCGGCCACCGACTGGGAGCCAGCCCAGAAGCACACTGAAGACAAATATGCAAAGGATGCCCATCCAGAAGATAGGTACGGCCTGGCCGGTTACCGACAACAGCCGGATCCCCTGGTCCTTGGCCGAACCCCGGAACAGGGCACTGAGAAATCCCAGAGGTACGCCAAACAGAAAGGTAAGGACCAGAACCACAGCACCCAGCTCGAACGAGGCCGGCATCCGGCTGCGCAGCATGTCCCAAACCGGCTCCTTGGTGACCAGGCTGTAGCCGAGGTCCCAGCGGAGCAACCCACCACCGCGATCGCAGAAGGTGAAGTCCAGACTGCCGAAGTAGCGGCAGTTTTGGGATATGGGCGCCATGGTGTCAACCACATCGCCGCTCCGCAACGAAACGCCCGTAAGCCACTCCACGTACTGAATGGGAATCGGTTGATCATGTCCCAGTTGCCGCCGCAACTCGTCACGCACCTCGGCTGTGATTGAAGGGTCGAAGGTGGACATGAGAACGTAGTCGCCGGGTGCCACCTTGATCAGCGTGAAACCGAGCAGGCTGATGCCCAACAGAGTAGGTATCGCCTGCAGAAGGCGCCGGATGATGTATCGGGTCATGTCGCGGACCGTTACAAACCGGGGTCCGTGGTGCCGACGGCCAAGCCGCTTCCCGGTGGGAAGTCGGCCCGGCCGCGCTCAAAAAATCAAAACGTCGTATCGACAGTCAGGGCAAGACCTATTCCGTCAGGGCCCATTCGTGGATGTTCCAGGAGAAGCTCCAGGTCCCCGGGTCGATACCTTCCCAGCGGTTGGAATAACCGACGTTGCCGATGCTGCCGGTCACAAACAGGTAGGGGATCTCGTCGTGGATGATCTGTTGGATTTCATAGTAGTACGGAGCCCGATCCTCGGCTGCGCAGCCGGGGGTTTCGAGGCCCAGCTCCAACAGTTCGTCAACCCGCGGGTTCTGGTAGCTGACGAAGTTGAAGCCGCTACCCGGCGTGTCGAACTTTGAGTGCCAGAAAGAGTCGTCGTTGGGGTCCGTGCCCAGTCCCGTCCAACCGATAATCACCATCTCGTAGGTCTGGCCCAGCAGTTCACCGACCAACACGCCAAATTCGATCGCCTCGAACTCGATGTCGAAGCCGATGCTGTTGAGCTGATCCTGGACCAGCACGCCCAGTTCCTCGCGGGTGGAGTTGCCGGCATTGGTCTTGAGGTTCAGGGACAGGGGGACGCCGGCCTCGGCGGTGGCACAACCGTTGCACTCGCGCACGCCGTCGCCATCACTGTCCGTCCAACCGGCCTCGTCCAAGAGGGCGGCCGCGGCTTCCAGGTCGTAGGCGTAGGGTTCGATGGATGCATCATGAGCCCAGCCCACGGCCGGCAGCACGTTGCTGGCCAGCTTGTAACCCTGGCCCTGGTAGACCTTGTTGATGATCGCCTCGTAGTCCAGGCTGTGTGCCATGGCCTTCCGCACCATCAGGTCGCTCAGGATCGGATGGGGATCCTGCTCGACGAGGTTGCCGTCCTCATCCTGGCCCGACAGGGGATTGGCGGGATTGGCCTGGTTCAGGCCGATGTAGCTGTAGCCGTCGTCCTTGAACTTGAAGATGTTCAGATCCGGGTTGAGCCCGACCCGGGTCAACTGGGTCGGCTCCAAGCCCATGACGTCAATCTCGCCATTCTCCAGGGCGGCCAGACGGCTGCTGGCCTGCGGAATAACACGGATGATCTGGCCATCCATATTGGGCGCGCCCTTCCAAAAGCCGTCGTTGCTCTCCATGGCGATGAAGTTGTCCCGCTGCCACTCCTTGAAGCCAAAGGCCTCGGCCGTGACGGTGGGTGCCGTGTTGAGCGGACTGTCCATGATGTCGGAGAAGTCCTCGGCAAACAGGTGGCTGGGCAGCCAGCCCAGGCCCAGGTCGAGCAGGCCGTCGCACTTGAGATCGGTGAACGTTACCCGGACAGTCAGGTCGTCGAGAACCTCGATGCTCTCAATCCCCGCCACGTTGGCCTTGCGGGGCGTCTCCACCAGTTCGCTGGCAATCGCATCGTAGGTGAACTTGAAGTCGTGGGCGTCCACGGCCTCACCGTCGCTCCAGGTAACTCCTGGTCGGAGATTGAACGTCCAGACCAGGGAATCCTCGGAAACGGTCCAGCTTTCGGCCATCTCGGTGGCCTCCACCGCACCGGTCTTGGGGTTGGTACCCAGGAGGCCCGGGAAGTACGGCATCATGTCGAAACTGGCCGAGTCGGAGGCCAGGATCGGGTTCAGGATGGTGCCGTCGGCACTGCTGGCTTCGGTCCAGGTTCCGCCCTGAATGGGGCCGGTCGGAGCCGCTTCCATGGGTGTGGGCACGGCCACGGTGGTACAGGCCGCCAGCAACGGCAACACAAACGCCACCAGGGTTGCACCGGCCAACAGCCGGCGCCAAGCAAGTCTCTTCATGTTTTGTCTCCTCTGTCCGTCCGGGACAGGCGATTGAAACGGATCGTACGGAGCCGAAAATATGCCGACCCCGGGAATGGTTATTCCTCGTTCAGGAAGCAGGCCGCGTAGTGGCCGTCGCCCACGTCGCGGAACTCCGGCTCCTCCTGGAAGCAGCGGTCCATGGCCTTGGGGCAACGGGTACTGAAGTTGCAGCCGGTGGGCGGGGAGGCCGGATTGGGCACGTCCCCCTCCAGAATGATGCGCTGACGCTTGGCTTCGACCACGGGGTCGGGCACCGGCACGGCGGACAGCAGGGCTTCCGTATAGGGGTGGCGCGGGTTCTCGTACAGCTCGGTGCGCTCGGCAAGTTCCACAATCTTGCCGAGGTACATCACGGCAATGCGGTCCGAGATGTGCCGGACCACGCTCAGGTCGTGGGCAATAAACAGATAGGTCAGCTGCAGTTCCCGCTGCAGGTCCTCAAGCAGATTGATGACCTGAGCCTGAATGGACACGTCCAAAGCTGAAATCGGTTCGTCGCAGACGATGAAGGAGGGATTGACCGCCAAGGCCCGGGCCACGCCGATCCGCTGCCGCTGGCCGCCCGAGAACTCATGGGGGTAGCGATTGACGAAATAGGGGTTGAGGCCCACAATTTCCAGCAGTTCGCGCACACGCTCCTGCCGGTCGGTCTTGGAATTGCCCAACTGGTGGACGTCCAACGGCTCGCCCACAATGCTGCCGACCGTCATGCGAGGATTGAGCGAGGCATAGGGATCCTGGAAGATCATCTGCATGCGTCGCCGCATCTGACGCAGATCCGGACCCGATGTTTCGGTCAGTTCCACACCCTCGAAACGCACGCTGCCCTCGGTGGGACGGTGCAGCTGCAGGATGGCGCGCCCGGTGGTCGATTTGCCGCAGCCCGATTCGCCGACCAGGCCCAGGGTTTCCCCCTTGATCAAGTCGAAATCCAGGCCGTCCACGGCCCGGATGGAGCCCACCTGGCGCTGGATCAGGATCCCGCGCGTGATGGGGAAGTGCATCTTGAGATCGCGGACTTCCAGCAGGACCTCGCCGCTGCCGTTCATGTTGGCGGCTTCGCTCATACAGCACCTCCTGCCGGGCCGGCTTCCAGTTCAAGCCGGATCTCGCTGATGTCCCGCCAGCAGGCCGACAGGTGATCGTCGGCGACCGTCTCGAGCGGGGGGTTTTCCTGCCAGCACTTTTCGATGACAAACTCGCAGCGCGGCGCGAACGGGCAATGGGACGGCTCGTCCAACAGATCCGGCGGCAGGCCGTCAATGGGCACCAGCCTTTCCCGGTGGGCCTCGTCCAGCCGCGGAATCGAACGCAGCAGACCCAGCGTATAGGGATGATGCGGTTGGGCATACAGATCGTTCACCGTGGCCGCTTCGATGATGAAGCCGGAATACATCACGATCACCCGTTCGGCCATGCCGGCCACGACACCCAGATCATGGGTGATCCAGATGATGGCCATGCCCAGCTCCTTGCGCAGCCGATCCACCAGATCGATGATTTGCGCCTGGATGGTCACGTCCAGGGCCGTGGTCGGCTCGTCGGCAATCAGCAGTTGGGGATTGCAGCTCAGGCCCATGGCAATCATGACCCGCTGCCGCATGCCGCCGGAGAACTGGTGGGGGTAGTCGTCCAGCCGGCTGGCGGCCGCCGGGATGCCGACCAGTTCCAGGAGTTCGATGGCGCGCTCCCGACTCTGGCTGCGGTTCATGGACATGTGGAGTTCCAGAGACTCGGTGATCTGCCGTCCGATGGTTAGCACCGGATTCAGGGAGGTCATCGGATCCTGGAAGATCATCGCGATGCGATTGCCCCGGATGTGGCGCAGGTCCTCCTCGGCCAGATCCATGAGCTCCTGGCCATCGAAGACCACGGAGCCGTTGACGATTTTTCCGGGCGGTGACGCGATCAGGCGGATCAGGGACATCACGCCCACGCTCTTGCCGGAGCCGGACTCGCCGACAATGGCGACGGTTTCTCCTTCATCCACATGGTAGGAGATTCCGTTGACGGCGTGGACCACGCCGTCCTGGGTGAAGAACTTGGTCTCGAGATCCCTGACGTTCAGTAGGGTTTTGCTCATGCCGACATCCGTTGACGCGGATCAGGGGCCGGCGGTTCCATGCCATGCCACCAGCTCTTTTGGGCTGTTGCAGGAAAATGGACCGGCTCGCGGGGATGGCTCGATTCTATACCAGCAGAGGCTGTTGCAGGATGTCCGCACTGTTTCGGGACACGGTTCCAGGCCCTGTACGGCATCCGTCTCCATTGATTGGCTGGACATCCGACGCAGCGGCCCAGTCCTGATCCTGCTCGCAGTCCCCGTTGGGAACTGTGCGCCTTGGTTGTTACCCGTATGCAAAAGGGATCGGCCAGGAAACGCATCGCCCGGATCCGGGCCTTGTCGACCAAACCTGCCACCGTCATGCCATACCTGTAGTCGGCCACGACATGGCGACAGGAGCGGTTGTGGCTCAGTTCAACTCGATCGGGAATCACGGTGTCGCAGCTGCGCTTCCAACTCCCGGACTCTTGCTTCGAGGGCAGTGCGTGCTTCCCGCTCGACCCTGAGTTCGGCTTCGGCTTCATCGGCCCGCACCTCGGCTTGGTCGGCGCGGGACACCTGATCATCGTAGGTGGCGATGTGCCGACCCGTCTCCGGGTCATACCACTTCAGTTGACCCTGCTCCCAGCGAAGGTCCAGATTCAGAACCTCACTGTGGCCTTGCAGGATGTCCTCCTCCAGCTTCTCAATGGCGATTGGCTGGTAGACCCCGTCCACCAGACGATCCCCGGCTAGATGCGTACCGTGGCTCCGACCTGTCTCGTCAAAGCGCCAGTACTCGGGGATGCCTAGGGCCGCGTAGTCATCGCGCTTCTCCTGCACATCCACCCGTCCGGTGGAGGGGGAGCCAATCTCGAGCACGAAGTCGGGCGGCTTGCCCTGCTCCGAAATGACATAGCCGTTGCGCCGGTGGTAGGCCTCCGGATCCACATCGAAGGCGATCAGCATGTCGGGATACCGAATCCCCGCCATGTCGCCGGGCGGGACCGGGGCAAGATACAGGTCGCCCCCCAACAGGGTGGTGGCGGGACTGCCAAAGTGCTTGGCCAGATGGAGTGCACCGCCGCTGATGGTCAAGTGTTGGAAGTTGGCCATCAGTTCATCGGGATTGCGCAGGGGGGGATCCGGGAGCGGTAGCAGGACCGGGGACTGAAGTTCCGCGACAGCGGGTGGCGAAACGGTCATATCGCACTTGTTGGGTTCGGCCAAGGCAGGTATCCCTGACACCTTGGCTGGGATCATACGCGATCCGGGCAGAGTTCAGGAAGCTGCTCGGCCCTGTGTCCACACAGACCCGGATCGAACAACCTGAAACGAATCAGTGGTCGCCTGCCTCCATGGCCTCTACAACCTTTCCAAGACCTGCTTCAAGTGGTTCAGTTGGGTCCGTTGGGCGCGTTCACTGGTGCCACCTTCCACATCGCGCGACTCAAGGCTGGCTTCAAAGTCCAGAAGTCCGGCTATGCCGCCAGCCAAGGCCGGATGCAACGACTCCCAGTCCGCGGCATCCAACTCGGCGAGCACCAGTCCTCGGGTTTCAGCCAGACGGACCGCCTCACCGGCCACATGATGGGCTTGGCGAAACGGGATGCCCTGCCGCACCAGGTGCTCGGCCACGTCGGTTGCCAGCATGAAATCGTCCATGACGGCTGCCGTGCGATCCGAGCGGCATTCCATGGTGGCAATGGCCCCGGCCGCAATCTCCAGGGCACCGTGCCAGGTGGCCACCGTATCGAACAGGGGTTCCTTGTCCTCCTGCAGATCCCGGTTGTAGGCCCGCGGCAGGCTCTTCAGGGTCATGAGCAGGCCGGTCAGCGAACCGACAACCCGGCCGGACTTGCCCCGGATTAGTTCGAAGCTGTCCGGGTTCTTCTTTTGCGGCATCAAGCTGCTGCCGGTGCTGTAGGCATCGGCCAACCGGAGGAAGCCAAAGGGCTGGGAAGAGTGGATGACGACATCCTCGGCCAACTGGCTCAGGTGAACCATGGACAGGGATGCTGCAAACAGGAACTCGGCCGCGAAGTCCCGGTCGCTGACCGCGTCGACGCTGTTGGCGGAGACCGCCTCGAAATCGAGGGCCGCAGCCAGCTTCTCCCGATCGATTGCAAACGGGTTGCCGGCCAAAGCCCCGCTGCCCAGCGGCAACACGTTCACCCGGGCGCGGATCTGGCCAAGCCGCTCCAGGTCCCGCACGAGCGGCCAGGCGTGGGAGAGCAGCCAGTGGCTGAAGCGGATGGGCTGGGCCGTCTGCAAGTGGGTGAACCCCGGCATGGCCACATCCACATGCTCCTCGGCGCGGTCGGCCATCACCCCGACCAGTTGGTGCAGGTCACCGCACAGGTTGTCGATTTGCTCCCGCAGCCAGAGGCGCAGATCGGTGGCCACCTGGTCGTTGCGACTGCGGCCGGTATGGAGTTTGCCGGCCACAGCTCCCACCAGTTCCCCCAGCCGCCGTTCGTTGGCTGTGTGGATGTCCTCGTCGCTTGGCCGCAACTCGAACGCGTCCGCCTCCCACTCCGCAGCCACGCGGTCCAGCCCGGACTGCAGCTCGGACACCTCCTCGGCGGTAAGCAAGCCAGCCCCGCCCAGGGCGGCGGCATAGGCTTGGCTGCCCTGAATGTCAACCCGCCACAGGCGTCGGTCGAAGTCGATGGAATCACTGAAGGCGGCCATGGCCGGAACCACGCCGCCCTCAAAGCGGCCGCCCCACAATTTGTTGTTCACGGCATCACGCGGATTGCTGTAAGGAATGTCGACACAGGCCCTGACCGGGCCGGGCCCAATTCATAATGGTGACAGAACGTTCCTTGAAACATCAACGGACATGCCCGAGTCATCCCGACCCAAATCCCCCGGAACACACAGGCGCGGCAAGCGGCTCGCCAATCCCGATGAACGGGAGAGTCTGATCGACCGCCAGTTGGCCGAGGCCATGAACTCGCCCGGCTGGCGCAACCTGAAGGGCAAGGGACGCAAGCTGGATCTCGACCCGCCTCCCGGCATACCGCCCGACATGGTCATGGCCAACAAGATCATGGAGGATGCCAATGTGCAGCCAAGCTGGCTTGAGGACCGTACCGCCCTGCTGGCGAAAATCGAGTCCCGACGGAGACAATGGCGGCAGCGGTTCCGTCGCCTGGACCGTTCCCATGCCCATGCGGCACGGTTGCAAGAGGACTGGGCGGAACGGGTCCGTCGGGAGGTGGCGGACCTGAACCGGCAGATCCGGGATCTCAATCTGGCACTGCCCCTGTGGCGGCTGGAAGTGGTGCCGCTGCAACCCGAGGACGAACTCGCGCAGGCGGCCACCGGGGCTGGCGACAACTGATCCCGCCTGCTCAACCGTGCCGGCGCATGAAGCGGTGCAGGCGACGCAGGGCTTCCTCGATGTCCTCCATGGAGGCGGCGTAGCAACAGCGGACATAGCCGTCGCCGCCGGCTCCAAAGGCGCTGCCGGGAATCAGGGCCACCTGTTCCTCCACCAGGAGCCTTTCGGCGAACTCCATGTCGTCCATGCCGGAGTTGACGATGCTGGGGAAGCAGTAGAACGCCCCCTGGGGCTCGAAGCAGGGCAGGCCCAGGCTGTTGAGGCCATCGACAATGACCCGGCGCCGGGCGTCGTATTCGGCCCGCATGCGCAGGACATGCTCCTCGGCCTCGGGCAGCGTGACCGCGGCGATGGCGGCCTCCTGCGCCATGGTGGGCGCCGACATAATCAGATACTGGTGGATGCGCCGCATGGATCCCAGGATGTCGGCCGGCCCCATGGCAAACCCAATGCGCCAGCCGGTCATGGCGTAGTCCTTGCTGAAGCCGCCCAGGTGGATGGTGCGGTCCCGCATGCCGGGCAGGCCGGCAAACATGACGTGCCGGTGGCTGCCGTAAACCAGCCGATCGTAGATCTCGTCGGAAATCACCAGCAGGTCGTGTCGCTCGGCCAACTCCGCGATGGCCAGCAGGTCCGCCGCGTCCAGGACGGCGCCGGTGGGATTGTTGGGATAGCTCAGCATCAGCACCTTGGTGCGCTCCGTAATTGCCTCCTCGATCTGCGCGGCCGTGACCTTGAATTGGTCCTCGACCCTGGTCGCGATGGGCACCGGCACACCGCCGGCCAGTGCGACGGTGGCCGTGAAACTGACAAAGCACGGTTGCGGAACGATGACCTCGTCCCCGGGATCCAGCAGTGCGTCGAAGGCCAAGGCGGTTGCCTCGCTGACTCCGACCGTGATCAGAACCTCCCGGCGCGCATCGTATGCGGGACAGTCGTAGAACTTCCGAAGATGCGCCAGGATGGCCTCCCGCAACTGCAGGATGCCGGAATTGTCCGTGTAGGCCGTACTGCCGCGCCGCAGGGAGGCGACGCCGGCTTCCAGGATGGGTTCGGGGGTGACAAAGTCCGGTTCGCCGATGCTGAGGCTGATGACATCGTCCAGCGTGTTGGCAATCTCGAAGAATCGGCGAATGGGGGACGCCGGCAATGCCGCGGCCCGGGCACTGATGCGGCCTGAACCGACGCGGCCGTTGAGCGTTGCGCTTTGGTGTTGCATGAAGGATCCCGATCTATTTCACCAACTGTCTCGGCTGTAATTCAGGCGATCGGATCCGGCACGCGTGCGTGCCAGTCCGTAGTGCTTTCGTAGGCGTGGGCCGCGTTGAGGAGGGCCTGCTCCCCCAGGTGGGGACCGATCAACTGCAGGCCCACAGGCAGGCCGGCCGCATCGGTTCCGCAGGGCAGCGAGATTCCGCACACGCCGGCCAGGTTGACACTCAGCGTGAACACATCGGCCAGGTACATGGACAGGGGATCGTCAATCCGGTCCCCGATCTCGAAGGCCGTGGTCGGAGTGGCCGGGCAAATCAACAGGTCGACCTGCTCAAACACCCGATCGAAGTCCTGTTTGATCAGCGTACGGACCTGCTGGGCCTTCAGGTAGTAGGCGTCGTAGTAGCCAACGCTGAGGGCGTAGGTCCCGAGCATGATGCGGCGCTTGACCTCGTCACCGAAGCCCTGGGCGCGGGTCTGCCGGTAGTTCTCCGTCATCGAACCGGCCTGCGCGCTGTGGCCGAAACGCACGCCGTCGTACCGGCTCAGGTTGGCGGAGGCCTCGGCCGTCACCACCAGATAGTAGACCGGCAGGGCCATGTCCGTATGCGGCAGCGACACGGGCACAATCTCGGCCCCCAGCCCGGCCATGTGCTCCACTGCATCCCGCACCCGGCCTTCCACCTCCGGCTGCATGCCGTCGATGAAATACTCCTTGGGCACGCCGAGCCTCACACCCGACACGTCCCCGTCCAAATCCCGGCTGTAGGCGGGCACCGGCTCCGGCACCGTCGTGCTGTCCCTGGGGTCTCGGCCGGCCATCACCTCCAGCAGAAGCGCGGCATCCTCCACGCTGCGGCACAGGGGACCAATCTGGTCCAGGCTGCTGCCGAAGGCGACCAGTCCGTAGCGGCTGATCCGCCCGTAGGAGGGCTTCAGCCCCACGATGCCGCAGAAGGCGGCCGGCTGGCGGACGCTGCCGCCGGTGTCCGTGCCCAGCGCCCCCGGCGCCAACCCGCAGGCCACGGCCGCCGCGGAGCCGCCGCTGCTGCCGC
This sequence comes from uncultured Caldilineaceae bacterium, assembly GCA_964566955.1. Taxonomy (GTDB): domain Bacteria; phylum Chloroflexota; class Anaerolineae; order Caldilineales; family Caldilineaceae; genus Bin34. Next base: position 1,995 of record CAZMKQ010000079.1, on the reverse strand, counting down.
CCGGGACCCGGGTCAGATCCCACGGATTGCGGGTCGGACCGTAGCCGCTGTTCTCCGTGCTGGAGCCCATGGCGAATTCGTCCGTGTTGGTCTTGCCCAGCAGCACACTGCCTGCTGCCTGCAGCCGTTCGACGGCGGTCGCGGTGAACGGCGGCCGATAGCCCTTGAGGATGCGGCTGCCGCAGGTGGTATCCATTTCCTGCGTGGAAAGAACATCCTTGACGGCCAGGGGCACGCCCAGGAGCGGTGGTGGTTCGCCCTGTCCTTCGGCCCGTACGCGGTCGGCCTCGACGGCCTTGGCCAGAGCCAATTCGTCCGCCACGTGCAGGAACGCGTGCACGGACGGATCCACGGAACGAATGCGTTCCAGATATCCCGTCGTCAGTGCCTCCGACGTCCAGGCTCCGGAATGCAGCCCGTCCCGCGCGGCACTGACTGTCAGGGTGGTCAGATCGGGCGCGGCCATGGTGTTGCTCACGATCCGAAGAAGGACTTGACGCGGAAGAAGCCCCGGTCCTGCTCAGGGGCGTTGGCCAACGCCTCTTCCTGGGACAGTCCCGGTGCGGGTTCGTCCCCGCGGGCTACGTTGGCCAGGGACAGGACATAGGGGGTGGGCGGCACATCGGCCGTGTCCACGGCCTGCAGCTTCTCGGCATGGGCCAGAACCTGGCCCAGCTGCCCGGCAAAGCGCACCACTTCCTCGTCGGTCAGTTCCAGCCGGGCCAGGTCGGCCACGGCGCGGACCGTGTCATGGTCCAGATGGGGGGAGTTGTCGGAAGTGGTCATCGGGGCCAAAAAAAAGCACCGTGGTCTGGTCCCACAGTGCTTCGTTCGCTGTTGACTGCACCGTGGAACCTCGCTGTCCACAGTGCGGGGGCTTAAATCAAGGAGTCACCCGCCTGCGGACAGCTCGGCGGCTGCCGCGGCGGTACCGGATGGTAGCCGCCTGAGGGTTGGATTGCCGTACCAATGGTGCATGGCGTTCATACCCACAGTATAGGCCAAGCCGGCCCATGGTTCTAAAATCCGGACCAACGCACGCGGCCCGGCCGGGGCCGCACTTCAGCCCCAGGCTTTTCGAGGCATGGCGGGCAGCATCCGCCGAAAGGACCTGTGCATCCGGCCCAAGAGGCATCATGCGATCTGCACAAGGCCAACCGCACGCGCGACCATGGTGCGGCCGAATCCGGGCGCATCCTTCCATCCCACCTCCATCTACAAGCAAGGAACGACCGATGTTTCCCGGGATCCGCCCCCACACGCGATACGCAAGCCTTCTCCCGACCTTGTTCATCGTGTTCGTCCTGACGTTGGCGGGATGCAACGGCAATCGCAACCAACCGCCGGAACCGACCCCGATGCCGCCCACACCGGTCGCGGCGGACTCCGCACCGGAACCAACCTCCACTCCAACCCCGAACGTGCCCCCGGAACCCACGGCCACACCCGCACCTCCACAGCCAACACCCCCCCCTGCGGCTCCGGATCCGACGGCAACGGTCACGCCACAGCCCACGGCCACACCGATTCCCCTGCCCACCGCCACGCCCGAACCACCGCCGGTGGCACCGGTCACCAACACCACCTCGAACCTGCGCCGCGGACCGGGGACGGGCTTCTCCCTTGCCGGTCAGCTTCCAGCCGGTGCGGAGATCCGGCCGGTTGCACAAAACAGTGACGGGACCTGGCTGCAACTGGACTCGGGGGTCTGGATCTGGGCCCAGTTGGTGGACCACGCCCCGCCGGGTCTGCCGGTAGCCGCCCTGCCGCCAACACCGGTTCCACCTACCAACACACCCGTTCCCCAAGCTCCGCCCACCAGCACCCCCGCGCCCCAGGCTCCGGCGGCGCCATCCGCCACCGGAGACCCCTACCGGAGCATGCTGGCGCAGCTTCCGGTCGGAAGCCGTTCCCACCACAACACCTACAACCGGGACGAATGGGACCATTGGGTCGATGACGACCGCGACTGCGAGAATGCCCGGGCCGAGGTCC
>CAZMKQ010000078.1:0-22341 GCA_964566955.1 uncultured Caldilineaceae bacterium | reverse complement strand
AGGAGGCGCCACAGGACCGCCCGCAACCAATATCAACGAGATTGAAACAGTGCCAGCTACGCCGGATTCCTTGCCGGAGTCCGGGTGCGGTCGCGGTCTTGTTGCGGTACAACACAGTCAGGAGCTTTCCAATGACTCGACGTATTACCAGACGTGAATTCCTCGTGGTCAGCGGAGCCACCGTGGCCACGGGCCTTGCCGCGGCCTGCGGTGCGGGGGAACCCGATGCTCCGGCCGACGCGGCGCCGGCGGAGGCGCCCGCGGCGGACGAAGCGGCGATGCCGATGGGCAAGTACCGCGAAGCTCCTGAACTGAGCGAAATGGTGCAGGCCGGCCTGTTGCCGCCGGTGGACGAGCGGCTGCCGTCCGATCCCTGGGTCCTCCCGGTCCTGCGGGAAATCGGCAAGTACGGCGGCGAAATGTCGAGCATCGTGGCCGATCCCACGGCCAACCTGTTCGAGATTTCCAACGCCCGCGGCGCCGCCCTGGCGGGACGGTCCTATGACCTTGGCTCCATCGTTCCGGTGGCCGTCGAAAGCTTCTCGGTCAACGACGACAGTACTGTGCTGTCCGTGAGTCTGCGGCCCGGCCAGAAGTGGTCGGACGGCACGCCTTTCACCACCGAGCATGTTTCGTTCTGGTACGAGGACATTCTCCTCAACGAGGAGTTGACCCCGGTCGTGGACAAGAAGCTGGCTCCGGGCGGTGAAACCCTGAAGCTGGAAGTCGTGGACGACTTCAACTTCAACTTTGTCTTTGCCGTTCCCTATCCGGTCATCATCGACATTCTGCCGTCCCTGGCACCCTGGTCGCCGAAGCAATACCTGTCCCAGTGGCACGCCTCCTACAACGAGAACGCGGATGCCAAGGCTCAGGAAGACAACTTCGATGCCTGGTACGAGGCATTTCAGTTTCACGCTGATGCGGATGAGACCCAGCAGGATGCCGACTTGCCCGTGTTGGGCCCCTGGGTGTTCGACAGGCAGGATACGCAGGGCAACACCACCTACGTTCGCAACCCGTACTATTGGGCGGTGGATGCGGAAAGCAACCAGCTGCCGTACGTGGACCGGCTCCAGAAGCTGGTGGTGGAGAACCGCGAGGTCCTGACAGCCAAGATTCTGGCGGGCGAGGGCACGCACCACAGCTGGTTCCTGTCCCTGGCGGACTTTCCGCTCTACAAGCAGAACGAAGAGTCCGCGAACTTCACGGCACGGCTCCACCCCGATTTGCGGGCCTCGGAGATGGGTTTGGCCTTCAACTACACGCACACCGATCCGGTGCTGCGGGAGCTGTTCAACGATGTCCGGTGGCGTCAGGCGTTGTCCCACGCCCTGGACCGGAACGAAATCAACGAACTCCGGTTCGCCGGCAGGGGTGTTCCGCGCAATCCGATCATGCATCCCGGTCCCCTGTTCTGGCAGGAAGGCCTGGATCAGATGTATACGGCCTACGACGTCGACCTTGCCAACAGCCTGTTGGACCAGGCGGGGCTGACGGAATGGGACGGCGACGGCAGGTTTCGCCTGCGCCCCGACGGCGAACCGCTGGCACTGACCATGGAGGTCGATGCCGGACGCGCGGATCTGTCCGAAACGGGCAACCTGATCAAGGCCTACTGGGCCGCCGTAGGGGTGAACATCAACGTCAAGGGCCAGGACCAGCAGTTCTATATGCAGCGCATGCGCGCCAACGAGCACGACATCGGGGTCTGGGCCATCGGTGGTTCGTCCGAGCCGTATTCGCGGCAGAACGAACCCATCCGCTACCGGCCGCCCTGGCACTGGTCCAGTACCCCGCTGGGCGGTCCGCTCTGGCGGCAATGGCTGGACACCGACGGTGCTGAGGGCATGGAACCCCCCGACATCATCAAGGAACTGTGGGAGACGACAGTGCAGTGGCAGGCCGAGCCGTTTGGCACGGACCGGTACAAGGAACTGGGTCTCAAGATGTTGCAGATCAACGCCGAGAACGTCTGGCTGATTGGCACCGTGGGGCTTGTCCCGCGGGCGTCCATCATCCGCAACACCGTCCGCAACGCACCCGATTCGGACAACATTCTCAGTATCGAATACGGGATGTGGTCCCACTACCAGCAGGAACAGTGGTGGATCGACTCTTGATGTAGCGAGTCCGGGGGAGCCGAGCGGCTCCCCCGGAGCTTCCGTCATCGCGCGGGTAGCTCATGTGGAAGTTCCTGCTGCAGCGTCTATTGCTGTTTGTCCCGACCTTTTTGGTGATCTCCGTGATCACCTTCATGCTGATCCAGGCACCGCCGGGCGACTACATAACTTCGTACGCAACCCAGCTTGAGGCGTCCGGGCAAGAGGCCAGTGAAGCCCTGCTGACGGCCCTGCGCAAGCGCTACGGGCTGGATCAGCCCGTCTACGTCCAGTACGTCAAGTGGCTGTGGGGCATCTTCACGCGCTTGGATTTCGGCCATTCCATGCAGTGGAACCGCCCGGTCGGTGACCTCATATGGGATCGGTTGGCCTGGACTGTCGTGATTTCGTTCCTGACCATCATCTTTACCTGGATCCTGGCCTTTCCGATTGGCATCTATTCCGCCACGCACCAGTATTCGGGCTTCGACTACAGCTTCACGTTCCTGGGTTTCGTGGGTGCCGGCATCCCAGACTTTCTGCTGGCCCTGGTCCTGATGTGGCTGGGTTTTGCCTTTTTCGGCCTCGACATGGGCGGTCTGTTTTCGGAAGCCTACCGGGACGCGCCGTGGAGCTGGGCCAAGTTTGTCGACATGCTGAAGCACCTTTGGGTGCCGGTCGTGGTGCTCAGCGTCTCCAGCACGGCGGGCCTGATCCGGACCATGCGGGCCAACCTGCTGGACGAGTTGCGGAAACCCTATGTAATCACGGCCCGGGCCAAGGGGCTGACGGAGTGGCACCTGGTGCTCAAGTACCCGGTGCGCGTGGCGTTGAATCCGTTCATCAGCGGCATTGCCTACGTCCTGCCCCAACTCGTTTCCGGCACCACCATCATCTCGATTGTCTTGAGTTTGCCCACCACGGGACCCGTCCAAATCCGCTCGCTGATGAGCCAGGACATGTACCTGGCCGGCAGCATTTTCCTGCTGCTGGCGTCACTGACCATCCTGGGCACGTTCATTTCCGACATTCTGTTGGCGGTCGTGGACCCGCGCATCCGCCTCGAGTGACTGCTTTCAATCCCCTCCATCCATGACGGTAGCGACTCCGCAGAAGTCCGCGGAAACCAGTCTGTACACTGCCTCGCAGTGGCAGTTGATGTGGTGGCGCTTCTCCCGCCACCGGGTGGCCGTGGTGTCCCTCGTGTTGCTCGTATTTGCCTATGCCACGGCGCTGTTTGCCGAAGTCGTCTCACCGCACGACCCGAACCGGTTCAGTTCCAGCTGGGTGCTGGCGCCGCCCATGCGCCTGCACTTCACGCAGCCGGACGGTTCATTCAGACTGCGGCCGTTTGTATACGGGCTCACTTCGGCCAGGGACGAGGAAACACTGGCCATGGTCGTCGTGCCGGACGAAACGCAGGTGCATCCCATCCGCTTTTGGGTCAAGGGGGATCCCTATACGCTGTGGGGCCGGTTCGACAGCGATGTCCACTTGTTCGGCATCGACGCCTGGGAGGAGCAGCCGCTGTTTCTCCTGGGAGCCGACGATCTGGGCCGCGACCTTTTCTCCCGCATCCTGTTCGGTGCCCGGATATCGCTGTCGATTGGCCTGTTGGGGGTGGGCTTCTCGCTATTGTTCGGCGTGGTCCTGGGTGGCATCTCCGGATACTACGGCGGACTGATCGATGTGATCATCCAAAGGATTATCGAACTCCTGCGGTCCCTGCCCACCATTCCGTTGTGGCTGACCCTGGTGGTCATCCTGCCCCCGCACTGGAGCGCCCTGCGCATCTACTTCGGCATCACCCTAATCCTGTCCCTGATAGGTTGGACCGGCATGGCCCGGGTCGTGCGCGGTCGGTTTCTGGCCCTTAGGGAAGAGGACTTCATCATGGCCGCGCGGCTGGCCAATGCCCCGCAGATGCGAATCATCATGCGTCACATGGTGCCTTCGTTCACGAGCCACCTTATCGCCCAAATGACGCTGGCGGTCCCCGGCATGATTCTCGGCGAGACGGCCCTGAGTTTCCTGGGGCTCGGCCTCCAGCCTCCGGTCGTCAGCTGGGGAGTTCTGTTGCAGGGGGCCCAGAACCTGCGCTCGGTGGTGCTGGCCCCCTGGCTCCTGTTGCCGGGTTTGTTCGTGGTTGCCGTGGTGCTCGCCTTCAATTTTGCCGGCGACGGACTGCGCGACGCAGCCGATCCCTACGCCATATAGGTGGATCATGAGGGGGGCGCGACCAGTGGATCCCGGAATCCTGATCGACATCCAGGAGTTGCACACCAACTTCTACCTGCGGGAGGGGGTGGTCAAGGCCGTGAACGGGGCCAGCCTGACCATCGCCAAGGGCCGAACCCTGGGGGTGGTCGGGGAGTCCGGCTGCGGCAAGAGCGTGACGGCACAGTCGATATTGCAGATTGTGCCGCGGCCCGGACGCATCGAGGCCGGAAACATCCTGCTGCACATCGTGGACGGTGAACTTGACGAGACGATCAACATTACCGATCTGAATCCCGGCGATCCACTCATGCGGGATATCCGCGGCTCGCGGATCAGCATGATCTTCCAGGAGCCGATGACCTCCTTCAGTCCGGTGCACACGGTGGGCAACCAACTCGAGGAGACCATCAAGCTGCATCAACCGGAGCACAGGGATGAAGCGCCGGCGCGGGTGTTGGATATGTTGCGCCGGGTCGGCATCGCCAACCCGGAACGCAACGTGGAGGCATATCCGCACCAGTTGAGCGGCGGCATGCGGCAACGGGCCATGATCGCCATGGCCCTCATGCTCGAACCCAGTCTGTTGATTGCGGACGAACCCACCACGGCCCTGGATGTCACAACCGAAGCGCAGATCCTGGCCTTGATGCGCGACATGCAGTCCGAACTGCACATGGCCATCATGTTCATCACCCACGACCTGGGCGTCATCGCGGAGATGGCCGACGATGTGGCGGTCATGTATCTGGGACGGGTGGTGGAACAGGCGCCGGTGCGGGCCATCTTCCATTCCCCCAAGCACCCCTACCTGCAGGCCCTGCTCGAATCCATCCCCCGGATTCAGAAACGCACCGGGGCGCGGCTGAAGGCCATCGAAGGGGTTGTGCCGAACCCGTTGGACGTGCCGCCGGGCTGTCCCTTCCACCTGCGGTGTCCGGACTTCATGCCTGGTGTGTGTGACGAAGTGGTTCCGGCCGATGTGACCGTCGACGAAGGCCATACCGTGGCCTGCCACCTGTATACGGAATGAGGGATGGACGGTCACGAATTGGGTGAACTCGACCCGCAGCCGGAAACCGGCCGGCCCGCACCGGCCGAAGAACTGCTCAAGGTGGTTGACCTGTGCAAGCATTTTCCGATCCAGGCCGGATTCTGGCGCCGGATCGTGGGGTATGTAAGGGCCGTGGACGGGGTCTCGTTCGCCTTGCATCGCGGCGAAACCTTCGGCTTGGTGGGAGAGAGCGGATGCGGCAAGACCACGACCGGCCGCAGCATTCTGCGGGCCATCGAGCCCACGTCGGGCCAGATCCTGTTCAACGATCAGGAATTGGGCTGGGTGGACGTGGCCACACTCGACGAGGGGGACCTGCGCGTGTTTCGGAGACATACGCAGATGGTCTTTCAGGATCCCTATTCGTCGCTTAACCCGCGCATGACGCTGCTGGAACTGATCGGCGAACCGCTGCTCAACAACGGCGTGCGGGATGCGGCGACGCGTACGGAACGGGTGGCCGAACTCCTGTCCCTCGTGGGTCTGCGGCCGGAATACATCCGACGGTATCCGCATGCATTTTCGGGCGGCCAGCGGCAGCGCGTGGGTATCGCCCGGGCCCTGGCCCTGAATCCCCAGTTCGTGGTGTGCGACGAACCGGTCTCGGCCCTGGACGTGTCCATTCAGGCCCAGACCCTCAATCTTCTACAGGATCTGCAGGAGGCGTTCGGGCTCACCTACCTGTTTGTGGCCCACCAGCTTAATGTGGTGGCCCACATTTGCGATCGGGTCGGGGTCATGTACGTGGGCAAGCTGGTGGAGGTTGCGGACACCGAGACGCTCTACAGTTCGCCGCTGCATCCCTACACGGAGGCCCTGCTGGGTGCGGTGCCGCATCCCGATCCCGACTACCGCGGCCATCGCACCCTGCTAGCCGGTGAGATTGCCAATCCTGCCAGTCCGCCGTCGGGATGCTACTTCCATCCCCGCTGTCCCTATGCCGTGGACGAATGCAGCCGCGAGGAACCCGAACTGAGGGAATTGCAGCCGGGCCACTTTGTGAAGTGCCACCTGGCCGAGGAACTTCAGTTGGCGGGCGTCGATCTGGAAGTTTGACCAGGCAGGCGGTGGCAATCCGGCTTGGGCAGCCCCGGACACCCGTGGCCAAGCCGAATGCGTCTGCCTAATCGGCGGCGGATCCGGGCTGGTTGCGAATGCGGGTTTGGTATTCGATGCGGGGCGGCTCTTCCGGACTGCCCCCGACGAAGTTCAGGCCGACGGCCACGACTCGCCGACCGGAGTCGAAGTAGCGCCGTCCATAGTCGCGCGCTTCAATCTGCTCCAGCGCGATTGCCGGTGACCGGTTGTACTTGAACTCGAATACGCAGACATGTCCGGGGAGGATCACCTCCAGGTCCGATCGGCCACCCAGCTGGTGCACTTCGGACTGGAACTCGACCCGCATCAACTGGCATAGCGCGTGCAGGATGAGGTGGCAGTCGATCTCGCCCGTGAGCTTCTCGCCCGGCATGCCGGCCATGAACGTGTTCAACCGTGTACAGAAGCCCTCGTAGTCCTCTGCCGCCAAGGTGGAATACAGGTTCGTAAGATCATCCGTCTTGGCACGCCGTCCGAAGTTTTCCAGCAGGCTTGAGGCAAAGGTCAGCCGGACCTCGTTGTTCGGGTAGTCGTACCGCAGCCGTCCCTGGTCCAGCCGCAGTGTGAGGTAGCCGGTTTGCAGCATCAGGCTGCCGTAGTCGATGTTGTTCAGGTCGTAGGTGGTGCGCATCAACTGATGGAACGGGGATGGTTCCTCGGACAGTGGGAGGTTGCCATTCCTGGCCATCCGCACCAGGAATTGCGGAGTCCCCGACTCGGACCAGTAGTTGGGCCATCCGATCAGATTCCACCTGGCGGCGGCCGCGCCCTGCATGTCGTCAAGACAGGTCAAGAGCGAATACGGGTTGTAGACATGCTCGCTGAGACCAGGGAGGCCAAAACAGTACCCGAAGTAGCGATCCCGCAGTTCCTGCATCATCTGCTCAAGGGGCTTGTCCAGGTTTCCGGCACCGATCTGCAGGTAGGGCTGCAGGCAACCTTGCAGATCCGCTTCGGTGAAGCCGTACAGATCCGCATACTCGGGGTCCCACGAGATGTCCTGCAGGTTGTTCAGGCCGGCGAACAGGTTCCCATAGGCAAACCAGCTGATGCCCGTAATGAACACGAAGTGAAGCCGGTTTTCCAAGTGCTTGAACAGGCCGAAGAATTCACGCAGGATCGAGATGAACGGCTCCGGGTCGATGTTCCGGCCCAGCAGGTGGGTGAGCGGCGCGTCGTACTCATCGATCAGAACCACGGGCGGGGCACCGAATTGCCATTCGAGCCGATACAGCAACCGTTTCACATATCCGGATGGTGAGTGGACATCGTTCGGCGTGCGTGCGAATCGGACACCGTTACCGTCGGGCTCCGATTCGATTCCAATTTCGGCACCGCGCTCGTACCAGTCGGTATACACGCTCTCCAGGTGTTCCAGGAGCCTCGTGCACAACTCGTCAGGCGTATCCGCGATCGTCATTGCCATGTTGAACCGCACCACTGGGTGGGGTCGGGTATGGCGTACGACGTCCTCGATGGCGGTATCCCGGAACAGTTCGGCCCGTTCGCCAGCGTTGGGATCAAAGGCAGGCTTGGCGGAACTTTCCTCCAACCGTGGCAGGTCGCCTTGGAAGAAGGCCTCCAGGGTGGAAACCAGCAGGGTCTTGCCGAAACGACGGGGTCTGGCCAAAAAGATATACTTCATCTGCAACAGGGAGCCGCCACCGGCCGGGGCCAAGAGCCTGCGCAGGCGGTCGGTCTTGTCGACGTACAGACCGCCTGCCCGGCGAATCGAGATGAACTCCGACTGATCCGGGTGCAGGAAAGGCAGATCCATGTTCGGTGTGTGGATGCGGAACTTCGGGCGCGGCCTTCAAGCCGACCGGATTGTACTTGGGGGCCATCGGGTCTGCGGGAATTGGTTCGTGGCGAACTGGCGCAGTAGGTTTCCGGAACACCACTCAGGGATGCAGGTGACCGTTGGCGGCAATCATTCACGTGGGTTTGGTACGTGCGTTTTCGGTAAGACGCAATGGTTGGGGGGCTCTGCCAGTTATTCCAATCCATCACGATTTGGACTACTTGAGTGTTATCGGGCGGTGGTGGTCTGTGCCACACTGAAGCTCAGCGGTATTCGCCATGTCCGCCCTGCCCCTCGTCGACCGCGTAGTCCTTGTGGCCGCCGACCCTATCTTGGCCGGCCACCCGGTCGTGGTCGGGCTTGGTGGCGGTGGTGGGTGAGCTGGAAACCGAACTGGTCTCGCTGCAGGAGCAGTTTGCGGAATTGCGGTGAGAGAACGCTGAGTTACGGCGGCAATCGTGGTCAGCCGCCCTCGCGATGGTCCGGCGATGCCGCGCCCGCACAGCCGGCATCGGTCGCGGGGCCGCAGCTAGCCAGGCCATGCGGGGACGACCTGGCTCCAGATCTGCCGGTGCCGTCTCAGGAAGTGACCGAGCACCGGCCCCAAGCCGGAAGACGGGAAACCGTGTGCCGACGTGCCCAGCCTTGGCAGAGTCGAATCCGAATGCCCCCGGACAATCAGGATGTGGGGGCGAGGCCAGTTGGCGTTTAGGATGGGTAGAGACTGGGATTGAAGTTCATGGTGGGGGGCTTGGGCTGGTCGATCAACAATCATTGTGAGAACCCTCTACCGCCTGTATGTCCGGCACCGTATCAGCGAGATTGAAACAGTGCCAGCATTTCACAGATCATTGTACAATGGAATTTGGACATCCGTTTCAACCCTCGGCTCTCTGGCAAACATCTGCGCGATGAAACCAACATGAATGACCTTGGCGACCAGGCCCTGATGGATCTTTTGCAGGAAGGCGAATCCGAACAAGTTGAATTCAAGGAATCCTTCAGAGGCAGTGCCCCACGGACGATACGTGAGACAATTTGCGCTTTTGCCAACGACATGGCTGGCACGGGCAAGACAGGTGTGGTCTTCATCGGCGTAAGAGATAATGGAGACATCATCGGCACGCAGGTCACGGATGAGTTGCTCCGCAACTTGGCGGACATGAAATACGATGGACGTATCACGCCTGTGCCGTCCCTAATGGTGCAAAAAAGAACTTTCGCCGGCAAGGATGTTGCCGTCATCCTGGTACGGCCAAGCGACTCCCCTCCCGTGCGGTTTGACGGCAACATTCACATACGCACAGGTACCAGGCGTGGTCGCGCCTCTCTACAAGATGAGCGAATTTTGAGGGAACGGGCCAGGGCTGGTCACATACCTTTCGACATTAGGCCGCTCCCCATTGCCGATGTGGGAGATCTAAATCTTCTGCAGTTTGAGAATGAGTACTTGCCAAGAGCTGTATCCCCTGGAATCTTGGCGGCCAACAACCGTAACCGGATTGAGCAGCTTGCGTCCACAAAGATGATTGTCTCCGTGGAGGATCCCACGGCCACGGTGCTTGGAGTGCTTGTACTCGGGAAAAGCCCAAGCGACTTCGTGAACGGAAGTTATGTGCAATTTCTCAAGATTGATGGCAGAGACCTTGCGGATACCGTGACGGACAGTGCCGAGATACACGGCACAATCTCCGATGTTCTCCATGAATTGGACGGCAAGATCAAGTCACACAATCGCAGGTCTGTCGATTTCACTTCGGGACTGGTGGAACGCAGTGACACCCTGTTTCCCCTGTCTGCATTGCAACAGATTCTACACAATGCGGTCATGCATCGGACCTATGAAAACACCAATGCACCAGTGCGTGTCACTTGGTTTCGGGATCGCATCGAAATCTTGAGTCCCGGAGGTCCCTTCGGCGTTGTGTCCGCTGCCAACTTCGGTCGCCCCGGTGTCACGGACTACCGCAACCCAAACCTGGCGGAGGCCCTGAAAGTGTTGGGATTCGTGCAGAGGTTTGGAGTTGGCATACCCTTGGCACGGCAGCAGTTGAGGGATGCGAGGCATCCTCCTCTTGAGTTCAATACGGATGATGATCATGTACTCGTCACCATCCCTAGGCACACGCGGAGGCTTGCCCAATGAGCATTCCCGTTCTGACATTCTTCAGTAATAAGGGCGGCGTTGGGAAAACATCTCTGGTCTACCACTTGGCCTGGATGCTCAATCGAATGGGACATCGTGTATTGGTATGCGATCTCGATCCGCAGGCGAACCTCACGGCTGCCTTTCTGAGTGAATCAAGGCTGGAGGGCATTTGGAACGCCAAGGGGCAGTGCCCGTCAAAGGGTCATACCATCTATGAGTGCGTCAGACCCCTTACGGAAGTGGGCGACATCCTGACACCGGTACTCGCAGAAGTTGCACCGAACCTGTCGCTGGTCCCCGGCGATCTGGGCCTTGCGAGCTTTGAGGACACTCTGTCCACGGAATGGCCCAACGCATTGGGCTCAGGCAATGTATTCAGGGCCCTTCGGATTCAGACTGCGTTCTCACATGTGGTGCAACATGGAGCTAGGACCATGAATGCATCTGTGGTTGTGGCCGATGTAGGCCCCAACCTTGGAGCGATCAACCGAGCTGCACTAATCGCCACCGATCATGTGGTCGTTCCGTTGGGAGCAGATCTCTTTTCGCTTCAGGGACTGCGAAATCTTGGTCCAGCCCTCCGAGGTTGGCGAGCGGACTGGCAAATGCGCAAACGACATGGGCAGGAGCGTGAAGTGAGATTGCCCTTGCCTGACGGTAACATGTTGCCAATTGGTTACGTTGTTCAACAACATGGCGTGCGCCTGAGTCGTCCTGTTAAAGCGTATGACAAGTGGGTAAACAGGATGCCGGGCGAGTATGCCAAAAGCCTTTTGCAGGATGAACCGCCCTATGCACCGATGCCAAGCGAAGACCGCCGTTGCTTGGCAACCGTCAAGCATTTTCGCAGTCTCGTGCCCATGGCACAGGAAGCCCGCAAACCCATTTTCGATCTGACACCCGCGGACGGTGCCATCGGTGGTCATGCCGCTGCGGTTAGGCAAGCCTATCGTGATTTCCAAGACCTGAGTCTGCGCATATGTAGCGAAATCGACCTGGATGGGCAACAGGGCGTTGACAAAGTCGTCACAAGGCCATGATCGGCTCCAGCTGGGCGGGGTTGCGGGCCATCATCTTGCGCAGCCGACAAATGGACATCCTTGACCAGAAATACTGCTGCATGAGCGTCAGGAAGTTCAAGGCGATGCGTCGCAGGGCAGTCATGTTGCGCACGGGCCGCGGGCCGGCCGTAATGGGCATCTTCAGATGGGCCACTCTGAACATGGTGTGCACGGTTCAACAGAATCTCAGCGCGGATGTGTCCATTGGGCTGCTGCGCGACCGGATTGGACGCCACCCCTGGATTCTGGCCGCCGTCCTGCCCTGATCGCGACTTTGCGTTTGCCCTGAGTCTCATAAGCCGACTGATTCAACTTTCCTTTGGGGAAGTTGCCTTGGAGCGCTCTTGGAAGGCCAACGGATGAGGCCGAAAGGGCATGGCATCTCCGTAACTTTGGCAGGTAGACACGGTACGGTTGGGGTGGCCAAGAACTTGACGTGTAGGGGTGTGGAAGTGACGGAGATGAGAACGGAGACGGAGTGATGGCACAGATCCCGACCAACTGTGGGCAAGGTTGCGTGCAACCGGCCGGCTTGTGGTTGAGCGGCCACGTTCCATTGGTCGGACGCAATTCGTCCACAGCCGGGAAGCGCCGTCACCGATTGGAGCCTGTACCGTGCACATGTCCAATCCAACTGATTGGTCGCATCAACCTTCGAGTTCTCCTGCCTTGAGTACCTGAAACAGATTGGATCGGGCAAGGACGATACTGACCCCGACCGTCAGGATACAGACGGCACTCAACAGCACGGCCGAGGCGACAACGAACTCGTCCCAGGATGTACGGACGACATAGGGCGGGATGGTTTGCGCAGCAGTAAGGCCGGTCTGAAGGTGCGGGACGAACAGACGGCTTACAGCTACACCCAGCATCGTGCCGCCCCCCACCCCAAGAGCCGCAATGGCCAACTGTTCCAAGGCAATGCAAAGTACCCCTTGTCCGCGGGACCAGCCAATCGCTCTCAACAAGCCCATCTGAATCCGTCGGCGCTGCAGGGCCAAGACTCCGTGGACTATCAGGGCGAGGATGCTCAGGAGCAGGCCGACTCCCAGACCCAGGGACAGAAAACCGTTCAGCCCCAGCCGGACGGGGTCGGTCCGCCAAGTTTCCAGTTGTGCCTTGGCATCCGCCACATCCAGGATTTCGACCGAGGCCTCGTCCAGGGCTGCAACCACGGACGCCGTTTGCGCACGCTCAGCGAGCCTCAACCAGACGTGATAGGGCATCGGACCGCCCACCTGCGCAAAGATGTATTCCAGGTTGCCTACCACGAAGAGTTCGTCCGGAGGGTATGCGGTCGGGAAATAGCGCAGGGAGCCGACGATGCGGAATGGCACCGCGGTCCCGCTGCCCGCGATCAGGCCTTGGATGGTGATGTCATCTCCAATCGCATAACCCCCGGCTTCAAGCAGGTTTGTCGGAACCAACAAACCGTTCGGATTCAGGGCCAGTTGGTTCATCAACTGGCCTAACGGTTCGGTGGCGAAGTCCGGGCGGAAGTAGGCTGCCTGGGGCCACTCGGCCCGATCGATTCCGTACAGTTTGGCATCGAATCCTCGGTTGTCGATGCGGAGACTGACTGGGTAGACCCCGACTCTGGCTGCACCGAGCACGCCCGGCGCATTCCGGTGCAGATCAAACGGTGGGATGGACCATCCGGTTGGCTGGCCTGCGGTGTCGCCGTTCCCGGAACCTTGAAACCGCTTGGCCTGTTCCGTCAGGTTCACGGAGGCTCCGACCGTGTAGTAAGCCTTGTCTTCCAGATGGGCATCCTGTGTGCGCATAATCGCCGCTGCCAAGGTCCCTGTCCCCGTGGCGAACAGGAGCAGGGTTAGCAGTGCCTGATGATGCGGTGCCTGCCGGGCGAGGTTGCGCAGGGTGATCAGCAACACGGTTCCCCGCAGCAACTGGACGGGCCAGTCCAAACCCCGGAGGAACCAAGGGAGGAGGCGGACCATGGTGCGGACACCTGTCCAAAGCCAGAGACAAGGGGTCAGGAACACGAGCGGATTGTCTGCAAAATCGATACCCGTCAGCCGGTCCGGCAACGGCAGGCCTCCCTCCTGCCGCAGCAGGTGCCAGCCGTAGGCTCCGGCACCGGCAATGGCAAGGTCCAGCACAATCCAGGTCAGGGAGCCCTGCATGTCCTGTCGGGACAGGCGTCGTTCCGACGTGACAGCCGTTTCCCTTGCATACCGCCAGCCGGCCGCCATTGAAGTCAGGTTGACCAAACCAAGTGCAATGCCGGCATACAGCAGGGCGTCCGGAGTGAGTGCGGGATCAAGAAGAACCATGGGCATGCTGTGTGCGTGGGGCAGCACCCAAAAGGAGGCCGAGGCCATCAGATGAGTCACTGTCAGACTCCCGGGCAGGCCTACAAGCAGGCTGAGTACGGAGAGTACGACCAACTGGATCGCATACGTGCCCAGTACCTGGAATTTGGAAGCGCCGCGGCTGCGCAGCATGGCGATCTCCCTCTGCTGGCGCATCATCAGGCTCCGGGCAGTCATGCCGGTGTACAGCAGTACCAGCGCCAAGGCGGGCAGACTCGCGAACAGCAGCAGTGGCGACTGCTGCGCCACTTCCAGTCGGTACCTCAATAGGGCATTCTCGGGCGAGAGCATCAGCAGCGTTCCAGGCAGTTGTTGCTGGACCTGGGCCCGGGTCTCGTGGATGCGGCGCACCAGGTCTTCGACTTGGCGTACCCGGATGCCACTGCCATCCAAGGCGGCATACCACCCCGCTTCGAAGTAGGGCCGTGGGATGCGGTACGCAGCCTCGGTCCGGTATTGCACCTCGGATGTAAGCAGGGATTGCGCGAATGTAGTAGGCGACAGGTACCAGTAGCCGGAGGTGGGATCGGCGGCGCGCCAAATTCCCGCGATGTGAACCGGCAGGGCAAAGGCTCGTTCCCCCGTCGCCGGATTGGGGTTGGCGGCACGGAAGAGAACGTACTCCTCTCCCGCCTGCACTCCCAGACGGTTGGCCATGTCTTGGTGCATGAGTACTTCGATGAGATCGCCATCGGGTGCCGGCAAACGGCCGGACAGCAGTTCGGCCTGCCCATCCAAATCGCTGAGGAACCCCATGCTGAAGTGCTCCAGGGCCTCTTCGCCCCGCCCGTAGGTGCCAGGCCCTGTCGGGAACAGCTGAAAGAGATCACTGCGCACGTAGTGCATGCGGGCAGTCACCGGTAATTCCAAGTCTGCCGTGAAGCCGCGGTCCATGTAGGCAGCCAGCCGATCGTATCCGGCTAGGCGTTCCGCGTCCCCCGCGAGCAACGTTGGACTGGATTCCCTGTCCAGGGACAGGAACAGGAACCCGAATGCCGGACGGTGCGAGGTCGAGTCTTCCTGCAACTCCAGGCGCAGGACGCGTTGGTGCAGGGCGTCGACGTAAACAGGAACAGCCGCGCCGAGCGCCGTGGCGGCAACCCAACCCAGCAACAGAATCAGATACAGCCACGCGTCGTGGCGCATCCGATGCAGGGCCAGCCGCGTCAGTCCGGCTACCGCCACACTGTTGGCACCAATGGGAGCGGGGACGGTTGTCCGCGCCGAATACTCAGGCCTTGATGGCCCCTGAAGTCAGGCCGGCGATGAAATACCGCATGGTCAGCGTGAAGAGGATGATCAGCGGAACCGACGCGATGACGTAGCCGGCAAACATGGGCCCCCAACGTTCGAGGCCCCCGTATTGGCTGCCGAAGCTGACAATGCCCAGCGAAATGGTCCAGAGGTCCTGGCTGGGAATGGTGACCAGTGGCCAGATGTAGTCGTTCCAGGTGGCCAGCACATTCATGATGGCCACCGTAATCAGCATGGGCTTGGACAGGGGCAGGGCGATGTGCCTGAACATCTGGAAGGTGGAGGCGCCGTCGAGGCGCGAAGCCTCGAAGAGCTCCTCCGGCAACGACGCGATGAAGCTGCGCAGGATGAAGATGGCGAATACCTGGCCGCCCGCAATGTAGGGCAGGATCAGGGCCCAGTAGGTATTGATCAGGTTGAGATCCTTGACCAGCAGAAAGGCCGGGATGAGGGTCAGGATCGACGGGATCATGAGCAGGGCCAGGATGGCCATGAACAGGACTTCGCGGCCCGGAAAGTTGAACCGGGCAAAGACGAACGCGGATACGCTGGCGATGGCCAGCACCCCGACCATGGAGACCCCCGATACGATCAGGCTGTTCAGCATGTAGGGACTGATCACCTTCCAGGCATCGCGGTAGTTGGCCCACTCCGGTACCGTCGGCAGGCCCCAGAACGTGTGCATGAAGTCGACGGTCGGCCGGAACGACGAAATCAGCAGGAACACGAAGGGAAAGAACGTCACGATGGCCAGGAAACCCAGCACAACGTGAATGACCAGATCGTGTCTCAGGGTGTGGCGACGGCTTTCCATGGACGGTTCAGGAACCTGTGAATTCCACGCTGGACCGCAGGTAGCGGTGGTTCAGGTAGGTCAGTACCAGTGTGAGGAAGAACAACACCGTGCCGATCGCGCAGGCATAGCCCATGCGGTTGTAGGCCATGGCCGCCTTGTAGAGATGCAGGCCCGGCACCAGGGTCTTGGTGCCGGGTCCGCCGTTTGTCATGACCAGGACGATGGTGAAGTTCTGGAACGCGGTGATTACGGTCAGAATGACCACCAGCTTGATCTGCGACAGGACCATCGGCAGTTCCACAAAGGCGAGTCGCTGCCAGGTGGACGCGCCGTCGATGACGGCCGAGTCCATCAGTTCGCCGGGGATGGCCTGAAACCCCGCCAGGTAGATGAGGGTACCGATACCCGCGACCCAGGGGAAGCCCACGAAGATGATGGCGTAGAGTGCCAGATCGAAGTCGCCCAGCCAGAACCGCTGCAGGTTTTCCAGGCCCACCAGGGCCAGCGACTGGTTGAGCAGCCCGATGTTGGGGCTGTAGATGAACATCCAGATCATCAGGATGACCAGTCCGGGCACCACCATCGGCACCACCAGGAGCACCCTGTAGAAGTAGGCCGCGCGCAGGTTCCAAAGGTGGAAGATCATGGCCGCGGCCCCCAGGGGGAACGTCAGGTTGATGGCCACCAGGGCCACGGTCAGGATAATCAGGTGCGTGAACGACTCCCACCAGAGGGGGTCGTGCCACAGGTCGACGAAGTGGTTGACTCCGACGAACAGCTTGATATTGGCGCCGTTCCACTGGAACAAGCTGTGGTACAGCGCGGACAGCGCCGGATAGTAGTTGAAAACAAGCAGCAACGCGAACGTGGGGATCAGCCACAGGTACGCGGTGCGATAGCGCGCAATGCGCGCTATGCGGGGACGCGCCACCGCCGGTTGTCCGGACGACGGAGTGGACAGCGTGGCGGACACGGTCGGCGGCGCGTCTGCGGTACGGGTTTGTCGGTTAGGCTTCCGCCCAATCCGGGTGCTCGTTCAGCAGTTGCTGCGCGGCCAGTTCCATCTCCTGTTGCATGATGGAGGACATTTCGTCGGCGTTCAGCTCGCCCGCCATGAACTGCTGCAGGTTGCGCCACATGGCATCGACGAATTCACGCGTCAACATGCTGTCGAACGGTTCGATCCGTTCGGCGCCGAAGTTGACCAGCATGTCGGTGTAGACCGCCAGCGTCGGATCCGCACCCGCAGTGTCCTTGACGCCGGGGGCGAAGCCACCGTGGTCATTCAGGGCCTCGATCAGGTTGGGCGGGGCCGTGAGGAACTGGAGCCAGTCGATGGTGTCGTCCAGCACGCCGCGTTCCTCGGCCACCGTGGTGGTGATGTACTGGAACACACCGCCCACGCCAGCCATGGCCGGGAAGCCCAGACCGCCGTACTGGGATGTTTCCTGGGTGACGGTCGGCATCTTGGGGAAAATGCCCCACTCGAACTCAATCAGGGGGTCGTTGCGGACGGGCTTGTTCATCCAGCTGCCCAGCCAGGCAACGGCAGCCTCGCCTTCCGCCCACAGCCGGAAGACATCCGCCGAGGGCAGGGCCCAGAACCCATCCGGGTAGTGGGCGGACCACTCCTTCATCAGCCGGAGCATTTCCAGCCATTCGGGATCGGTGGCGGCGTAGTTGCCGTCGCGGATGGCGCGCACCATGGCCGGAGGCTGCAGTCCTTCGCCCGGCTTCCAAGTGCGGGAGACCGGCGTCCCGCCGGAAATCTGCGCCATCTTATGGTCGTACAGCACGTCCTGGAACACCCGCGTGGTCCAGCTGCCGTACAGGGGCGTCCCGCCCTGCAGATGGTAACTGACGGAGAAAGGCGTGGTGCCGGAGTCCGCGATCGCCTGTTGCGCTTCTTCGTATTCGGCCCAGGTTTCCGGCACGGCCAAGCCGAGTTCGTCGAACTTGGACTTGTTGTAGAAGAAGCCGGTGCCAACGATGTCGCCGGTGATCAGGTAGATGTGGCCGTCGGGTGCAGTGCCGCTGGCAATCACGGGTCCCTGGAAGGTGTCCTTCCAGGAGTCGTAGCCCTCGACATAGGGATTGGGCTGCGACAGGTAGGGATCAAGGTTGTTGAACCAGTTCTTCTCATAGTCGCGGGCGATCCAGCCGCGCTGGTACCAGAGGATTTCGGGGGCCGTGCCCGCCGTCAGCTGGGTCACCATCCACTCGTCGTAGCCGGAGGCCACGGATTCGATGAACTCAAGGTCCACGTCCGGGTGCAGATCCTTGTACGCCTCTTCCAAGGCCCACAGGGCCTGGGGAGGATCCCAGCGGTCGGTTTCCAAGCGTTCACGGGGTGTCAAGCCCTGCGCGTAGTGGGATACGACGCGGGCTTCGGCCGCCGGGCCGGCCATGTCGTCGGCCGGGGCGCTGGGAACACAGGCGGCGAGCGTCAGCGCTGCCCCGGTCGCACCGGAGAGTTGCAGGAATCGACGTCTTGACAAACCGTTGTGCGACATTGTGCAGTCTCCTTGGACGCGCAAATTAAAAGCCCCCATGGATTGAAGCAATTCCGGCGGGGGTTTCCTTGGATGGGTCAACTTGATTCTACCAGACGATCATCCCACCGCGAACCGGGCCTGCAATGCCGCGACAGTGCTCAACCGGCCTTGTCCAGTCAAGACTGAACGCAGGACGACGAACCTTGCGCCAAGGGGTGTCCCGGACCATTAACTCAGGTTCCGCGGGGCGCGGCAGGCATCACTGGATTTGAAGTCCGAAGGCAACAGGAATGGACAAGCCCTCGCCTGACGGGAAGTTCATTCTGGCCGTGGGGCCAAAGGACCCGGTGATGGTCCTCCGGCGACCCTAAAATGGGAACTCTCGCGCTTATCACCATCGCCTACCGGATCCGAAGCAAGCCGTGACAAGGATTTTCCAGTTGACTGCAAGCCAGTGGCTGCCTCGAACCCCGGAGGAGGTGTTTGCTTATTTCGCGGATGCCTTCAACCTTGAGCGCATCACACCACCTTGGCTGCAGTTCCGCGTTCTGACCCCGCCGCCAATTGAGATGAGATCCGGAATTGAGATTGACTACCGGCTGCGCCTGCGCGGTCTGCCGTTGCGTTGGCGCAGCCGCATCAGCGACTGGAATCCGCCATACCAATTCGTTGACGACCAGATTGTTGGACCCTATCGGTTGTGGCACCACGTCCACACGTTCGAAGCGCGGGACGGTGGCACTTGCGTACTTGACCATGTGGAGTACGCATCCGCAGGCGGCAGGTTGGCAAACGCCTTGTTCCTCAGGCGGGACCTCAGGGAAATCTTTACCTTTCGGCAACAGCGCCTGACGGAACTCTTCGGTGCCGATGCGAACAATCCGCCGCGGCTTGCGGTCTGAATGGCCTTGGCTGCCGGTACGGACCACCGGCAGCCGGCCGGGGTTTGGACGCTTGGGACCGGTATTGCGGAGTGCCTGCCAATTCCCCTTGTTGGGGGGCCGTTCAGCCGCCCGTCCCGGCATCCGACTGGCCGACCAATGTGCACGGTGTCAACCGCGGCCTATAAGTTCCCTGCCGCAGCCCTCGACCTTCCGGGGATTTGCACTCAGCAACCGCCTTGGGGCGGCGGTGTGTCGCCACCGGTCTCGCGATGGCCGGTCTTGACGAGCAGATCCAGCCAAGTCGACGGGTCGGTCATTACGGCCACGATCCGCACCACCACATCGTCGGGAGCGTTGTGGGTGTACCAATTCGATTCCACACGATCCAGTTGGGATTCCGTCAACCGGCTGCCCAGCAATGTGTTCAAATCGCGTACGCGTTCGGAGTTCACGATGTGTTGTCGCTCCCGCGCGCCCAGCTTGGCGTGGGTGTAGTGGTCGAGCGCGACGGTGCCGAATCCGCCCAACGCATCATTGCCGATGCGATGTTCATAGCCGATCTCCCGGGGCGTTTTGCCCAATGTCACCAGGGCGTGGTCGGCCAGGCCCAAGGATGCCCGTTGCACGGCTGCAAGCAATGTTTCGTTGTCGGTCGTCGGCCATCGCACCCGCTGGTCGTGCTCGTACGGAGCGGTGTTTTGATATGCATCCAGTTGCCGCAGGTAATCGACCGGTGTGACGGCTGTCAGGTTCGCGTGCATCTCCGACGACAGCAACGGGGCCAGAGCGCACAGGTTGTGTTGAGCATCCCGATGGACGAGCTTTCTGAAATCCGTCCGCTCTGCTCCCTGCGCGGCCTTTATGCAGCGTTCCAATGTCCCATGTGCGGACAGTACGATCTCACCCGACAACGGCTCCGTACCGAAGACAATCAGCGCAGTCTGCAGTTTGCGGCGTGCGGCGTGCAACAGCCCTTGAACTCCGGGCCAGGGGTTGTCTTGATCCATAGGGGGTAGGTGTTCTCCTGCGGCTGTCAGCCCATGCGCCTGCACCTGGCCGGCGATATGCGGCAGCGATACGCGCAGTTCGTTGAACTCCGCACGCGTGAAGTGGAACAGTTGGGCGTGGGGATGTGCCTCTTGGGACTGAAGCTGCGCGATCGCTTCCTCGGCCGCATCGGGATCGCCGCCGATCACGGCCAGATCAATGTCGGATTGTGGTCGCCAATCGCCGATGGCGCGTGACCCAAACAACAACACGTCGGCTTCGGGCAGGTGTTGTTGCAACGCGCCCGCCAGCTCAAGGGCACGCGGATCGGGGCTGCCCTGTCCGTATGCCGGATCCAGGGTCTGTTGTGCTCGCGCCGGAGTTGTGTCGGCCATGCTGCTTCCGGTCTGCGTTCGCACAGAGGAACTGCGACATTGTATGCCACACCAGCCTGGCCCTCCGGCGCGCCGGCAATTTCCCTACCCGGCCGGTGGCAGTGCGTCTTTGGCGAGCCAGCCTCGGGCAATCGCCCTGTCTGGGGCCTGCTCAGCGGACCGTCCGGGCAACCGTCAGCTGGTCGGACGCTGCCGGTGCATCAGCAGACTCGCTGCGCGTGCCTCCCAGGGACCATCCCGTGCTCAAACCAACAACGAACCATCCCATGGCCAGCATGCCGGCCGCGAAGACCGTGTCGCCAATGGCCCGGAGCCAGCGGAAGGTTTGCCAGGGTTCCTGCTGCAGGAATTCCGCGGAACGGGCATACCACATGCCGTGCTCCACGCTGGCCCATGTCTGTGCTAGACCAATGGGCAGCAAACTGAGCAGGATCATCAGGCCCAAACCGATTTGCATGGCCCAGAACGAGAAGGCCAGCGCCCCGGTCCGCCACTGCCGACGGACGGTCAAAATCCTGAGGCTCAGCAGCATGAGGCCCAGCCCCAGCATGCCGTAGACGCCGAACAGGGCAGCGTGGGCATGCACGGGCGTGGTGTTGAGGCCCTGCATGTAGTACAGGGCGATGGGCGGGTTGATCAGGAATCCGAACAGCCCGGCCCCCACCAGGTTCCAGAAGGCCACGGCCACCAGGAAGAAGATCGGCCACTTGTAGTGTTTGGCCCATGACGCGGAGCGGTGGAGCGTCCAGTTCTCGTAGCCTTCAAAGCCGATCATCACGAGCGGCACCAGTTCGAGTGCGCTGAAGGTGCCGCCCAATGCGATTACGGCCGGTGCCGTTCCAGTGAAGTACAGGTGGTGGAAGGTGCCCAGGACACCTCCCGCGAGATAGAGGATGGTCGTGAACAGGACCGCCATCGTGGCGGAGCGAACCTGCACCAGGCCAAGACGGATGAAGGCAAAGGCCACGACCGCCACCGCAAATACTTCGAAGAACCCCTCGACCCACAGGTGCACCACCCACCACCGCCAGTATTCGGCAATGGCCAAATTCATGTCGCGTCCCGCCATCAGGCCGGCACCGTAGAACAGGGCGATGGCCGCTACGGCAAGACCGAAGATGACCAGTATCTGTCGATTGACGCCTTCACTGCGCCGGATGCCCGGTACGAGACAGCGCAGCATCAACACCATCCAGAAGAGCAGGCCGCCAAACAGCAGCAGTTGCCACAGCCGGCCCAGGTCCAGGTATTCGAATCCCTGGTGCCCTACCCAGAAATTGGCATCGGGACTGAGCTGGCGGTGGATTGCCAACGCCTGTCCCGTCAGGGAACCGCCCACCACCAGGAGCAGGGCTCCAAATAGGACATTCACGCCCAGTCGTTGATACCGCGGCTCGTGTCCGGTCAACATGGGAGCCAGGCAGAGACCCGTGGCCAGCCACGCCGTGGCAATCCAGAACATGCCCAGCTGCACGTGCCATGTCCGGGTGAGGGAGTAGGGGAGCCACTGGGCAATCGGCACGCCATACAGCGCAGTCCCTTCCACGCCGTAGTGGGCGGTCACCACCCCGGCAACCATCTGCAGGACCAGGAGCAACCCCACCACCCAGAAGTACTTGACGGTGGCATACATCGACGGTGTGGCCTGGCCGGTGATCAAGCCCGGATCCACCGAAGGGGATGCGGTGGGCTGTTGATCCAAGGCCTGTGGGCTG
>CAZMKQ010000077.1:0-22773 GCA_964566955.1 uncultured Caldilineaceae bacterium | reverse complement strand
TCGCGGTCGTACTCGGAGGTGGTGTCTTCGATCTGGGCCTTGATCTGGTTGATGCGGGCCTGGATCGCTTCTTCCGAACCGCGGCCGTCAACGATGGTCGTGTCGTCCTTGGTGGAAGACACGCGACGGGCGCGGCCAAAGTCCTCGATGGTGGCCGAATCCATTCGACGGCCGGTCTCCTCGCTGATGACGGTGCCGCCCGTCAGGATGGCAATGTCTTCCAGCATGGCCTTGCGGCGGTCGCCGAATCCGGGGGCCTTGACCGCCAGCACGTTCATTATGCCGCGGAGCTTGTTGACCACCAGAGTGGCCAGCGCTTCGCCGTCGATGTCCTCAGCGACGATGACCACGTCCTTCTGGCCGGCTTGCAGCAGCTTTTCCAGGGCCGGCACCAGGTCGGCGACGGCGGAAACCTTCTTGTCGGTGATGATGAGGTAGGCATCTTCGATGCCGGCTTCCATCCGCTCGGTGTTGGTGATGAAGTAAGGAGAGATGTAGCCGCGGTCAACCTGCATCCCCTCGACGTACTCAATCTCATCGGTCAGTCCGCGGGACTCTTCCACGGTGATGACGCCGTCCTTGCCCACCTTCTCCATCGCCTCGGCGATGGTCTCACCGATGGCGTCTTCATGGGCGGAGAGAGAGGCTACCTGTCCGATCCGCTCGCGGGTCTCCACCGGATTGGACATCCCCTGCAGCTCGGTGACGACGCGAGTTACCGCGTGCTCGATACCACGTTTGATGGCCATGGGGTTGGTGCCGGCGGCAACGTTCTTGAAGCCTTCGTGAATGATGGCCTGGGACAGTACGATGCTGGTGGTGGTGCCATCGCCGGCGGCGTCGTTGGTCTTGGTGGCGGCTTCTTTCAGCAACTGCGCGCCCATGTTCTCGAAGGCGTCGGGCAGCTCGATCTCTTTGGCGATGGTCACGCCGTCGGAGCAGACCAGCGGCGGGCCAAACTTCTTGTCCAGCACGACGTTGCGGCCACGGGGACCCAGGGTAATCTTGACCGCGTCGGCCAGTATGTCGATGCCGGTGCGCAGCGACTTGCGCGCGTCTTCAGCGTATGCCATTTTCTTTGCGGGCATTGGGGGTTCTCCTCGTTGGAGTGTGCGCTATCAGGGGTGGATTGGTGTGTGTACGAGGGCTCAGGAGTTGGAACGGAACGGCTGGCCCATTTTGGCCAGGACGTCGGATTCACGCATGATCAGGTACTCATCGTCGTCGTCGTCATATTCGGTGCCGGCGTATTTGGAATAGATGACCTTGTCGCCGACGGAAAGTTCCATGGCGATGCGGGAGCCGTCTTCAGAGACGCGGCCCGGGCCAACGGCGATGACCTCGCCCTCCTGGGGTTTTCCCTTGGCGGTGTCGGGGAGCAGGATGCCGCCCCTGGTCTCGGTTTCCCGTTCCATCGGCTTGATGACGATTCGTTCGCCTAGCGGGGTAAAACTGGACACTGAGTGCCTCCCTGGGTTGGAATGTTGCGCTTTGTGGTGGGTAAGTTTGGTTGGTAAGTGGATGGATCTGGCCATCCAGTCCCGACGGGGTTACGGCTTACGGACACGGTCCGTGGCGTAAAAACCTGAACCTTTCGCGGGTCCTTGCCCGGAGCCCGTGTGGATGATCGAAACTGGGTGGAACTCCCGGCGCGCGCCACGTCGGAACACTCGGGGAATTCAGTTCCCGGGGACGCTTCAGGGCTGGGCCGCCAATCATGCTAATGGCCCCATGAAAGCGCGCTGGTAGGCATACCGGGGGGTCGCTGCATCCCTTCGTCAAACACCCTGACGTCCGCCCGCGACCGTTGTGTATCTATTGTTACTGACCCACGACGCCATTCCAAGGGGCCCAATGTTGTATTTGCGTAGGAAATAATCGGTGCGGTGGCGTCCGGTGAATGGATTGAGCGTGCGCCATTTCCTGCGATGATCCGGCAACCAGACCTTGATGCCAGTGTTCAGGAGGTCGAAAACGGGGGCGGTCTTCGGGATGGCTGTTGCATCGGCTGCCCATCTTCAGCCCTCCCGTGGCGGTGCGGGCGGAGTCCACCAGGGCTGGATCCCCTTACGGCCAACAACGCAGCCAGGCCGAGGAGGTGAACCGGCAGAACTGATCGACGCCAACCGGCAAATATGGTTGACGCGGGACACGGGGTGATGCCATCAGAGCGTACCTCGCCACACCGGGCCTGAACCTCGGTCCGGTCAACATCCCCAGTTACAGCCCGGACTGCAACGCCCCGATCCCTGACCAATCGCGCCGTCTGGGGCTGGGCGCGCCAGGAGGCAACCGCCAATGTGTGCCCGGGACCCGTGGCACAGAACTGAACGCCGACGCCCGCGCCAATGGTTCCGGCCCAGCAAACGTAGATTTCACTTTCGCTTCGGTTTAGTTTCGCAAATTCCGGAACAGCCCAATCGTCAAAGAGTCGTAGATCACCCGCGCAAAGCCAACAAGGTCAGGCCCAACTACGTGCGCAACAGGTTGTCCCGGCAGTTGTGGGCTCTCATTGACCACCGGGGAGCGCATCCAGTTGCTCGGTCCGTACCTCCATCATTCTTGGATACAGCGCCGGGCCGAATTGGTTGAATATCGCCACATCGGCGGCATCACGCCCGTAACCGATGGTAACCCGACCTCCGCGAGGAGCGTCCTGCGTGGCGTCGAAGGTGTGCCAGCGGCCACCCACATACGCCTCGAACCAGGCATGGAAATCCATCGGTTCAAGTCCGTGCAGGTAGCCCACCACCATACGCGCCGGTATGCAGAGTGACCGGCACAACGCGATGCCCAGATGAGCAAGTTCGCGGCAAACGCCCGCGCGCTGCTGGTTGACCTCGACCGCCGACATTTGAAAATTGCCGGCAATTGGTTCGTAGCGCACCGAGGTACGAACCCACTCTTCAACTCTCGCTACTTGATCGTATCCCGGCTTGATGCCGTCCACCAGTTCCCTGCTGAGGTCAATGAACCGGTCGGATTCGCAATAACGGCTGGGATGCAGGTAAGTTAGCAGTGCGTCCGGAAGGTCCTGCACCTCAACGAAAGGCGCCCCTGGCGACACGTCAATGTCCTCCAATGTCAGGACGTCGGAAGATGAACGGATGGAAAACTCCCCAGGAGGAGCGATCAGTCGCCGGGACAGGTTGCCGAAGTTGTCCAAATACTCTGCTACCGGGACCCTCGGCCGCAATGTGAAAGTTTCATCCACCACCCGCTGATGTGCTCCGCTAAGCGGGCGAATCATCAGTACCAAGGGCGTTGGAGTGCTTACGTCAAAAGTAATTTCGCAACCGGTACGGAGCCACACCACGATTTCCCCTTCCGCGCTGAACGCACGTTGGCAAGTATCTGTTTTGAGTATAGTCGGAGTTCATGTCAGTGGTTGGGTAATCGGCAGTAACATCAACGGTGGGACCGGCCGACAACAAGGCAGCGACAGCAAAAATGCCCTGAGGTCGCTCTCCCGGCGCTTGCGCATTGCCGCAAATGAAACGTTACCCGACGAAAGTAGTTGCCGCAGATAGAACGCTACCGACAAACCGGAAAGCGACCACGTGGGTGATGGCCCCGCGCTGCGGTGGTGTGGCTGAGATGCGATCAAGTTTCAACGCAGTCTCTGGCGTGGGTTGACAATTATCGCTAAATCATATAATGTATATCTTGTACGCTGGGGTGGCAGGGACACCCCACTCGTAACGAACCGAAGGGCTATTGGCCCGGTAGTACAGGAGGTGGGAAGTGGTTTCGCTGATAACGCTGAACCATAGATGGCAAGGCGACATGTTCGGCCCGATGGGCGATTCTGCCGCGGCCTGATTCGTTTCCCGCAATCGGTGCCGTTCTTGTAAACAGCAGAATCGCCCACCGGGCCATCAATCGGTACTCGGATTTCCCGCCACTGAATGGCCGAGCCGATACCGAACGTCAGCCAGGCAGTCGACCTTCCGTCGGCGCCTGGCTTTTTTTGATGGTTTGACTGGCGTAGTCGGAACCTGCCGCGCTGTATGACCCGGGGAAGGCAGGAGCGCAGATGGCAATCGGGACATCGACCGTGACGTGCGACGCCGGAATGCGCACACGTCGGGCGTGGATCTAGCCGGCGTAATTCCCGTGCGGAGTGCCTCACGTAATGACCGTTGAGCGAATCAAGTTCCGTGCCATTGAGGCCGCGTCGTCACCGTGCAGCCTGTTCTCGGTGGGACGTGCCCGAGAAGGGACGGTTTTTGGACGAGCGTTGCTGCGTTCGCCGCAGCGTTAGCCAGGCGGAGGCCCGAACATCGCTGACGCTGTTTGGCCATGCTGCAACGTGTTCTCAAACCCGCTATCATTCCCATTCCCGCGCTCCCAACTCCGAGACCCTGCGAAGTAGAGCCAATCGCAACGAACCTCGATGCGGGTCTTTTCACTCCCTTGGGGTACTAGCAGGGTGTTGAAAATAGCAGGGATCGCGGCGGTGATAGGGTGCACGGCATCCGAGATGGGAGGGGTTTCCAAGAGAGGGAAAGCGGCTCGACAGGCCATCCGCCTTCGGCGGAACGGCGGTCACGCCGGACGCCCTGGTGCCACAGCGGCATCCCATCCGGCGCATCAAGCCCCTGGTGGATCAGGCGCTGTCTCAACTCTCCACCACCTTTGACCGGATGCACGTTGCCAACGGACGAGCGTCGATACCGCCGGAGCACCTGCTGAAAGCCTGCCTGCTGATGGCGCTGTTCTCGGTGCGCAGCGAGCGGCAGTTCTGCGAGCGGCTGGAATATCCGCCACAGGCGGACTGGACGCCGACGTTGCCAGGGAGTTCCCCCTGGAGATCGTGGATCAGGCCAGAGCGCAGAGGTTGCTGTCGGAGGAACACTTCAGTGTGGATGGGATCCGCCTGAGGCGGATTGGAGGCGTGGGCGTCGGTGAAGAGTTTCCGGCCCAAAGATGAGGACGCGCCGCCGTCTGAGGGTTGCGTCCGCAACCCGGAGGTGGACTTTCGTGGTGAGCGACGCAGCAACGAGACCCACCGGTCCACCACTGACCCCGAGGCCAGGTTGGCCAGGAAAGGCAAGGGCAAGGAAGCGAAGTTGTGCTTTGGGGCTCATGTATTGACGGACAATTGGGAGGGACTGGTAGTTGATGTGCGCCTGACCCCGGCAGATGGTGCATCGGAACGCGACGCAGCGTTGGAAATGCTGCCAGAAGTGCCTGGACACAGACGCATCACCGTGGGCGCCGACCGTGTACGACACCCAGGGATTCGTAGAGGGATGCCGGAGGTCTCGGGTAACGCCCCACGTGGCCCAGAAGCAGCGCTCAGCCATTGACCGGCGCACCACTCGCCATGAGGGGTACCGTTTCAGCCAGCGGGTCAGGAAACGGGTGGAGGAGATCTTTGGCTGGGTGAAGACGGTGGCTGGCGGCCGGAAACTGCGCTACTGCGGAGTGGATCGCAACCGGTTCTGGATGGAGATGACCACCGCCAGCCAGAACCTGGTGCGGTTGGCCAAGTTGACGCCGGCGGCAGCGTGAACCGTGGGACAGGTCTGTACTGACCACCGCCAACAACGCTCCGCGACCCGCCCGCCACACCGCAGCGCCAACCGGCCTCCACTCACCAATCCCAAGCTGGCCCGCACCCTGTCGACCAATCATCAACACCTTCCCACCAAGTAACCACTCATTTCAAGACCCTGCTAGCATACGATTCTGCCCCCTACCAAAATCGACCCGATGTTGATACTCGTAAGGCCCCGTTAGGCGCAACCCCTGCACCGACCACCGAAACCAGAACCCCCGAACCCGTCGGGGGGTGTCACATTCGAGACATCCACCGGCTCCTGAGTGACGAGATCTGCTCGTTGTGTTCCATCTCGTGCGCGATCAGGTGGAACAGCGCCCATTCGGGTGTGAACTCGACGCCGGAGTCTTCTGAATCACGGCACGGAGTCTGCCAATCGTCGAGCGCCAAATTCAGGGCTTCCTTCAGGAATACCGTCCTGCTTCGCTCCAGTCTCCGCACGTGTTCGGCCAGCGGAATATCCGTCAGCGCGGATAACCGGCCCGTATCAGCGTCCACCGGTTCAAACGGAAACTCCGCCAGTATCTCCGGAGGCATCTGAGCGTAGCCTTTGATGTCTCCCCACAACCAGCCCATTTCGGCTTCGGCGATATGGTAGAGCAGGGACCCGATGGAATTCTCCCTGCCTTCCGGCCCGCCCCAATCCAGTAATTCATCGGGCAGGTTGGCGACGAGGGCCAGTGTACGCTTGCGGGCTTCCTGCATCGCCCACAGCCAGCGCCCGATCACAGGGTCGTATCCGGACAGCGGGGTAACTTCCAGTCGTTCCATGGGTTCCTTTCCGCGGCTTTGCGTTACCGGGCCCTCAGGCTCCAACGCTGTGCCGGCGCGCCTGCGATGCGCGACCCGAAACGCCGCCGGGCATACGAATGGTGGGGAAGGCGGGACTCGAACCCGCACGCCCAAGGGCACATGATCCTAAGTCATGCTCGTCTGCCAATTCCGACACTTCCCCCTGGAACCGCCGGCGGCCAGCCCAATGCCATGCCGGCGTGGCGAGTCAGGGTCAGCAACCAAAACGGCAGTAGCATGGGCATCTTTATCGAACGGCGCTCACTTCAAATTGAACGCCCTCGTGCTGCTGAATGCAACTGATGACCTCAAACCGGTTCTGAGCGTAGGGGTTGCCCGTCTCGACATCCCCGGCAAGCAGGCATTCGACGCCTTCCTTCAGCAATCCCTCTCGAAATGCCGGGTCTCGCTCGGCGCCGGCTTGCACGATCCCCTTGAAGTCACGGGTGAGCGGCATATTTCATACCTCCTGCTGCTTGCGACTTCTGTACCTTCGCCACAACTCGCGCGCATCCTCAATGTCCCTCTGCTGGCGCGTCTTGGTGCCGCCGCGGGATTGTAAGATTATTCTGCCCAGAATACCGCCTCGTGTTGCATGGTGGTATTTTGCCCGAGACTGTAGCTGGCCCACTGTCAGCCGGCAACTTTTGATTGGCTTCACCCAATGACCGCACCACGGCAGGCTGGACTGGTCGTCGTTTCCGGCCGCATCCTCGAGGTGTACGTCGTTACCGGGAAGTCGAGGCTGCCAACCCTCGATACCAAGGCAGCGGCCCATACTCGGCCGTCTCCGAAACTGCTGAGACGTAACTGGGCAGGAAAAGCAGGACTGCGGTTATCGTCGGATTGCGAGGTGAGCAGACGACCGAATATCAACATTCGGTGGGCCCGCCGGCGTTGCGGTTGGCAGAATCGCAGAGGTGGAATTGACTCACCAACTTTCCCAAGCTTCTGGAGATCACCCCCGGTTTCTCACAGGTTTCGATAGTCGAGCATCTCCGTGCCCGGCTGCGCCGTCCTGATACGTGCCATCACGCTGCCACCAACAATTGCGCTTCTGCTTGGGGTGGCGCCGCAGTCTCACGTTTGGCGGGAAGGGCCAGCTGAAAATGGCATTCGGCCGGTTCGGCTTTGCCATCGTAGGGTTCCGGCGCCCACAGCCTGGCTGGGACGACCTTCCCGTCCTTGATATCCCGCTCGGTGACTCGCCTGGAGCTGCCGTTGTGTATCAGCAAGGAGATCCGCCGGCGCAGAGCCTGTCCCTGTAGGGAACGTGATGGGCATCTTCTCCAACCGGTCCGCAACCCGCCTGCTGGTGGGCGTCCGCCTCTGGCGGACTGGCCGAGCAGCACGACGCGTGGGCCGAAGGACGGCGCCACCTCACCTTCAACGACGATCTCGACGCCGACACCCTACCCGCCGGCAACGTCCTGGAGGCCGCTGCCTGAACGACATCAACAGGGATGACGATTCCTACACCGGTTGACGGGACGTAACCGTACGGGGGTCGCATCGAACAAAGGCGGTTGTGGACTTCCGACCTGCTGGTGGGCTACAGCGACTGTCCCCATCCGGCCCAGGTCTGCCGACAGGAACGCACCGTCCATCGCCAGCGCTTCACTCGACGAGAAATAGCCTACGCCGTTACCAGCCTGCCTCCTGCCGCAACCAGTCCCCAAAGGCTACGCGCCTTGTGGCGGGGACACTAGGGCATCGAGAACCGAGTGCATTGGGCAAGGGACGTTACTTTCGACGAAGACCGCTCCCAGGTACGCACCGGCTCCCCACCCAGGTCATGGCGGCGCTGCGCAACCTGACCATCAGTATCATCCGATTGGCTGGCGAAACCAATATCGTCGCGGCCCTGCGCCGCTACGCCGTACACCCGTCACGTCCCCTAACAATGATAGGCACTAACCTCAGATAATCGAAAGACTCTGGATTTCCAAGACCGTTGCTTGACAATCGCCATGAAAAATGAATAACTGGAGTACCTATTCGGTTTTGCATAAACAGGAGCATGAACACGGTGCACCGGAACATTGTCGATGGTTTCAAACTGAAGCCTACAATGACCGATAAAGAATTGACGTTGTTGCAGCGTCAGTTGGGGGAGTCGCGGCACTACTTGGAATATGGGGCCGGATATTCGACCATCCATGCCTGCCAGAGTACGGCCCAGACACTCACCAGCGTCGATTCTGACCGGCAATTTTTGACTGCGCTGCGGACCGTCCAAACGGTGGCGGAGAACTTGGACAGCGGCAGGCTACGGTTGTTGCATGGCGACGTGGGGCCGGTAAGCTCCTGGGGCATCCCCAAGTCAATGCGCTCGGTCCGTGGTGAAGCGCCGACCGGTGTGGCCACACTGGAGCAATGGCACCAGTACATCAAGGCTCCGTTCTCAGACCCGCAGCCGTATGACCTGGTGCTCGTGGATGGCATCTTCCGGGCCGCGTGCGTCGCGTATGCGGCGTTGCATTTGGATCCCTGCCCTGTCATCCTGGTGCACGACTTCCTGGGGCCGAAAAACCGTTGGCGTGGCGTCCAAAGACTGGAGCAACTATTCCATATCGAAGAGTCGGCGGACTCGATGGTCAAACTGGCGCCGTTGGAGCAGCGTCACACAGGTGGTGGAATGCTTGAAGTGTTTGTGCCCCGCATCAATGAGCGCTGGCGCAGGCGCCTGGAGGCCTTCATGCAGGTCACTGAGAACGACGTGAAGTAGCCGTCAGGACGGTTCTATTGCATTTTGAGGGGATTCAGGGTCTTCCGTTTTAGTTGAAAACGGACACTTGGTCGGGACTATGTCCAGGAGCAATCGAGCTGACCGCGCGCTGTTTACCGGCGATGAGTGCGAATGAACCCACAGGAAAAGAAACGGTTCTAAAGCGCCGGCGCCAGGGGAGATCGATCCCAAGAACTGCGTTTGCCAATGCTCATATTAAGACAACGATTGTGAGCCGAAGCCAGGTGATGAGAATGCCCGCCGGCCCCGTCTGCATTGGATTGAACCGCCGAAGTCCGGTTTTGTGGCAATCGATCGTATGGCCAAAATTCTGTACTGCGTAAACTGCGGTATATTCCACGAAGATGCGGAAAAGCGCCGGTGCATTTGCCGCAAGTGCGGCAACAAAGTGGCTCCCGACGACATCTATCATCTCGAACGTACCGGCGCCCCTCCGCCGGTGAGCCCGAAGCGGGGCATTTCCGCACGCGCTGCTGCCCTGTGACGAGGGTGATAGTGCGGCAAGTGGCGCCGGTGAAGGTCTGATGAGCATTTCCTTTAACATCGAGGCCCGATTGGTGCGTACGAGCCACATCGGAGGAAACGAGGGTTTCCGGCAGCAGCGGCCACCGGCGCACGCCGAAGGACGGCCGGCGAAGCTTATCGCCATGTGGCGTTCAATACCCAACCCGTATTGACGCTCCTTCAAATTGAGGACCGCTGAACCGGACGGAGTGAGGCAAAGCGCTACTGGAACGGTCAGATACGCCCGTGTCCGCGTGCGAATTCTCATAGCCCCGGTGTCCGCCACGCATGGATTGCGCGAAATAGGCGCGGAGGACACCATGAGCCACCGGCGGACAGCAAGGCTTGGCGGATTGTTGAGCGCTAATCGGATCCCGGGACGCGCACCGGCGCTGATGGCGATGGTCCTGGTGACCGTCGCCATCGTGCTGTTGGCAGGCGGCGACCCCGGGCCTGCTATCGGTCAGGGAAACCGAGCCGATGGCAGCGTGGAGCCGGTGACCGTGAGCAGCACCGTTGCCGGCCAGATGACCGTCTCCTGGAGCGACCCGCATCAGGTTACCGCCACCGGATTTCGCATCAATTACGGCCCGTCGGACGCGGATTTCCCGGCCTGGTCCGACTGGTCGATGTTTTCCATGGCACGGGAGGCGACCATTGGGCCAACAGCGCCAACTGGCTCAGTGACGCTCCGATCGGTGAATGGCACGGGTTGACGGTGAACGCCAGCGGCCGGGTGGTCAACCTGTTGCATCTGCATGACAACGATCTGACCGGCGCCGTCCCGCCCAGCCTGGCCAATTTGTCCGCGCTTCAAGACCTGGCCTCTGCGCGGGAACTCGTTCACGGGTTGCATACCGGCCGCCCTGGAGGAGGTGCCCACCCACGATCTTGCAGTCGTCGGGCTCCCGTTCTGCTGATGGCTGGCTCCGCTGAGCCCCGACATTGCGATGGCTGGCGCTCTGCCGGCCAGCACGACGGCGACGGCTGAACCGCAGCGGGTCTGATGGTTTACCCAGGGGTCTCTCGACCCCCTGAGGGAGTGGTCGCACAGCGGCGTATGCCGGAAAGCGGCTCGCTGCTCCGGTGGGGTCAACGCGGCGCGTTCGCGGCAGGGTGAAGAGCCGGGGAGAGGGGGCGGTTCCGGCCAGAGCGGTGGTGTCAGGAGACGATCGCGTGCTGGGGCGCCGCTCCATGGCGAAACTCGTCAAACGCATTGGGCACCGGCAAGTGTTCAGAATCCAGGAGGTTGTCATTGCGATGCGCTTGCGCCGGGGCAATCTCGACGCCGCCGCAGCAATGTCCGCCCCGAAGGGCTCCCCTACACCAACGAGATTGCCGCGCTGCGCTCGCAATGACACTTTCCCCGCAAGTCTGAACAGTTACGGGCAGCGCTGGCCATTCCATGGCTGCATCGAAAACCTCTACTTCTGATTGACACCTATCTCAAGCATTTGATCAGTGGGTGAAACAGTGAGACCGAAGACCTCGTTTTCCGAAAGACGCTGGTTGCCAGGTGGACTGAAGGTCAGGAGCCTGACCAGTTGGGTGCCCAGAGTCCACGCGATCTGGTGGGCCAGCTGTGCGCCGGTGCATGTCCTGATGCCAACACCGAAGGGCATGAAGGCTTCCGGCCGCGGGGTAGAATGCCCATGGGTCAGGAACCGGTCCGGACGGTAGGTGTACGGCTCGGTCCAGAACCGTTGGTCGTGGTGTATGCCGTGTATGTTGGCCAGTATCTGCGCCCCCTTCGGGATGCGAAAGCCGGCCAGTTCCGCATCTGCCGTGGTGCGGTGGGGGATGGCCAGAGCCGCGGTCGTCCGGTAGCGCATCGTTTCGTCGAAGCAGGACGCTGTGTAGGTCAGATCTGAGGCGTCGGGAAGGCAGGCGTCTGCCTCTGCGTGACTTTCCAGCTCCTCTCGGACCGCGCGCTGCACCTCTGGCCGGTTGGCGAGAATGGTGAGCCACCACTTGAGCACCGGCGACATCGGATTGGCCGCGACCAGTAACTCGGCGCAGGTTGCCTCGATGGCCGCTTGCGGCAGGGCGTTGCCTGGTTCAAGCATTGCCTCCATGATGCAGGAGGGTTCTGCTTGACCGACGGAATGGCGCCGGCGCACGATTTCAGACAGTGTACTCAGGGTGTTATGGCTGGCCTCGCGCAGGCGTCGGGCTTTTCTGACGCCGGGATCCGGAACAAAACTGAGCGCGGGGATCAGATCTCCCAAGCCGAGCTGGGTTGATGTTTGGAGGCGCCACAGGGTGTCCTGCCGCAAGGCGCCCTTCAGGGACCGGTATTCGGATGGCTCTGAAGGCTCGTCCCCGAATACCATGGCGAAGCTCAGGTCCCAAATCGCGTCGTCGATGAGGGGGAATACGTTCACCGGTTCGCCGGTTCCGGCTCGTCGGGTTATCTTTCCGAGCATCTGTTGCAACGCATTTGCGATCCGGGTGTCGCTCATGGCGGCTCCGGCCTTCTGCTGGGACAGAGCGCGTTGAAGCGCTTCTTGGATCTGCGTCCACAGTTCGCCGTATTCGGTTGCGGCGACGCTCTGCCTGCCGGTAAGAGCGGCGACCGATCGGCTCACCTGTCGGTCGGAGAACTCCGGCTTGTTGAAAGCTTCCCGGAGGATCGCCGGATGGCTGATGACCACGGTGGGGATTTGCCCGATGCGCATGAGGCATACATCGCCGTGCTGCTGTGCGATCCGGTCGATCGCGAGGTGGGTATCTTTGATCAGGCAGTGGGCTGAGCCAAGGAGGGGGAGTCCTCGTGGACCCGGTGGCAACGGCGTTTCGATCATGGGCAAGATCGTCTCTCCCGGCTGGGGGTTGCTACCACTGGTGGGATCGCTCGTGGTACACGTGGTTGGGCAGGCGGTAGGGTATGCCATGTCTGTCGAAGGTGGCGCTCTTGAGCAGATCGATGAACCTCTGAAAGTCGGATTGCCTGGTGATCCCGGGTATCCGCTCAGTCATCCGTGCGCTGAACCTGTGTTTCAGGCGGAACCATGGCAGGACTCCCAGTGTCCTGGTACGCGGGAAACGAAGTTCATCGGCCAGGTGATTGCCAATCAATGCTCGGGACACTTCGAAGATGTGCCGTGCCATGGCTCGACGTTGTTCTACGTCGTTCTTTCCCAGCGCCAGCGGCGCGGAGTTGATCAATGCGTGAGCCATGATGATCGATTCGTCATCCGGCGGAGGCTCGCAGCCCAGGCCGGTGCGGTAGATTCGGTTGGCATCGTCCTCGTCCTCGAAGAGCATGGGCTCTGGCACGCCCATGAGATGGCCTGCAAAACGCCAGACGGCCATGAATGACCTTCGTTCTTCGTTGGATATGCGCGCGCCCAGCCTCTCCATGTGATGAAGCAGCCTGGCGGAGAAGGTGGCGGCTCCGAAACCCACGTGGGCTGCGCTGATGGGTGTGCCCCACGTTTCGTGGTTCCAGTCGGGCGATTTGGCCAGCAGGTATCTGGCTTGGGCGTGGACCAGCCGGAGGCGAACTGACAGCTTCCAGCCTTCTCCGTCGCGTTCCATGCCGCCAGGCATGAATATCTCGATGAGGTGGTCGTTGTTGCGGCGCAGGCGTGTCACGCCTTGCGTTTGAAGCCGGCCGGTGATCAGGAACGCCTTGGATATGTTGGTCGAGAAGCCTTCCACCAGTACGCCGGTCAGCATGGCGGCCAGGACGATGTTGGAATGCCGAAAGAAGAGGCGTGTTCCGGCAGCATGGCTCTTCAGGTCTGCCCAGTCAGGGAGGTGGCCTGCCTCATTGAAGAAGGCTGCCACCTCGGGCGGGTTGGTGCGGAGTTGGTCGGGAACCCGGTCCATGCTGGCTCTGATGATACGTTCCGATTCCGCGGGCGGCAGATTGGCAAGGGCGCTGACGGCGGCGTCAGCCAGCGGGTCTCCCACCGTGGTGTGGGAAACGTAGATATCGGCTCCCTCCGGGTCCCTGCGCCTGGCGGCTCGGTAGCCGTTCAGATAGTCTTTCGGTATCTGCATGTCGCGTCATTGCGCGGGTATGCACCCCGCGTCTATCGCTGGCTGAACGTTGTCGGGGTCGTTGAGGAAGGTCTCTGGGTCCTCGTTGCCTACCAGGTCCAGCAGGCACAGGATCGCTGCCTGTTGGTCTTGGAAGGACATGCCGTCCAGGATGCTTTGGATCGTCGGCGGCGTGGGGGGATCCGGCTCTGGGCTGGCCTTGTATTCCCGCTCGGCCGAGTGGATCACTTGCCGGATCCCGACGCGGTCGGTGTGATCGCCGGCGCTTCCCTGCTTTGCTATACAGGTCTCGTCGGCGCTGCTGATTACGTATCCCAGTGTGTACCGGTCGCTTGCCGGATATGCCCGGCCGGTGGTGTTGCCGTTGGAATCGGTCGATCGGACAACGAACCATCTGTCGCCGTTGGAATCGGTGTGGAATCCCTGGTGTGAAATCCGGCCGTACTGTTCTTTGAGAACCGGACCCGTCTGGGTTTCGGACGGCCAGCTGGAGGGGCACGGTGGTGCGCTGGCGGCTGACGTCATCGCAGGCAGGAGGAGAAGCATGAGGATTGCGATGGCCGCCAGCGCAACCACGCTGGCTGCCGTCGCAAATGGGTGGGTGTTTCGCATGTGCGGTTATTCCTCCATCAGTACCTTGAGGTTGTCCTCGCCTACGTATTCGCTTTCAGCATCGGCGGCATCGTCCCTGGTGGCGGTGTGCTTGATGGTCACCCAGTAGCCGTAGTCGTTGTCGTCGGGCTCTGTGGCTATGGTGACGGTCTGGTAGGTATTCCAGTTTTCAGTGCCGAAGGTGAGGCTCGTGGGTGTGATCTGCACGTTGGAAGGCGCGTTCGAGGTGAGGGCCACGGTGACGCCTGCAGTGGGCCTGCGTAACAGCTTCACCTGGTAGGTGGTGGTGTCGGATTCCTGGAGGGTGATCTCCCGTGTGTCCAATTGCACCAAGCCGGCGCCGGAGCGCTCGGTAACCGTGGAGTTGTTGGTGGCTGCTGTCGCGGCGAAGAAGGCCATGTGGTTGCCGGCCATGTCCATCAGGATGCTTGGCGCGTTGCGGGAATAAACGCTGTCGTAGCGCACCTTCACGTTCTCTTCGGACGAGATCGCATTCCGCAGGGTTACGGTCACGGTGTCTCCTGACACTGTGGCTGCGGTCTGCGTGGGCCAGGCGCCGTGTACCTCGATGTTCAGGACGGAGACCACGAACTGGAAGATCTGCTCGCTGAGCCCGCTGGTATCGATGAAGGATTCCAGCAACGGGGATATCTGCACCGGCTCCGTGAGGGTCACGGTTACGGTTGTTCCGTCTTCTGAAACGGAGGCGGAACTGATGGTCGGTCTCTGTGCGTCCACCTTGTGATCAGCGTCTTCCGCCAAACCGGCGTGGGTCAGCACAGCATCGTTGCCAGCAGCGTCCCGGATGGAACTTTCATTGACTGCTAACGTGTTGGCTCCGATTGCGATCCCGTCGTCGTCCGTTTCGCCCTCGATATGCGCCGTGAATACGAGGGTATCGCTGCTGCCGGCGTTCGGATTGTATGTCGCTTGGTGGACTGTGCCCTCCAGGTCCAGATCCAGTGTGGGGAGCAAAGCCCGATTCTCATCTACCGTAACCTGTTCGCTGAACGTTACGGTGATTCTGATTGCATCGCCGATGGCATAGGTACTGTCTGACCCTGGCTCGCTGGTGATCTCTACGGATGAGACGGTGGGTGCGATGGTATCCGGCGTGGATACGATGTGGTTGCTGGAGTCCGCTACTGCGCTATGGGTCAGCACGGCATTGGTCCCTGTTTGGTTCGTGATGGTGCCTCCGTTCAGCGTCAGTTGGTTGGCGTCGATCGAGACCCCGTCTGTGTCTTGCAGATTAGCCTCCAGGAAATAGCCGAAGTGATGGGTCGCCTTGCGGGTCCGCAGGGCCTCTTCGGTGGCCAGCGATGCCAGGTTGGTGTGGAGGTTGCCAAACTCTGCGGTCTTGGCGGTTCCGCCGATGTTGAGCGCTATCTCTGGAGTCCCGGTGACGGCCACGTCTTCGCTGAAAGTGACCTCCACGCCGATCCAGTCGCCGAGACCGTATGTGTTGCCGCTGGATGGACGAATTTCGGTGTTGAAAGTTATGGATTTGATGGTCGGGGCGTCGGAGGCATGGGCCGCCTGGCGCGCCTGATGTCCCGGTGAACTGAAGATCATTCCGGCGACCATGGCCGTCAGTACGATTGCGGCCAAAGTCAGGGCGCGCGGTCGGTTTGCGATTGTGCGTCTTACTTTCATGAG
This sequence comes from uncultured Caldilineaceae bacterium, assembly GCA_964566955.1. Lineage (GTDB taxonomy): Bacteria > Chloroflexota > Anaerolineae > Caldilineales > Caldilineaceae > Bin34. The sequence continues at coordinate 6,883 of CAZMKQ010000077.1, read as the reverse complement.
TTGTTCTCCGTAATAGGTTCTGTGCGATCTTTCGCTTGTATGCTGCGGGCCCCTCACCTGGGGTCTTTCCCTGTCGGTTCTTCCGACTGTCGTGCCGACTTGGCCATTTGGGTCAAGCGTCCGTTCTCAGTGGTGGGCGTCTGTGTCGCGCGGCGATCCCAACACCTTCAGCGTTGTATCGATATCGTTATCCTGCCCCCGATCCGGGCGTTGGTCGCGGGAAGCGGTTCGACAGGCATCGGCCACAGGCGGCTCTTTGCGTTATTTCCTGACGGCCTGCGCCCAGTGTGACGCAGAGGCTGCTTCCGCCAGGAAGGATGTGTACAAGACGGATGTTCATCTGAATGCCGGGCCTGATGGATACCGCACTGATCTTTGATGCCGAACTGGTCTCTTTGTGCCACCTGGTCCCAAGTCCGCTTTACCTTGCGCTGGTCCGTCGTGATGCCATGACAGATTATTGGCATGGTTCATACAGACACGTGCCCGCCTGTGGTCATATTCGGGACGCGACGGAGATTATAAGCCGTTGTGTATCACAATTGGGTGACAATACGTGCATTCAAACGTTAAATGGCAACACAGTCGCTGAGGGGTCGTGGAAAGCGCCGCCCGGCGTGTCTTTCTCCCGGGAAACCGGGTAGCACAATTGTGCCTGCCCGGCATCCGGTCCACCGACCGGTGGTAGGTGCCCGGGGACGATGCCTTCGGCCTTCAGTCCTGATTGCGGCAGCCGGTTTGGAGGCGGCGGGGGCCTTTTTCGGTGGCGTGCCCCGCTACCGGGTCAACGACAATTTACCAGCCGACGTGGTGGGATCGCACCCGTTGCATATCGGTCGCCCCGGAGGAGGCGCCCGGCCATGATACGGCCGAAGTCGGGCTCCCGTTCTGCTGACGGCGGGCGCTGACCGGCCGGTCCGCGTGGCCCACGCCGCCGCAGGCATCTGCCATCAGCGGGGGAGAGCCTGGTCGATGCTCGCGGCAGGGACAATTGCCGGCAAGGGTGTGCTTGCCTCACCTGGGGGAGGCATACCGGCAACTCGTCGAAGAACCAGCGTGGAGTGCCCCAGTCATCAGGATGCGCGAACGCCACCGGCGGCGGCCCGCATCTAGAGAGGATCTGGATTGGTCCGAACTGTGACTCCGCTTGTCATTTGCCTATTTTGGCGTGGCACGAGCGTGGGCATCCGAAAGCGAGTGGTGCAGAGGCATCGGGAGTCCTTGAATGTCCGGGCCGCCCACGGACAGTGAAACACCCCCGCGGCTGCCGCAGTCGGTTGCGCATCGGACCGAGGGGATCCATGGCGCTCCCTCAACTTTGCGTCAGGGTCCGGCTAGGGTGTGTAATCCTCCGGGCTGCCCAGGCGATAGCCCACCCCGGGATCCGTGAAGATGTAGGCCGGATCCGCGGCGTTGTCCCCCAGCTTCTGCCGCAGCCGTCCCACGTGGGTTCGCACCACCCGCAGGTCCCGGGAGCCGGACCTCCGCCAGATACGTCTCAGCAGCAGCTCGTTGCTCACCACATTGCCCCGGGCCGCGGAGAGTTCCCGAAGCAGTTGATACTCCGTGTTGGACAACTCGACCACTCGGCCGCTCAGTTCAACATGACGCCGATCATAGTCAATCACCAGGTCTCCCGCCGTGACGGCGCCGGATAAGGGTTGAAAGGACCGACCGGCCCGGCCCAGCTCAGCACGTAACCTGGCCACCAGCTCCGTGGGCGAGAACGGCTTCACCACATAGTCGGCGGCGCCGGCTTCAAAGGCCTTGACGATCACCTGTTCCCGGCCGTAGGCGGAGAGAAAGATCACCGGCACATCGTAAACCGCTTTCATATTGCGCATCAATTCGATGCCGTCGGCGCCGGGCAGCACCAGGTCCAGGATGACCAGATCGGGTGGCTGTGTTTCCACCACGGCCAGCGCCTCGGCCACGTCACCGGTAACGGTGACCGAGTAGCCGGTGCCGGACAACGTTTCTCTCACGTACCGCAGGGTGTGCGGGTCGTCGTCCACCACCAGGATGGACACCTCATGGTCGTCCGCGGGATGCCCGTCGCGCCCGGCGAGGCCCCCATCGCCGATTTCGGTATCAACCGCTTCGGCCACGGGCAGGGTGAAAGTAAAGCGTGAGCCCTGGTCCAGGCCGCCGCTCTCCACCCAGATCCGTCCCCCGTGGGCCTCGACGATGCCCCGGGAGATGGCCAGGCCCAGACCGGTGCCCATCTGGTTGCGGCCTTCATCAGCGTCTCCGGCCCGGAAGAACTTCTGGAACAGGTGGGGCGCCCGTTCCGCAGGCACCCCGTCGCCGTGATCGGTCACGGTGATCATCACGTGGCGATCGGCCCGGGAGGCCGCAACCTCAATGGTGGAGGTTTCTCGGGAGAACCTGGCGGCGTTGACCAGCAGGTTGTTCAGCACCTGGCCAATGCGATCGCGGTCCGCCATCACCGCGGGCAGATCCAGAGGCAGGTCGATTCGCAGGTTGTCCCTCCCGCCGCCGGCCAGGAACTGGAGCCTGGCCTCGTCAACCATGGTCACCACCCGGGTGGGTTCGGGGCTCACGCTGAGCGTGCCCGAGTCAATCCGCGCCACATCCAGCAGGTCTCCGATCATCTCTCTCATGTGGTCGGCCTGGTCGCGGATGATGTGGTGGAACTGGCGGACCTCGACCGGGTCCAGCTTGGCGGCCTGCAGCAGCGTTTCCACCGACCCCTTGATCGACGTGAGGGGTGTTCGCAGTTCGTGGCTGACCAACCCCAGGAACTCGGTCCGCTGACGCTCCTGATCCTCCACCGGCGTCATGTCCTGCAGGGTCACCACAAAGGAACGCATCACGCCGTCGTCGGACCGGATCGGCGTGGCGTTCACCATGACGGTGAGGCTGTGATCACCCACGCGTAACACCATCTGCTCCAGGCGCACCGTTTCGCCCGAGCTCACCGCCTCCGTAAAGGGAATATCCCTCAGGCTGATCTCCATGCCGTTGCCCCGCTGCACGGTGAGCCGGGACACGATCTCGTCGCTGGAGCTGTCCGCCATGCCCAGCGCGGCGGCCATTCGACGCACCTCCCGGTTCTGGGACACGATCCGCCCGTTGACAGCGTCGAACAGCGCCACACCCACCGGCGAGGTGTCGATCAGCGCCTCCAGGTCGGCACGGGTCTGCTGCTCCTCCTGGTAGCGCCGGGCGTTGGCGATCACCAGCGCCGCCTGCGAGGCGAACATCACCAGCGTGTCCTCGTCATCCTGGGTGAAAGGGTTCCCCGTTTCTCTGTCGCCCAGGTAGATGCTGCCCACATGGGTCTCCCGGTGTACTATCGGAGCGGAAAGAAAGGGCATCGCTGCGCTCACCGGCATGGGCGCGGCGAACTCCTGGATCCCCATCAGGCGCAGGTGGCCCTGGAAGTCAGCAATGCGTATTGGCCTGAGCTCCCCCAACACGTGCTCGAATATCCGCAGGCCCAGGGGCATGGAGAACAGCCGCTCGCTCTGATCCTCGGTGAGGCCGGAGTACAGGATCTTCTGTAAACGGCCCTGGTCGTCAATCAGGGTGATGATCCCGTAGGTGGCGTTGGTCAGGGAGCGCGCGGAGTCCAGGACCTCCTGCAGCACCGTGTCCAACTCCAGGCTCTCGTTGATGCGCAGGCCGGCCCGGGCCAGCCTGGCCAGCCGCTCGCGCAGGGTGAAGGCTTCCGACGTTTCCGCTTGGTGGTTCATCATTCCTTCCCGGAAGGCGCGTTCCCGGCGACCCTGTGCGCCGCGAATGAGCAGGGCCGCAGGACAGTTTACCCGACGCCGCGGATATTGTAACGCCGTTTAATGTTCGGCTGCCCATTCTGTAACTACATTGTGATGAACCATGATCTACAATCCCTATAGTTCCCTTCAGTCAGTACCATGTGCCGGAAGGCCCGCACTGGCAAGGGTGTGGCAATGCTAATACGGCCGCGTGGCCGAATCCACGCGCTCTGTCCGGAGAAAGTCGCTGGTCCTTCAATCGAAGGGCTCGCGTCGACGAACGCGGCGCGGCAGAACATGGCTGAGCCCTAAACCGCGGTGCGAGCGCCCAACGCCTTCCCTGCAATTATTGCCCGGCACGAGTTCGACCTGGTGCAACGAATGGAGCAGTCGCCGGAAGCCGCTGGGAACCCTGCGGAGCGACCGGGATGGGGAAATGCGGGCAGGGCAGGGGCAGACCTCAGCACTCTGCATTAGGACGCTATACACGGTTGCAGCTATGCAGCGTTACTCACAGACAAACGAAATGGAACTGGCCAAGCGAGGTTCCGGCCTCGCCAGGAGCCGCTGCCCATGCGGAGACACAATGGCCTACGCAACCGGTGGGCATCCAGCAATGCAGGGGTTCCGGGCGTTGGGAGGTCAAACGCGCCGCGTTCCAGAACCGACGCTTACACCTGGTTGGTGCGCGGTGGGATGAGCGAGACAGACGTCGAAGCGGCGGTCCGGTCGGTTGCGCGGACTGCCGAGGAACATGGGTGTTGGCTTGCGGGCAATGAAACCGCCCTGCGCTACGCGCTGGTGGACCCGATTCTCAGAGGCCTGGGCTGGGACATCTCGTCGCCACGGCAATGCCTGCCCCAGTTCCGCCTGGGCCATCGTGGAATCATCGACTACGCCCTTTTCGAGCCCCAGGGATCCGTCGCAGTCCTGGTATTGACTGGAACGACGCCGGCGTGCCTCCGCGCCGGCCGCCGACGGCTGGAATCACTCGCCCGGGGCATGAACCGAGGCATGGCGGTCCTGACCTACGGAACCATGTGGGAAATTTATAACCTGCGTGTGCGGTCCATGAAATTCCGCGACAAGCTCGTGGAGAGGCTGGATTTGGATCGGAATATGAACGTCGAACCCGAGGATATTGCCCATGCCCTGCACCGGCGGATCCGCCAGGACCTGTGGTGGAGTGACCCGCCGTGAGGGAACCGGCGAATTGATGAGCTTGATGTAGAAGTTGGCGCACCGGCGAAGGTTCTATCGCAGGCAGGGCCGGTGGAAGAGGCCCGGCTACCGCCGCGGACCGGGTTTGTTTCAGCGGGTTTGTTTCAGAAGCAAGTGGCGGAGCGCGAAGATGAAAAGGATGCCAATGGCTCGTTCGAGATGCATTTGGACCGGGGCGATGTGCGGGTCGATCAGCTGCCATGACAACCATTGAGATTGTTTCGCAACATCCGGCTGAGGAGTGGATTAGATGACTACAATGACAGGCGGAGAGGCTCTGGTGCAATCCCTGGTCAACGAGGGGGTCGACGTCGTTTTCGGCGTCCCGGGCATCCAGCTGTACGGCATCATCGCCGCTTTGCGGGACGAGCCCAAGATCCGCATGATCACCACCCGGCACGAACAGGCCGCATCCTACATGGCCGACGGTTACGCCCGGGCTTCGGGCAAGCCGGGCGTGGCTCTGGTGGTGCCCGGCGTGGGTCTGTACAACGCCGCATCCGGCGTGGCCACCGCCTACGCCCGCTCCTCCCCGGTCCTGGTCATCACCGGACAAGTCCCCAGGGGCATGATCGGGCGAAACCTGGGGGCGGTGCATGAGGTCATGGATCAGGGCGGCGCCCTCGCTTCCATCACCAAATGGCGACGCATGACCATGCGGCCCCGGGAAATTCCCGAAGCGGTATTCGAGGCTTTCCGGCAGATGCGCACCGGCCGTCCCCGTCCGGTCCTGATCGAGGTCCCACCGGAGGCCGGCGTGGAGGTGGAGGAAGTCCAGTTGCGCAACCCCGCTCCCATATCCCGGATCGTGCCCAGCCCGGAGCAACTGCAACATGCGGCCCGGATCATGGCCAATTCCCGACTGCCGGTGATATTCGCCGGCGGTGGGGTGGCGCGCTCGGACGCAGAGGGCGCCCTGGTCAGGCTGGCGGAGGCAACCAACATACCGGTGATCACGTCCGCGGGTGGCAAGGGAACCATACCGGACGGTCATCCACTCTGCTACGGCTCCTGCTTCAGCCCGCGGGGCGAGCGACAGGAGATGAACGAACTCTACGACGTCATGGCGGCCTCGGACGTCGTGATCGGGATCGGCACCCGTTTCTCCCTGGGCAATCCGGCCGGCGACGCGTCCACGCTGATCAACATCAACATCGACGACGCAGACCTGACCAGAATACAGTCCAACACCATCCCCCTGCACCGCGACGCCAGGGCCACCATCGAAGCCCTCCTGCCCCACCTGCTGAGCGCCGGAGCCGGAGCCCGATCATCACCCGTGGAAGCCGTGGCCGCGGCGCGCCGTCTGGTGGCCTACCGGGACATCCAGCTCGAGGAGCCCCAATATCCCATCCTCGAAGTCATCCAGGGAACCGTTCCGGAAGACGCCTGCGTCGTGTGGGATGTGACCCAGCTGGGTTTCTACGCCAGGACCCACTACCGGGTCCAACACCCCAAGACCTACATCGACTCCGGCTACCAGTTCAACCTCGGTTACGCTTTCCCCACCGCCCTGGGCGCCAAGGTCGCCAATCCGGACCGCCCCGTTATCTGCATGACCGGAGACGGCGGGTTCATGTTCAACTCCTCCGAACTCGCCACCGCCATGAAGTACGGGATCAACGTTGTAACCGTCGTCTGGCGCAACGACTCCTACGGCAACGTCGCGCGCGACCTGGACGATTTCTTCGCCGGTTCATACGAAACGGACCTGCACAACCCCGATTTCGTCAGGTTCGCCGAATCCTTCGGCGCCGTTGGCCTCCGGGCCAGTGACCCCATGGAACTGGAAAGCCTGATCCCCAAGGCCATGGCACACGGCGCGCCGGTGGTCATCGATGTCCCGTTGGGCGATATGCCCATCCCCCGCGCTCCCCAGATAGCTCCGTTTTACAGCCTCCCGTGGACGCAGCCCCAGGAAG
>CAZMKQ010000076.1:0-22846 GCA_964566955.1 uncultured Caldilineaceae bacterium | reverse complement strand
CTCTTTCGCAGTAATTATAGCACAAGAATTCGACTGTCAACTGTTGGATATAAGCCCCATCGTATTCGCGTTCACCTTCCTCGGTGATGGGCTCAACGATGCCCTCAACCCGCGACAGGTAATCAAGAAGTGATCCGTGCCGGGTCGGCCGCCATCCGACCCAAGACCAAGGAGCAATTCCGTGTTTGAACACCCCTGGAGCGGCGTTTTCGCCGCCACACTCTGCCCCTTTGAACCGGGCTTCTTCGACATCGATGTCGAGGGGCTGCAGGCCTATACCCGTTATCTGGCTTCAGTGCCCAACCTGAAGGGCCTGGTCTGCAACGGCCACACCGGCGAGGTCATGGGGCTGAGGCCGGAGGAAAGGGCCGAGGTCGTGCGGCTCATGAAGGAGGCCGCCGGCGACTGCAAGGTGATCTCAGGTATCTGCTGCGAAGGCAGTTTCGAGGCCATCGACCATGCGGAGGCGGCCCGGGAGGCGGGGGCCGACGCCATTCTCCTAATGCCGGCGCACCACTGGCTGCGCTTCGGACGCACGTCGACCACCGCCGTGGGCTACTTTGAGGATGTGGCCGTGGCGACCGGTGTGCCCATCATCGTCCATCAATATCCCCAGTGGACCAAGGCCACCTACACGCTTGAGGAAATGCTGGCGCTCACCGACATTGACGAGGTGGTGGCCATCAAGATGGGGACCCGCGACATGTCGCGCCTGGGGCACGAGCACCGGGTGCTCAAGGAGCACGCCCCCGACGTGCCACTGCTGTCCTGCCACGATGAGTACCTGTTGGCGTCACTCCTGGCCGGCGCGGACGGCGCGCTGGTGGGGTTTGCCGGTTTTGTCCCGGAACTGATCGTCGATCTGGTCCATGCGGCGCTGTCCGGCGACTACGAGCGCGCCTATGCCACCCAGGAGGTGGTGTACCGGCTGAACAAGGCGGTCTACCGGTTCGGCGAACCCTCGTCGGATGCCCACCAGCGCATGAAGATGGCGATGCATCTGCAGGGCCGCTTCCCCTCGACTACCGTCAGGCCTCCGCTGCGCCCGTTGGACGATGAAGACATCCAGCGCATCCGGACCGATCTGGCGGAGTCCGGCTTCGACGAGTGGTACGGTGCACGCGGGTTGCTCCAAGAGGTCGATGCCCCGGTGCTGGCCGCCGGCTGAGCATGTCCGGAAGGAGATCCACCATGGCCAAGGGCGACCGGCTGCCTGCCGAGTCCCGAACATTCCGGGACGAGGCCACGCAGGTTGAAATCCGGCAGATCACAGCGCATCCGTCGATCCACCACCAGCCGTTCTTCCTGGTGCCGGCCTATGACGACGCCATGCGCTGGACCCTGTTCACCTCCGAACGCGGGGGCGCACCGCAGATATTCGTGGAGGACCGGTCAACAGGCGATCTGGTGCAGCTCACGGACCGCGACGACGTGGCCGACTTTTCCATCCATCCTGCCCGCAACAGCAACTGGATTTATTTCACCACCGGCAGCGGTGGCTGGCGCGTCCACACCGGAACATTCGCCGAAGAGCAGTTGATTGACTTCGCGGGCCTGACCATGCGGGACGCGGGCATGGTGGCGGCGGCCATGGGCACGACCGCTCTCAGCCGCTGCGATCGCTACTGGGCCGTGCGCTTCAAGGACGGTGACGAGGCCTGCATCGCGGTCGTTGATGTCGAAGCCGGCACCCACGAGGTAATCCTGCGCCGGGACGACGTGTCCCACATGCAGTTTTGCCCCGACGATCCGGACCTGCTCTTCTACGCGGGGCCGCTCAAGGACCGCGTATGGCTGGTTCGGCGCGACGGCACCGACAATCGCCGCCTGTACGAACGCGCGCCGGGCCAGTGGATAACCCACGAGGCCTGGATCCCGGGCACGCGGGAGGTGGGGTTCGTGGACTGGCCCCACGGCATGCGGGCCGTGCATGTGGACACGGGCCGGGTGCGGTCCGTCACATCCTTCAATGCATGGCACGCGATTGCGTCGTCCGACGGACGGCGCATGGTTGCCGACACCAATTTCCCGGACATCGGCATCCAGGTGTTTGATCCGCTCGACGGTAGGGGCGAACCCTCCCTGCTTTGCCGGCCGCAGGCCAGCAGCCTGGGCGACCACTGGAACGGTCCGTTTCCCTACGAGGACGGTCCCATTGCCGTGTATGCACCGCAGCACACCCATCCGCATCCGTCCTTCTCTCCGGATGGACGGCATGTGATCTACACCAGCGATGTGTCGGGCCATGCGCAGGTGTACGAGGCGACCCTGCCGGCCTGACCACCCGTCCCATCCGGCAGCCCGGTCCGGCGGTTGCCTGAACAGCGGACCCAGCCCAATCCACGCCGGCCAGGGAGGCTTGCCGCAATGGTGCCCGACAGACCTGTTGACATCGCCGTGATTGGGGCGGGCAACCGCTCCTCGACCATCTACCAGGGGTTGTTCCAAAGTCTGCGCCCCCGGGTGAACGTGGTGGCCGTCTGTGATCCGGTCAAGGAACATGCGGACCGCTACGCGGACGCGGTCGACGCACACGCGTTCTACGCCCTGGACGAACTGATTGGAGCCGACTTGGTGGAGGCGGCCCTGGTGGTGGCTCCCATTGACGTGCACCACGCCATTTCCGTGACCCTGTCCCGGGCCGGCGTCCACCACCTGGTCGAGACCAGCATTGCCAGCACGTTGTGGCAGGCCCGCAACATGGTGCAGGTGGCGGACGAGCACGGGGTGAAGTTCCGGGTGGGCGAGAACTTCATTCGCTTCCACTTCGATCGCATTGCCAAGGAGATTGACAAAACCGGGTTCATCGGGCCTGTCGGCCGCATCCTTTGCCTGCACGATCATCCCGGGTACCACAACAACTCCCGGTGGCTGGCGTTCTACGGCGCCCACCCCGAGACGGCCCAGGCGGTCAGCCACCGCATGCCGGTGGAACCACACTGGGAGGCCCCGCATCGCTACCACGAGGACGAAGGCTTCCGCTGCCACTTCTTCCGCTTTCCCGGCAACCGGCTGGTGACGGATCTGGCCGGAAACATCAAGGGCATGCTGGGCCGCTATCCGCGTCCCGGCTATACGGAGTTGGCGGGCACCCGCGGCGCGATTGTGCGGGCGGCCACGGAGCACTGGCACGGTGCCGGGGAGGTCCGCTGGTGTTCCGACGATGCGCTGAAAAACGGTGCGCGCCACGATCATGTGTTCCCGATTGAGCACGTGGTGGAGGACGACCAGTGGATTTGCGATCGGGTCGAGTTGCCCGGCGGACCGGTGGAGTTCCGCAATCCGAATCTCCTGGCCGTCTCCCATTCCAGGGCCTATTACCTGTCCTCGGTCGCGTCCCATGTGACGGACTTCGCCAACGAGGTGCGCGGCTCGGACCATTGCGAGTTCACCCCGGCGGATGCCGTCATGTCGATGGAGATGGAGGTGGGGTGCCGGGAGTCGATGCTGCGCAGCGGCGAGGAGATGTCGCTGCCCCTGGCGGACCTGGACATCGAGTCCGAACGACGGGTGCGCGACGAACTACGGGCCAAGCATGGCGTGGATCCTCACGACGCAGAGGCGATGATGAGCATCATGGTCGCCCGGCCTTGACGGTTGCATGGTCGCTCACTTGCAGTTGGTCTCCCGTCGGCATGGCCGTGCCGCCTTGCCGGCGCGGCCCCGGACGCATTCGGGACGGACCTTTGCCGCATCCGGGTGTCGTATGGCCCGGAACCGGAAGGCTCCACGATGAATCTGGGTTTGGCCGCCATCGCCGGCCTCGCTGCGGCCCTGTTGACACCGGTGGTTTGGCTGGTGCTGCGGCTTGCCGGGTTGGTTCCGATGCTGGCTCTGGCGGCTGACATGCGCCTGTGGCGCCTGCACCTGGTTGTGGGACTGTTCGGGCTTGTGGTGGCCTGGGGTGCGTCCCGACTGGTGCAGGGTTTTGCCGAGCGGGTGTCGATGCCGTGGATGCTGGCCGGCGGATATGCTGGTGCGGTGCTGTCGTCGATGATTTTCTTTCCGCTTGTCGCGCTGTTTTAGTGGTGGCGGCGCAATCGGGGCCGACTGCCGCCAACTGCAAGGAATGCCGAGATGAACGTTGACGTACAAAGCCACGTGTTTCCGCAGGCATATGCCGAATTGTTGGTCGATGCGCCCGGGTCCGTCACGGCCAAGCGTGCCGGTCCCTCCCGGTACCGGTTGCGATATGGCGACACCCAGGTGTTCATGCTGGACCTTGAGGATTACGCACCGGAACGCAAATTGGCGGCGATGGACGCGGCCGGCATCGACATCTCGGTGCTGAGCGTGAACATTCCGTCCCCTTCGCGGCTGCCTCCCGAACAACGTCTCGCCGGAGCCCGGATCTGCAACGAGTACCTGGCGGACCTGGTCGGGTCGAGCGGAGGCCGGTTTGCGGCCATTGCCTCGCTGCCGCTGCCCAACGTGGACGCGTCCGTGGCGGAACTCCGCCGGGCCGTGCACCACCTGGGTTTGCGAGGAGTGTTCCTGTGTTCGCACCTGGACGGGGTGAACCTGGATGATCCCGGCCTGGAACCGTTCTATGCCGCGGTGGCCGATCTGCAGGTGCCATTGGTCCTCCATCCGACGGTCCCCACCTGGGGTGGACACGTCAAGGACCATTCGATGATCCCGATGGCCGCGTTCATGGTGGACACCTCCTTTGCCATGCTGCGCCTGATCCTGGGCGGCGTCATGGAAAGGCACCCCGCGCTGCAGGTGGTGCACCCGCACGTGGGCGGGGTACTGCCTTATCTCATGGGCCGGGTTCAGGAACAGACGGAGGTCAAGCGCCGCGGCCGGGACCATACCTCGCAGCCTCCCGCCAGCTACTACGAACGGGTTTGGCTTGACTTGGTCACGCCGTCCGCCCAGGCCATGCGCTACGCCCTCGAGTTCGCCGGACCTGCGCGGCTCATGTTCGGCAGCGACCATCCCTGGGTGTCGATCGAGGTCATCCAGGACTACATGCACGAAGGCCTGGAACTGCCGGAGGAGCAAATGGCCGCGATCCGCGGCGGCAATGCCGCTTCCCTGTTCGGCCTCGAGATGCCCAAGGCCAAGACCTCCCTCCCGGACGGCAATCCGGAATGTTCCTGAAGCTGATTTGGCTGTTGCTGGCCGGCGGAGCCGGCACGTTGGCCCGGTTCGGCACGGTGGCCCTGGCGCAGCGGCTTTGGCCCCTGCACTGGTCCGTTGGCACGGCGGTTGCCAATGTTTTCGGGTGTCTATTGGCGGGGTTGGTTTTCGGTTGGCTGCAGAACCAGAAGGTCGCCAACGACGATGTGCGTTTGGTGCTGCTGGTGGGCTTTTGCGGTGCCTACACGACCTTTTCGGCCCTGGTGCTTGAGGCGGGCCAACTACAGCAGGCGTACGGTTGGCTGGTGGCGCTGGGCCTGTTGAGTCTGCACCTGGTTCTGGGCGGTCTGGCATTGGCCGCGGCTTGGGGTGCCATGGTGCGCTGGGGCTGACCCCGTTCCCGTTGCGTTTCCATCATTCACCTTGCAGTCTGCCGGCGCGGACTGCGTTCAGCAGTTGCGGTCCGCGCAGGATGGCCACCAGGGTGACGGCTTCCGCGATGAAACCCGTCAGCAACGTGGATATTCCCAGCACCGCCCCGGTAAAGCCGACGGAAGGCAGGAGCAGAACGGATACGACAATCACAGACATGCGCGCGATGACACTGGGAGTGACGGCCAGTGTTCGCCGTTCGACCAGGGTCAGACCCTGCATCCAGGAGCGGACGGCGACGATGGGGGAAAAGGCGGCGAAAACCATCAACGGGACCACACAGAGCGATGCCAGTTCCGGCTCCAGACCGACCAGGTCCAGGAGGATTATGTTGCGCAGCGGTGTCCAAAACAGGGTCATCGAGATGATCAGGGAGACCAGGCCCGCGAGGGCATTGAAGTTGCGGATGATCCTGCCCTGCGGATCCAGGTGCTGAAACGCAGAGGCCATGGTCCGGGTTTCGTTGAGCCATCGATACGGCCACTGGCCCAAGGCATAGACCACGGCCAGGACCGCCAGCCACAATTCCCCATCGCCTTGCCGCGCGATGACCAGGTTGATCAGGGGGCGTGTGAACTCCTGTAGCAGGACCATGGTGCCCAGCGGCCAGAAAAAGCGAAGCAGACGGCCGTAGGTCAGCGGCCGGGTCTCGGATCGGACATGCAGGCGCGTGCGCCAGATGTCGGTTCGGTGCCGCCAAACACCGACACCGGTCACGATCGCTTCCGCCACCGCGGACGCGTAGAGGGCCATGACGGGCAGGAGAACGGGTTGTGCCTGAACCGCGGGCATCCGCAGCGCGAGGAGCACGGCCAAGGCCGCCGCCGCAAAACCCAGCACGGCCGAGTAGCTCGAATAGCGGGTATGGTGGTTTCTGATTAGTGGGCCAACCAGACAGTAGGCGATTCCTTTGAGCATGGGGTGAAGGAGCAGCAGCGCCAGGATGCGCTGGGTGTCGTCTATCACCGTGGGACTGACGCGGTGCAGGCGCAGCAGCAGTGCGTGTCCGGACGGGGTCAGCGCAGCTGCGGCCTGAACAGCCATGATCAAACCCGACAGCATCAAGGTGGCCGACACCACCACCCCAAACGATTGCCTGCGCTCCACCAGCACCAGGCTCAACTGCTTGGTTTGGGCCAGGGGGCCGGTCAGGAATGAACTGATGGCCCAGGCCAGTCCAAAGGCGGCCAGGGACTGTATCGAGAATGGGAGCCGGGCCAGGCCGGCCGTGATCCACTGGATCGAAACCTCCTGCACGAAGATCGTGATGATCAGCGGTGCCAAAAACAGGCTGAACCGCACGTACAGGTTGCGACTGCTCATGGGGAAGCGGCGGAGGCCTTCAGGGTGCGCCGGTCGCCCGGTCGTCCGTGTCCTTGAACCTCACCGGCAAACAGACAGTCGGGGAGAGCGGGGACGCGCGCGATGCAGGCCGGACAGGTGGTGGACATGATTGAGGCCGTGCCGTTGACCAAACCGCCGGGTAGCCATTGGTTCGGCTACTACGACAAGTGGCAGTTCGACCGCTCAGGGACCCGCATCCTTGGGCAACGCAGTGACTTTGATCTGCGCATGCCGAAGGCCGGCGATGAAATCGAAATCGGCCTCATTGATCTTGCCCGGGCCGAACCCTCTTGGCAGAAGCTCGGAAGCACCCGAGCCTGGCACTGGCAGGCCGGTTGCATGCTCCAGTGGATGCCTGGTGCCGGTGAACCGGAGACTTGCATCTGGAACGACATCCGCGACGGGAGCTTCATCAGTCGGGTGCTGAACCCGGACACGGGCGACACCCGGGAACTGCCGGCGCCGGTGTTCACCCTTCATCCGGACGGAACCAAGGCTCTGACAATTGATTTTCACAGGCTCGAAGACATGCGGCCGGGCTACGGGTACTATGGTTCCGTGGATCCGAACTTCAAGGTGCTGGCACCGGCCAACGCCGGCATCTGGGTGATGGACTTGGAGGGAGGAGAGCCGGAACTGCTGGTGTCGTTGGCCGAGATTGCCGCGCTTCCCTGGCCGCAGGGCGATCTCTCCCGGGCCAAGCACTATTTTAATGTGCTGATCTGCAATCCGGGTGGTACGCGCTTCCTGTTTCTGCACCGCTGGCGTTTTCCGGGCAGGGGCTTTCAGACACGGCTTGTGACCTGTGCCATGGAGGGAACCGACATTCGGGTCGTGGACGACAGTGGCCACACCTCGCATCTGATCTGGAAGGACGACAAGACCATCCTGGCTTGGTCAAGGCCGCATGGACAGCCGGCAGGAATTCGGTTGTTCCCGGACGGTGGCGGCAAACCCAAACCCATGGGCCCGGACCGGATGCCTCTCAACGGGCACTGCACCTACCTGCCGGACGGCAAGTGGGTTCTGAATGACACGTACCCGCAGGGCGCGGAGCGGCTACAGGATCTGTACTTGTACCATGTCGCGACCGGGATGCGGTATGACCTTGGGCAGTTTGCAGCCGCCCCTGGCTTTGACGGCGAACTACGGTGCGATCTGCATCCCCGTAGCAGTCGGGACGGTCACAAGGTGGTGATTGACTCGTCCCATGCAGGGTTCGGGCGCCAGATGTACCTGCTCAATATTGCGTCGGTGGTCGGCTGAACCGTGTTCGGGCGGCTGCCTCATGTCTTGACAATCGTGGTGGCGGACAGGCGTTTGGGTTTGTCTGAGAACATCCGGGGGTTGGATGAGGGGATCTGGATTCCTCTCCCCAAAACATGAGGCGTTTACGGGAAATGTGCTCCTTGAGGGTGTAGCTCGGACATTCTTCTCACTGGACAGGTTCGGGCCACATCTGTTTTGTCAATTGGCTTCGTGTCTCATACATGTGAAGCAGCTTGTTCAACCACTACAGGGAAGACTTAGGCGGTCGCATCTACGGGCCAAACCCGGAGTTGCCCGGCGAGGGGTGGCTGGGAGATTGGGCTGGGCAATCCGGATCGCGGGATTGGTCAGAAATTTTGATTGAATTACTGTCATTGTGAAAGGATGAACTGTCATGGTGGTGCACGCAGGGAGGCAATCCAATGGCATCGGTGGCCGACAGAATCATGCAGAGGGTGTCGGAACAACCCAACCGAAGGTGGGTTTGCACCCCACAGGATTTCCTGGACCTTGGGGAGCGGCAGAGTGTTGACAAAGCCTTGTCGCGGCTGGTCCAGTCCGGCCAACTGCGTCGGGTGGGTCATGGCTTCTACGACAAGCCAGTGTTCAGCGAATTGCTGGGAGGATCTGCACCGATGAGTCTGGAAGCTGCCGTCGACGCACTGGTCAGGAGGGACGGGATCAGGATCATGCCGAACGGCTTGGTTGCCGCAAACGGATTGGGTCTGACGAACGCGGTGCCCGTGGGTGTCAGCTACTTAACGGACGGCTACTCGAGGACACTGACGTTTGGCAGGCGTACGGTTCGTTTCCAACATGCATCGCCAAGGACCATGTCATGGGCTGGAAAACCCGCGCAGCTGGCGGTTTCGGCACTGCTGTGGCTGGGGCCACGCGCGTCCAAGGACCCCAAGGTGTGTTCAATATTGACTCACCGCCTGCCAGTGGAAGTGAAGCAGGACCTGATGGCCAACCTCCATCATCTACCTGGTTGGGCACACTCGCTCGTCCAACGGATCGCGTCCGGTTTAGAGTCACCGGAATGAATCGGGTTTGGACTGCCTGGTCTTGCTGCCGCAGTGGGAACGGGCGGTTGCGTTTGGGGAAACCACGGACCGACTTAGCACACTTCCAAGCTACATTGAGAAGGACTATCGGGTCCGCCTGATTCTGGACTTCCTCTTCAATCGGTTTCCCCTGGGCCATCCGATGGACATTGTCGTCTCAAGGGAAGAATTCGGGTTTGCAGGAGAGAGCGACCCAACAGGACGGGGACCCCTGTCCAATCGGTGGCGGAAAGCCTTGTTCAGTGCATTGAAATGAGCGTGTAGCACCTGCGTGAGCGGTGTTCTGCGGTCCGCGCCCACCGAGTAGGTTGCCGATGTACTGGACGGCTGTGATGGTATTCCAGCCCCGAACGATCAAGATGCCCTATTGCGTCTGGTTCTATATCCAACAATGTATCCGGTGAACCTGGCCCCATGCGTGGGACCTTGGGTGAAGGGCGAGGCAGGTGCGAGGTCTGCAGTTGAACCAACCGCGATCTGCACCGTGGCACCGTTGGTTGCAAAGTAGATTCCCACCATTGCCATGGCATCAACTTCCAGCCGATACCCACAGATTTCGGCGATCAGCGGCGCTCCCTCGTATTCCGGTACGTCTCAACCCCTTGGTGTCCATTCCCTGAAGCCCGATTACTGGATCGGCCAGCCGTCAGGGATTTCCGCCGCCTCCAGCGCGTGCATGACTGCAGCGGCCGCCTCCTCGGTCACCCACTCGCTCCAGATTTCGGGGTGATTGACCAGCCACCAGAAGGCTGCCTCATTTTCGGAGGCTTCATTGGCGTCCATCCAGGCAAAGATTATCTGGTAGATGTCCAGGTTGATGCTGTAGGCCTCCAACATGGCCACGATGTCGGGGGCGCGCTCCATCAGCCAGGGACGCACGGCAATCAGCATCGTGGTGTCCACATAGGCGCACGCCTTGGTTGTGGCCCAGCATTCATCGCTGTAGGGCGGTTCCTCCAACCGGACCAGATCTAGCAACTGGGCCGGGTCATCCGTCTTGGACATGTAGCCCAGCCAGGGCTCGCCCTTTTCATAGGCCCCATACAGGTCGGCGTACAGCGCTGCCGCACTGCCCGGATTCACGACGTGCACGTGTTCGGACAGGCCGTAGCTCTCAATTTGCCGGGCCCCCACGGATTCGCAGGCCCAGCCAATCACACAGTTGACCAGACGCGCCTTGCTACCCGTTTCCGCCGTCGCGAACAGCGCCTTGTACTGCTCTTCCCGTAGATCCTCGATGCTGTCGAGATCGGGAAATTCCGCCTGCAGATAGGCAGGGATGACAAACGTTGACTGCCAACTGCCACTCAAACTTTCACCTACGGGCAGCATCACCCCGTCGGCTTCGACCTGGCCCCAGATCTCGTGTTGGTTGGGCAACCAGATTTCCATGGACACGTGGACATCGTCGGTGCGAAATCCCTGATACAGGGGAAACGTTTCCCCCAACACGACATCGGTTTGATAACCGTACCCCTCTTCCGCCAGATACTGGACAATCCGGTTCTGGATCTGGGCACTGGGCCAGTTGAAGTCCGCAAAGACCAGAGTGTCACGGGGTACCGCATCCGGTACGTCGGATGTACTGCCGTCCCGGGGAGATGCCGCACAGGCCACCCCCGTGAAGCCCCCCACCATCAATGCAAGCAGTAGGGTCAACCACCGCGTTCGTTGGAACACGAGCCGGCCGACACCCATTGAGGGGAGTGGCAACAGTCGTTTGGAAGGTTCATGCATCGCAAACAAAAACTCGTCATTGCCGATCCGATCGCCACCATTGTAGTGTTGCCGACCTTTGCGTGTCGCGCTTCAGCGCACGCACGGGATGCAAAGGTTGGAGATCCTGCGCTGCACCGTCGGCACGTCCACCCGAACATGCTCGTGGCCTGGTTCCGGTGTTGCTGGTCGGCGGGGATTACCTTCCGGTCCGTGCATCCCCGCCTGGGTTGGGCAACGGAGTGCCGGAGGCCCGACCGCTCGCGCCCGGTCGTCCATGCGGCAAGGCGGCGGGGGCGCCAGTCGTGGACAACCAAGCCAATCGGGCCGTGGTGGACGGAGTGGTTCGGCAACAACTGCCAATCAGGAGTGCTCCCAGTTTTGCCCAGTTGGCAGCGCACGCGCCGTAGGCCGCGTCGTCCAAACCTGTGCTCGTGTCCCAGATCCGGCTGTCCGCAATCCAGGTATCCCCACGGTTGGCGTACACCACTTGGACCGCTGGGCCGTCGGAGTCCGGGATCGACGACATCAAGGATCCGACCAGGTGCGGATGAAGGCAGTTGACTCCCGCCAGCACGTGAGGGAAGTGCGCGGCCATGGACAGGCAGGCGGCTACCGGTTCGCCATGGGACACGTGCCGGGCATCGCGGCATGTGAACGAAATCCAGCATGGCAGGTACGGATACGTGTCCAGCAGTTCCAACAGGACTTCGCCTTCCGCCTGGCTGGGAATGGACTCGCAGGCCAGGATGTCGGCACCGGCGTTGGCCAACACGGCCATTCGCTCCTCGTGGAATGCCCATAGCGCGGCCTTGTCCTGGACATAGGCTCCCGTGTACTCGGAACCGTCGGCCAGATAGGCCCCGTATGGTCCCATGGAGGCAGCTACCAAGGGGCGTTCGACATCCGCAAGTCCGCGGGATCGAGCCCATCGCGTACCGGCTCTTCGTGCCAAGTGCACGGCCTTGGCCAGGACTTCGCGACTCTCGGCGGCGGACAGCCCCGCCGCGGCCAACCCGGGGAGCGAGGCCTGGTACGTGGCTGTGGTCAGGATGTCGGCTCCCGCCCGCGCATAGGCCAGATGGATGTCTTCCAGCAGTGATGGATTGTCCAGCAGCAGGCGCGCCGACCACAGCGGGTCGCCGTCAATCGCGACACCCCGCCGTTCGATTTCGCTCGCCAGGCCGCCGTCCAGGACCAGGAATCCGCGTCCTTTCAGGATCTCCGTCCAGGGGTTGCCGGCTGGCGGCCGGTGGCCGGGATTCATCGTACGCAAGCTCCCATGCGTGGTGGGGTTGATATCCGTCGTTATGGACAAACGCACTGGCTGCGGCTCGCCAAGGGCCAACGGGTCATGGCCTAAAATGGGCTGGAATTGACTCGGAATCCAAGGCGGTGTTAGTCTGATTCCCTCAGTATGGCCCACTAGCTCAATTTGGCAGAGCAAGTGACTCTTAATCACTGGGTTCGGGGTTCGAGTCCCTGGTGGGTCATCTTCCCTTCCTCCTTCGGGCGTCCACGCGCCGGACAGGAGATCCTTCCAGATAGACAATCGCATATGACCATGGCAATGCTGCGCGCCGAGCGAGCGACAGGGAGTTTCGGCTGATGTTGCCGGACGACTGCCCGCGTCCCAGATTCCGGAGCGTTTCCCTCTACAACGACGATCTGGGCAAGCTCTCCTTCTGGCGACCGACGGAGTGGCACTTGGAGGAGGAATCGGGGCCGGCGCCTGCGGTCACCCTGTGGCCCCGCCCGGACGATCCCCTGACCATGATCAGGGTGGAGGTGCGGGATTTGCAGCAGCCGCTGGCCGACGGCGAGGAGCAGGTCCTGCTGGACGGCATCCGCGAAGGCCTGGTGTCGCTCGACGACTGTCAGGTGCTGACTTGGCGTCAGCTGGAGGACGATGAAATCGGGGACTGGGGCGTCGAGTACCTGTGCCGGCTGCGTCTGGATGATTCCCTGTGTGAGCGGCAAGCCCGCATGTTCATCTGCGGCCAGGACTTCTACACCGTAACCTTCCAGGGCTCGTCCCATACGCAGTTTGAGTATTGGAAGGGCATGTTCGAGTTCGTGATGCTGACCGTGGCTGCCGTCAATTTTTCGATGCCCGACTGGTTTGTCGACCAGACCGCGGTGGACGGGGAGACGGTTGTGTAACCGGCTGGGGAGGGAGAACTCAAGCTGGTTTTGGGGTTGTCGCTGCAATTTTGGAGTGGGTAATGGCTGATTGGACAAGAATGGATCGGCGCGCCTTTCTCAAAGGCACCGCCATGGCTTCGGCATCGTTGGCCGTCACCGCCTGTTCAAGAGCCAGATCGAGAGGCGAAGCGGATGCACCGGATGCCATGTCCGTGGCAGATGCCCCCACCGGCGACATGGGCAGCCGGTTCGGTGAGGCGCCGATGCTGGCGGAGAGGGTCGCGGCCGGTGAACTGCCCCCGGTCGAGGAACGCCTGCCACCCAATCCGGAGGTGATTGTGCCCAGGGACGCGGTGGGCGAGTATGGCGGTCGGTCCGTGGTGGCCATTGGCAGCGCCAACCATCTCTTCGGCGATCCCCAGGCTGTGATGGGGACCGAGCTCATCCTGCGCATCGACGAGGACTTCAGCAGCATCCGCGGCGGTCTGGCCGAAAGCTGGGAGTTCAGCGACGGCGGCAAGACCCAGGTGCTGCATCTGCGTCGGGGCCTGAAGTGGTCGAACGGCGATCCCTTCACGGCGGATGACTTCATCTTTGCCTGGGAGGACCTTTGGAACAACGAGGAGTTTGCCCCCGGCGGCCCTCCCGGTACCTGGAGCACCGGTTCCGGTTCCGAGCGCAAGCACCTGACCATGGAGAAGGTGGATGAGTACACGATCCGCCTGACCTTTGATCGACCCTATCCGCTCATCATCCTGCACCAGACGTTCTATGCCGGTTCCCAGGGAGGGCTGTGGCAGCCCTCCAACTACGCCAAGCAGTTCCACCCGAAGTACGCCGATGCGGACGACCTGGCGCAAATGATTGAGGATGCCGGCTTCGAGACCTGGGATCAACTGTTGCGCGACCGGTGCCGCGTCGGCTCCACCATCCCGGCCCAGGTCGATCTGCCGGGCATGACCGCGTTCATCCGGGTCGGTGATGCGCCCGACCACCACACCTACGAACGGAATCCCTACTACTGGAAGGTGGACACGGAAGGCAACCAACTTCCGTATATCGATGCCACCCTGATCTACATCATCAGCGACCGCGAGGTCGCGCTGGCCAGGCTGATTGCCGGTGAACTGACCTTCTCCGGCCGTCAGGCCCAGCTCCAGGACATGGAGCTGTACGGACAGAACATCGCCTCGGCCGGCATCAAGATCAAGATGTGGAGTTCCACGTTCCCCGGCAAGGCCGTAATCGTGCCCAACCACACGGCCAAGGACGCCAACCTCCGGGCCTTCTTCCGGAACAAGGACGTGCGCCACGCCTTGTCCGTGGCCCTGGACCGGCAGGACATCAACAACACTGTCTACTTCGGCTTGGGCGAGCCGCGCCAATGGGCGGTCTGGTCCAGTTCCAAATACTACCGGGACGGCGACGAGGGCCATTGGGCGCAACACGATCCGGACATGGCCAATCAGCTGCTGGACGCGGCCGGCTACGACCAGCGCGACGGCGACGGCTACCGGCTCCATCCGGACGGCACGCGCGTTTCCTGGCTTTGCCAGCTGGACACGGAGCAGGTCGATGTGGTCAATGTCTTCGAGCTCGCCGCCGAACAGTGGCGCAAGGTCGGCCTGGAGGCCATCCTCGAGCCCGTCAACCGGGCGCAGCTCAACGAACTCGTGGCCGCCAACGATGTCGAGATGTCCGGCTGGGAAGGCGACATCTCGGACATAACCTGGGTCTGGACCTCGCGCCTGAACCATCCCAGCCACGGCAACGTGCGCTGGGGCCGGGCCTGGCAACTTTGGTTCAACGGCGACACCGACAACGAGTTCGCCGAGGAACCGCCGGCAGAGATCAAGTACGTGGACACCCGATGGCAGGACATGATCAACGCCCTGACCGACGCCGAGCATGTGGCTATCGCCCGTGAACTGTGGGACTGGTTCTACGACTACCTGCCCGGTTTCGGCACGGTCGGCATTCCCAAGCCGGTCGTGATGAAGCAGAACTTCACCAACTTCCCCGACGATGGTGTCTGGGGTTTCAGCGTCCTCCGGGCAGTCCCGGTCAACCCGGAACAGTTCTTCTTCAAGAGTTGATGGTTCAGGGATGGATTGGGTGCCCCTGGTCTGTCCTTAGCCAACCCCGCCTTTCCGTCATCCGGCTGCCACTTCCATCCCCGATGCGGCTATGCCGGCGAGAGGTGTGTGCAGGAAGAACCGGACCTGATGGGCACGGGGGACGGTCCTTTGGCGGGCTGCCTGCGCACGGCGGAGTTGGATCTGGCCGGCGCATTGAATTGACCATCGGCCACGATGCTGGTATATTCCGCACTCAATTTTTTGCGGAACACCCTTGAATCAATGAAGGGCCGTCCCGTACGCTTCCCAACAGACAGCAAAAATGGCCGACACCGACAACACCGCAGCGCGCCCGGATACTGAGGCCGCAGTCGACACAGACACCCCGGAGGCCAAACCGCAGGCAGCCCGGAAACGGACCGCGGGGTCCCGCACGCGCCGCGCCGCCAAGGGTACCGGGAATAAGGCCAAGGCCGGAGCCAAAAAGAGAGCGTCCGTCGCCAAAACCAGGGCAAAGTCGGCCAAGGCCAAGGCTCCGGCCAAGAAGCCCGCCTCCGCAGCAACCGGGCAACCGGTCGTGCGCAAGCCCACCAAGGCGCAGAACCGCAAGACCCTGCGGGCGGAGTTGGAACGGGTTCAGTACGAACTCGCCGACCTGCGCTCCACCTTCGACGGCGAAGTGGATATCGATCCCGAGGAAGGCGATGTCGAGGTGGCCGAGCGCACCAAGAACATCTCGTTGATTCAGATGCTCGAAACCCGCGAACGCCAGTTCCTGGATGCGCTGCAATCGGTGGAGTCCGGCGAATACGGCAAGTGCAAGCGGTGCCGGGAGCCCATCAACCCGGAACGCCTCCAGGCCATCCCGGATGCCAAGTACTGCATCCGCTGCCAGGAGCTGGTGGAACGATCCCCCGCCCGCCTGTTCTGAACCTCTCTCTGGTCGCCGGACCGACAATTCACCGAAGACGCATGGCGGTCTGTCTCTCCGGCCACCCGTTGGTCCAGCACAAGTTGACCCGCCTGCGGGATGTTGGCACACCGCCGCCGGTGTTCCGCCAACTGGTGCAGGAAATCGCGATGATGCTGGCGGTCGAGGCAACCCGCGATCTGCCGCTCGCATCAACGGTGGTGGACACGCCGCTGACCACGGTGTCCGATGCGCCGGTGTGTCGAACGCAAATCTCACTGGTGCCCATTCTGCGTGCGGGTCTGGGCATGCTGCCCGGTGCGTTGGCACTCCTGCCCGATGCCAACACCTGGCTGATTGGCCTGGAACGGGACGAGGAATCCCTGGAGCCCCGTGCGAGATCACGTTCCCCGAAACGACCGACCTGTGCCTGGTCCTGGATCCGATGCTGGCCACCGGTGGATCCCTGTGTGCGGCCTTGGCGACGCTGAAGGAGGCGGGGGTGCGGAACCTGCGCTACTTGGGCCTGGTGGCCGCGCCCGAAGGCATCGCGGCCGTGGAGCGGAGCCACCCCGACACGGATCTCCACATCGGTGCCGTGGATGAACGGCTGACGGGAGATGCCGACGATCTGCCCAACGGCTATATCTGGCCGGGTCTGGGCGATGCCGGCGACCGCCAGTTCAGGACGGAGTAGGCATTGCGGCCGGGGACGGCCCGACCGGCCACACTTCCTTATGCGGGGGCTGCCAGCACGCGGTCGATTGCCTCCAGTTCGTCCGATGTGAACTCCAGGTTCCGGAGGGCCGCAACGTTTTGGTGCAATTGCTCCGGGCGGCTGGCTCCGGTCAGGACCGAACAGACAACCGGCTGCCGCAGAACCCAGGCCAGCGCCATCTGGGCCAGGGACTGGCCGCGCCCGGCAGCGAGGTCGTTCAGGTCGCGCAGGACGGCCACGGTCTTGTTGGTGATCCGCTCCGGGGTCAGGGTGGAGTGCGGATCGGCAGCCCTTGAATCGTTCGGGATGCCGTCCAGGTACTTGCTGGTCAGCATCCCCTGGCTGAGTGGCGAGAAGGCAATGCAGCCGATGCCTTCCGCGGCCATGACATCGAATGCCCCGCCCGTTTCGTAGTCCCGGCGCAGCATGTTGTACGGAGGCTGGTGAATCAGGCAGGGAGTGCCCAGCTCCCGGAGGATGCGGGCGGCTTCCCGCGTGCGCTGCGCATCGTAGTTGGAAATGCCGGCGTACAGGGCCCGGCCGCTGCGGACGGCGGTGTCCAGGGCCCCCATGGTTTCGGCCAGGGGGGTGTCGGGATCCATGCGGTGGCTGTAGAAGATGTCAACATGGTCAAGTCCCATCCTGCGCAGGCTTTGGTCGAGGCTGGCCAGCAGGTACTTGCGCGAGCCAAAATTGCCGTAGGGTCCCGGCCACATGTCATAACCGGCCTTGGTGGAGATGACGAGTTCATCGCGCCAAGCGCCCAGATCCTGGGCCAGGATACGCCCGAACGTTGCCTCCGCCGAGCCGGGAGGCGGACCGTAGTTGTTGGCCAGGTCGAAGTGGGTGATGCCCAGGTTGAAGGCCGTTTGCACAAGGCTGCGGGCGTTCTCGTAGGAGTGGAACGTCCCGAAGTTGTTCCACAGGCCGAGGGAAACGGCCGGCAGCAGCAGGCCGCTCCTGCCGCAGCGGCGGTACACCATGGAGTCGTATCGATCGGAGGTAGGGGTGAAAGGCATTGGGAAACGGATTCCATTTGGATGGCGTGGGTGGGATTGCGTTCGGGCCTTGGTACAGACGCTTGACCATGTTCGCGCGGCCAATGTAGTTGGGTTATTGGGCATTCTGTATGGCTATGCACTTCCTTCTGCACCCTTCACCAAGACAACTCCCTCCATCCGGGCCAGTTTTTGGTCGAACGTGTAGAGCGGCAATGCGCCCGACCTCGCGGCTGCCAACAGAATCATCAGGTCCGCAAACCCGATACCCCCCTGATCCCGGTAGACAATAGCGGCACGGGCAATGTCGTCGGCAGCCTCAACCACCAGACTGTCGGTGGCGATCAACTCAACAAGAACGTTCGCAATCTGGGCGCGCGTGAACTGGTAGAACCGTTCCAATACCCAGACAACCTCGATGGCAACTTCTCGACAGATGAAGCCTTGCCTGTCGGCAGTCATTCCTTCCAACAGCACCCGTGCCGCCTCTGCCTGTTCTGCATCATCGTTGACGAGATACCGGACGATCACGTTGGCATCGAGGGCAATCATCCTTCACAGGCTCCTGCAACGATGGCGCGCTCCATGTCCTTCAGGGTCGCCGCCGGACCGTCATGCCGCAGGATGCCAAAGAGCCTGTTCACTGGCCGCACGGGCACAATCCGGACTTCCCCATCTTGGATGAGATAGCGCACCCGGTCTCCGGGCTGCACCGCCAGGGCCTTCCGCACGGCCTTGGGCAAGGTGGTTTGTCCTTTCGAGGTGATGCCGGACTCAACCATGTGAAATGACCTTGTGTGTTACATTTTGCAAAACGTCTTACATTATGGAATATTACAGGACAAAAGCAATTTTGCGGGTCTTTTTCCGGGTTGCCGGTTCCCAGTGCATCCTTACGGAAGTCATTGGGTAAGAATGGAGATCGCCTTGCAGCCCCGCGGGTCCTTTGTCGGCAGGGCCGTGAGGTGATCCTGGACCGCTACGTGCCGGGCTGTTGGCCGACAGTGGCACACGACCGTGGACACCGTTCCGGTTCGGTGGGAACAGCTCCGCGCAACTGGCAAGAGGTGCACTGGGCCATCAGGGCCGATTCGTCTCCGGGTTGCGGCCGTTGGTCAGGTGTGCCTGGCCGTCGGCGTGGTAGCTGCTGCGGACCAACGGACCGCTTTCGACCCAGCGAAAGCCGCGGCTTTCGCCTTCCGTCCGCAGGTTCGCGAACTCGTCCGGGTGCACATACCGTTCCACCGGCAGGTGGAACCGGCTGGGCTGCAGATACTGGCCCATGGTCAGGATTTCAACGTCGTGGGCGCGCAAATCATCCATGACGGCCAGCACTTCATGCCGAGTTTCCCCCAGGCCCAGCATCAGGCCGGACTTGGTCACCGCGTGCCCGTCCAGCTTTTTGGCCCGACGCAGCAGTTCCAGGCTTTGTTGGTACCGGGCCTGGGGACGCACCGTCCGATACAGGCGCGGAACGGTCTCGATGTTGTGGTTGAGAATTTCCGGCCGGGCATCCAGCACCTTGGCCAGAGCCTGGTCATTGCCCTGGAAGTCCGGGATTAGCACCTCGACCGTGCAGCCCGGGACCAGTTCGCGGATCCAGTGAATGCTTTCGGCGAAGACCCAGGCGCCGCCGTCGGGCTGTTCGTCCCGGTTGACACTGGTCAGGACGGCATGGTTCAGTCCCATGGCCTGCACGCTTGCGGCCACGCGCCGCGGTTCGTCCGGGTCCAGCTCGCTGCCCCGGCCGGTTTTGATCTTGCAGAACCCGCAGCTGCGCGTGCAGGTGTCGCCCATCAGCAGGAAGGTGGCCGTGCCCCGCGCCCAACATTCGGCGAGGTTGGGGCAAAGGGCCTCCTCGCACACGGTGTGCAGCGACTGGCCGCGAAACAGGTTGCGCAGTTCCCGCACCTGCGGGCTGTCGGCGGGACGCACCCTCAGCCAGGGAGGCCTGCGTCCGCGCGTCAGGTTGCCTGCGGTGGCAGGTCGTGCCTCAAGGGCGATGGTCTGGCCGGTGGGAGGCGTGGTGGACAGGGTCATGCGGTTTTGGCAACGCCACGGTCGGAGCGCACCAGGCGCAGGGCCGCCGTGCAGGCGCCCAGCAACAGCCAGTACAGGGCGGACATGTGAGGATACAGCAGATTGACGTAGAAGTGGTCGAAGATGCCTGTCATGACCAGGCCAATGACTGCTCCCGCCAATCCCAGCACCCAGGGTTCCAGCGGATGTCCGCGCCACGGGGTTCCCAGGAATTGAAGCAGCGGCGCCAGCAGGATGCCGCAGAACAGGAACAGGGCCGGAACACCCATCATCGAGGCTACCGCCAGATAGACCATGGACACGCCCATCTCCAGGTCCACGCCGGGAGGGCCGAAGAAGCCAATGCCGGTCCAGGGCCACTCCCGCACGATTTCCAGGGCGTTGGCGTACTCGGTCAGGCGCATGCGCGTGGCCAGGTCCTGGCCCATCAGCCCTTCCGTCAGGCGCTGGACATATCCTTGTGTTTGGGGCAACAGGATTAGCAGCAGGAAAAGTGCTCCTCCTGCCGGCAGGAGGATACGGTGGCGGAACACCGCCAGGAACAGCCCAATGGCTCCGATGGCCAGGAGGGCGTTCCGGCTGTAGGTCAGGTAGGTTGCGGCTGCCACTACGGCCAGGGCCAGGCAGGCCCCGATTTGCACTGTGGGCGACTGCCAGCGGAAGAGAAAAGGCAGCAGGACTGCGGCGGTCAACACACACACGGCACCCAAGAGGTTCGGGTCCGTGGACAGCCCGATGGCCCGCAGGGCCTCCAGGGGGTTGTCTTTGACGTAGCGCAGGGCGGCATGTCCCTCCGGGTAGTCGAACACGGCCAGGCTGCCCAGGATGTCCGCGGCAGCCGTTCGGGGCACAAAGTAAAGGAAAAGCGCAGCCAAGGCGGCAACGGTGCCGCCGACAGCCAGCGCGGTCACCACGATGCGGATGCGGCGGGCGGTGGTCAGGGTTGTCAGCGCCACCGGAAACAGCATCAGGCCCATCAGGTATTCAGCGGTCTTGCGGACCTCATGGGCGGACGGCGTCTCAAAGTTGAAGCCCCAGAATACGGCAGCCGTGTACAGGAGCGCGAACCCCAGGATTGGGGCCACGCTGAACAGATGGACAGGCTCCAGTTCCCCCCGGATGCCGGCCACCGCCCAGCGCACCAGCACCAGGCCCATGGCGACATTGAGGAGCGACGGTTTGAGGCCGAAGTCCACCGGCAGCACCGCGAAGGGCAGGAGGACGGCGGTGAGTATCACGGCCGAAAGTCCGCAGTCGGGCCAGCGCAGGGATGCTGCCAGTACGGTACCGACCGCAACCAGCACCGCGACTGTCGTGGCGTGGCCGGCCGTAGCCAAGCCGGTCGCGAGCAGGGCCGCCGCACCGACGGCTATGAAGGCGGCCGCCGGTCCCCATCGATACTTCATCGATGTACTGCCTGCGATTACCCCCATGGCGAATGAGGAACGAAGCGGTTCACTGGAGAGGTTTGCATCCTGGCTGGATTCAAAGTTATTGTTCCCTATTTCTGTATAACGTTAATTATGTGGATTGAGTTCGACGAAGCGAAACGCACGGAGATGTTCAAGGTCCGAGGCTTGGACATGGCATAGGCAGTGGACGTGCTGGGCGGCATGTTGTTGACCGTTGAAGACGCCCGGAAAGACTATGGCGAGATGCGGTTCATCACCATAGGTTTTCTGGACGATGCGATGGTGGTGCTTGCCTGGACACCCCGCGACGATGTGTGCAGGATCATTAGCATGAGAAAAGCCAATGGACAAGAAAGAAGGCTCTACGGACCGAGGTTTTGACCCCGACACGGCCCCCGACCTCTCAACGAATGGCTGGCCGGAGAAGTTTGCCAAGGCATCCGTACGGCGGGGTCGGTCCCCGAAGGCGCGTCCGAAAGTAAGGGACTCATATACCTGACTGTGCAGTCGGCATATCTGGTTCACGGATCATAGGGGTCCCCAACGGGATCGCCCCTCCCCGTGCAGCAGCCCCTGTCCCGCGGGCCGGAACGGGCACGGACGGAAGGCCCGCCCGCACCAAAATGTTGATCGCCGCGTTGTGATCGGCGTTCAGGGCCCAGCCGCAGGCCTGACATGCAAACACCGCCTGCGACGGCCGGTTGGCCTTGCTGACATGTCCACACCGGCTACAGGTCTGTGACGTGTACGCCGGATCGACCTTGACCACGTGCCCCGCCTTGTACGCGAGCTTCCTCTCCAGCTGACCCCAACCGGAGGCCAGGATGGCGCGGTTGAGCTCCCCCTTCGCCTTGACGTTGGTACCCGGCTCTTCCTTGGTGCCCTTGGCACTGGCCGTCATGCCCTTGGTGTTCAGGTCCTCCACGACCACGGTATGGGCCGTGTCCGCCAGCGTGCGGCTGGCCTGATGCGTGGCATGGTCGCGCCGTCGTCGCCGCTTGCGATGCCGCTTCTGCAACTGCCCGTTCACGCGCCGCCCCCGGTTTGACTTGGGCCGCTTGTCCTTGGGACCCCAGCCCTGCTTGCGGCTCAGCTCCCGCTGCTTGCGCTTGATGTTGGCATCCAGCTGGTCCGTGTCGGGCAGCGCGTACACGGTGCCCTCGCTGTCGGTGGCCTGCCCCATGTTGCGGTCCAGGCCGAGGGCGCCGTCCGGTGCGGGCTGCTTGACTTGCTCCGCGGGCACCTCGTAGCAAACATAGGCGTACCACTTGGGGCGCTGTTCCGTACCTTCCCTGCGCACGCGCACCGTCAGCGGTTTGCCATCCGCGTACAGGTTCGACCCCGCCAGCCGCAGCCAGCCGACCTTGGGCACGTACAGCCGGTCCCCGTCCAGCTTGACGGCATCGGGGATGGTGAAGGCCGGCACGGTGCAGTGCCTGGCCTTGAAGCGGGGTTTGCCCTCGGTTTGGGGATCCTTGAGGTACCGCTTGTAGGCGTCGGCCAGGTACTTCAGGCTGTAGCGCACACAGGCAAACGGACAATCCCGCAGCCAAGCGTGGTCCGGGTCGTTGCGCAGTTGGGTAAACCGCTGGCCCAAGGTGAAGAAGGTCGGAACGGGCTTGGGGCCGATCC
>CAZMKQ010000075.1:14990-22921 GCA_964566955.1 uncultured Caldilineaceae bacterium | reverse complement strand
GGTGGCGTGGAAGCGGATGTATGGACAGGGGCGCGTCTTCTACTGCTCGCTGGGGCATGTCGCCAGCGACTTTGAAGTGCCGGAAGCCCGCGAAATTGTACGGCGCGGCCTGTGCTGGGCCGGCGGCGCGAGTCATTGACACCAAGGAAAATCGGACCATGGACAAGGTACGGTGGGGATTCCTGGGCGCGGGCAGCATCGCCAATCGCCTGGCCGAGGGGTTGATGCAGGTGGACGATGCGGAACTGCTGGCGGTGGGTTCGCGCACGGCCGACCGGAGGCAGGCCCTGGCAGAGCGGTTCGGCGTCCCGCGCCAGTACGCGACCTACGAGGAGTTGGTGCAGGACCCGGACATCGACATTGTCTACGTAACGACCCCGCACAGCCTGCACAGGGAACACAGTATCCTGGCCCTGGAGGCCGGCAAGCCGGTCCTGTGCGAGAAACCGTTCACCATTAATGTCGCGGAGGCTGCCGAAGTCATCGCCGTGGCCCGGCGCCGCGGTCTGTTCCTGATGGAGGCGATGTGGACCCGGTACCTGCCGGCGCCACGCGCGATTAAGCGCATGGTCGACGACGGCGTGATCGGCCAGCTGACGATGATGGTGGGAGACTTCGGGAGCAGGGTTTCCCGCAGCACCCCATCGCGCATGACCGACCCTTCCCTGGGCGGCGGCGCCCTGATTGAGATTGGCGTCTACCCGGTGTCGTTCGCGGCCTACCTGTTCGGCGGATCGCCCGTCAGGATTGAGTCCCTGGGCCACTTGGCGGACGGGATCGACGAACGCAGCGGGGTCCTGTTGGGCTATCCGAACGGCGGCTTGGCGATTGGCTACTCGTCAGTCCGCGACAATACTCCGCAGGAGTGCCTGTTGTTCGGGTCGGGCGGCGAGATTCGGATGCCGACGCCCTGGTGGCTGACCGACCATTTCCACCTCAAGGTGGACGGCGAGGCCTGGCGCCGGGTGGAGGTGGACCTCATCGGCAAGGGGTTTGCCCACGAAGTCATGGAAGTGAACCGCTGCCTCAAGTCCGGGTTGCTGGAGAGTCCGGACATGACCTGGTCCCACACCATGGGTGTCATGGCCACCCTGGACACCATCCGTGCCCAGTTGGGCCTGCGCTATCCGATGGAATAGGCTCAACCTTCTTCAACAGGCCTGTCCGTCCAGCTCCGGCAGGAGCAGCATTGCTTGCAGGTAGATCCGGGTCACCAGGTGTTTGCTGCCTCCCAGTTCCCAACCAAGGCGGGCCGGTGATGCCGGTGGTGGGGGCGAGGATGCACGGTCGGGAACGCGTGTTCCACGGTTGGCCAGGGCACGTCGCCGGCGACTTTGAAGTGTCGAAAGCCTGTGAAATTGTGCGGCGCGGCCTATGCTGGGGTCACGGTGCAAACCATTGACGACTTGGGAGATTGGGGCATGGACAAGGTGAGGTGGGGATTCCTGGGTGCGGGCAGCATTGCCAACCGCCTGGGCGAGGGCCTGATGCAGGTGGACGATGCGGAGTTGCTGGCGGTTGGTTCGCGCACGATCGACCGGCGGCAGGCCCTGGCGGAACGATTCGATGTTCCGCGCCAATATGCGACCTACGAGGAATTGGTGCAGGACCCGGACATCGACGTTGTCTACATTGCGACTCCGCACAACCTGCACAGGGAACACAGCATCCTGGCCCTGGAGGCCGGCAAGCCGGTTCTGTGCGAAAAGCCGTTCGCCATCAATGTTGCTGAGGCGGCCGAAATCATCGCCGTGGCGCGGCAACGCAACCTGTTCCTGATGGAGGCCATGTGGACCCGGTACCTGCCGGTGCCGCGCGCGATCAAACGCCTGATCGACGACGGCGTGATTGGCCAACTGACGATGATGGTGGGGGACTTCGGGTTCAGGGGCTCCCGCAGTGCCCGCTCGCGCCTGACCGAACCGGCTCTGGGCGGCGGCGCACTTCTTGACATTGGCATGTATCCGGTGTCGTTCGCGGCCTATCTGTTCGGTGGATCACCGACAAGGATTGAGACCCTGGGACACTTGGAAGGCGGCATCGACGAACGGAGCGGGATTCTGCTGGGGTATCCGGACGGGGGCCTGGCGATCTGCTACTCCTCAATCCGCGACAATACCCCGCAGGAGTGCCTGTTGTTCGGATCGGCTGGCGAGATCCGGATGCCGACGCCTTGGTGGTTGACCGACCATTTCCACCTCAAGGTGGACGGTGAGGACTGGCGCCGGGTGGAATCGGGCCTCATCGGCAAGGGATTCGCCCATGAGGTCATGGAAGTGAACCGCTGCCTCAAGGCCGGGCTGCTGGAAAGCCCGGACATGACCTGGTCCCACACCATGGGTGTCATGACCACCCTGGACACCATCCGTGCCCAGTGGGGCCTTCGCTATCCGATGGAGTAAATGCGGACTTTGCCAACGGGTCCGGCCCGTCAATACACCAACAGGAACTTCCCGCGTGAAATACGGACAAATATCGGGTTGCACAAAGCGGATTGGCCGCATTGTGCAGGGCACGATCATGTTGCACGACGGCAATCGGGAGGCCGGCATCGAGTTGATGGACAGTCTCTACGAACTGGGGTGCAATGCGGTTGACTCCGCCCACGGTTACGGCGGTGGCGGGTCGGAACGGGCCCTGGGGCTGTGGATGGAATCCAGGGGCGTGCGGGACGAAATCTTCGTGCTCACCAAGGGATGCCACTTCAATCAGGACCGCGACCGGGTCACCCCGTACGATTTGAGCAGCGATTTGCACGACTCGCTGGCCCGCCTGCGGACCGACCACATCGATTTGTACCTGCTGCATCGGGACGATCCCGCACTGCCGGTGGGGCCCCTGGTCGAACGCCTTGAACAACACCGCCGGGAAGGCAAGATCCTGGCCTACGGCGGTTCGAACTGGAGCCCCGAACGCATCAGGGAAGCCAACGCCTATGCCGCCGCAAACGGGTGCGCCCCCTTCGTGGCCAGCAGCCCGAACTTCAGCATGGCGGAGCAGGTGGAGGAGCCCTGGCGCGATTGCCTGACCATTTCGGGACGCAAGGGCGCGGCAGCGCGGTCTTGGTATCGCGAAACGCAGATGCCGGTTTTCACGTGGTCGAGCCTGGCCATGGGTTTCTTCACCGGAATCTACACGCGGGACAACCTGGACGGCTTCGAGGGCTACCATCACGCCACCTGCATCCGGTCCTATGCCTCGGAGGAGAACTTCCGGCGCCTGGACCGGGCCGCGGCAATGGGATCCCGCCATGGCTTGACATCGGCGCAGGTGGCCGTCTCCTACGTGCTGTCCCAGCCTCTCAACCTCTTTGCCCTGATTGGCTGCAACTCTCCGGCCGAATGGAAGGACAACCTGCAATCGCTGGACTTCGAGCTGACGCCCGCGGATCTGGTCTGGCTGGATACCGGTGAGGGGGAACCTTCGCACTAACTACACGGCCGCGCACAACCAGGAATTTTGGACCATGAAAGTTTGGCAGGTTGGGATTGTTGGGTGCGGTGTCATTAGCCGCGCCTATGTAAAGGGCTTGGTGCCTTTCGATCATGTCGTCATCGCGGCCGTGGCGGACCTGAACCCGGAGGCGGCCGCGGCCTTGGCGGCGGAAATTGGCTGTCCGGCCCTGACGGTGGACGCACTCCTGGCGCGACCCGACATCGACATCGTCCTCAATCTGACCATCCCCAAGGCACATGCCGAGGTGGACATCAAGGCCTTGGCGGCCGGCAAGCATGCCTATAGCGAAAAACCCCTGGCTGTCGACCGGGGCCAGGGCAAGGCGGTGGTGGAGGCGGCCGCGACCAATGGCCTGCGGCTGGGCTGTGCGCCCGACACGTTTCTGGGCGGTGGGCAGCAAACCGCGCGGCACGCCATCGATCAGGGCATGATCGGGGAGCCGGTGGCGGCCACGGCCTTCATGTTGAGCCGCGGGCACGAGGCCTGGCATCCGGCGCCGGAGTTCTACTATGAGGCCGGAGGCGGTCCCATGCTGGACATGGGGCCGTACTACCTGACGGCCCTGGTCAACCTGATGGGGCCGATTCGCAAGGTCAGCGGCATGACCCGGATCACCTTTCCGGAGCGCACGATTACCAGCCAGCCCCTGGCCGGCAAGGTGATCCGTCCCGAAGTGCCCACCCACTATGCCGGCACCGTGGAATTCCATTCCGGCGCCATCGGGACGATTGTCCAGAGCTTCGATGTCTGGGGCGGCGCCCTGCCCCGGATTGAGGTGTATGGAACCGAGGGCTCCCTGGGGGTTCCCGATCCCAATACGTTCCAGGGGCCGGTGACGCATCTGGCCGGAATCTTCCGAAACCGCGAATGGACCGAAGTGCCGCTGACCCACAGCGACCAGGTGTTGAGGGGCATCGGTTTGGCCGACATGGCACATGCCCTGACCCACGACCGTCCCCACCGGGTCAGCGGGGACCTTGCCCATCACGTGCTGGAGGTCATGGAACTATTCAGGGAGTCCAGTGCTCTCGGCAGGCATCTGGACACGACCACCACCTGCAGGCGGCCGGAACCGCTTCCGGGCACGGGTGGTTTTTGATTTGAGACAGGGCTTCCCGGTCCGGTTCAGTAGAGCGAGTGCTGGCTGGCCTGCATCATCAGGGTGAGCTGGGCACCCCTCACGGCGTTGGTTTCCGAATCCGGGGAATCCTCTTCCAGCGCGGCCGGCAGGCGCTGCACGTAGCTTCCGTCGGAACGCATCTCCCACGCGTTGCGCTGATCGTGGACGCACAATGCCAGCATGTCGCGTACCTCGTCGCGTAGCATCGGGTCCAGCAGAGGCACGATGGCCTCGACACGGTTGTCCAGGTTGCGCTGCATCCAGTCCGCGCTGCCGATGTAGCACTCCGGTTTCCCGTCGTTGGCGAAGTAGAAGATGCGGCTGTGCTCGAGGAATCTGCCAACCAGACTGAGCACGGTGATGTTTTCGCTGACCCCCGGGATGCCGGGCCGGATGCGGCAGATGCCTCGTACAATCAGGTCGATGCGGACTCCGGCCTGGCTGGCGGCATACAGGGCCTCGCAAAGCCGCGGGTCGTCCAGGCCGTTGACCTTGGCCACGACGTGGCCTTCGCCTGTCCGTCCGCAGTGCTCGATTTCCCGTTCGATCATCTCGATGAACCGGTCGCGCATGTTGATGGGCGCCACCAGCAGGTGCTTGTATTCCAGGCTCTGACCGTAGCCGGTCAGATAGTTGAACAGGTGCATCACGTCGCTGACGATGTCCTCGTTCGTGGTCAATAGGCTGTAGTCGGTGTACACACTGGCGGTCTTGGCGTTGTAGTTGCCCGTGCCGATGTGCGCATAACTGTGCAGGCCGTCCCGCTCCTGGCGCACGATCAGCGTGACCTTGGAATGGGTCTTCAGGCCCACCAGTCCGTAGGCCACATGGCATCCCGCCTCCTCGAGGCGCTTGGAGTGGTGAATGTTCAGTTCCTCGTCGAAACGGGCCTTGACCTCCACCAGCACCGCGACCTGCTTGCCGGCGCCGGCCGCGGCGGCCAGCGCCGCCACGATGGGGGAATCGTCCGATGTCCGGTACATCGTGTGCTTGATGGCCAGCACCTTGGGGTCGCGGGTCGCCGCCAGAATCACATCCTGCGTCGTGCGGGCGAACGACTGGTAGGGATGGTGCAGAAGCCGATCGCCCTTGCTGAGCAGCCGGAACAGGTCGTCCGGTGCAGTGTCGGGCGAGAGTCCGGCGAAACCGGAGGGAATTTGGGGCCGGAACGGCGGGAACTTCAGGTCCTGGCGCTCGATCAGGTTGGCAAGGTTGAACAACTCGGCCACATCCAGGACTCCCTGGACGCGGTACACGTCCTGGTCGCGCAGCCCGAATTCGCGCAACAGAACCCCCAGCACCCGGCGCGGCATGCGGTCCGACACCTCCAGCTGCACCACCGGCGCAAATCGTCGCTGCTGCAGTTCCTCGCTGATCATCTCGACCAGATCGTCCGCCTCGTCCTCGTTGCGCACGAGGGTGGCGTTGCGCGTGACGCGGAACGGATAGGCATCGACCACTTCCATGCCCCGGAACAGCGCGTCCAGGTTGTTGAGCAGGACGTTCACCAGCGACACAAAGTGGTTGGGGGCTCCCAACGGGATCCAGCGATGCCGATCGGTGGGGGCCTTGAGGCGGGCCAGCCGCACATCACCGGTGCGCGGGTCGCGCACCTCGACCGCCAGATTGAGGCTCAGGTTGCTGATAAACGGGAAGGGATGGCCCGGATCGTAGGCCAATGGCGTCAGCAGGGGAAACAGGTCCTGCAGGAACAGATTGCGGAGATCGGCAACCTGGCTCTCGGACAAATCGTCGTAGCTCAGCAGGCGGATGCCCTCGTCCGCCAGCTTGGGCAGCAGGTCCTGCAACAGACATTCATCCTGCTGGTTGCGGAAATTGTCGATCACCTTGCCAATCAGGTCCAGCTGGTGTTCCGGGGTCCATCCCTGCAGCCGCAGGTTGGCCACGCCCGCGGCTCGTTGCCGTTGCAGGCCACCGACCCGTTTGCGGATGAACTCGTCGAGGTTCGAGCCGGTGATGCCGAGGAACTTGAGGCGTTCCACCAACGGATTGCGCGGATCCTTGGCTTCGTGCAGGACCCGCCAGTTGAAGTCGAGCCAACTCAGCTCGCGGTTGTAGATTTCGGGTGCCGTACACAGCTCCTCTACCGAGCGGCCGCACACGTCCCGCTCCAGGAAAGACGTGTCCGTCGGCGGCACGACGGCCGCACCGGCGTCCCCGTTCAAGGCCGACGCGCCGTCCGGGTGTGCTTCCGGAGGCAGCTGGACCAGGGGTTCGTTCACGAGTCCGGCGGAGGCGGGAGGGGGAGGACTGATAGTCATGACTGGGAATGGTTGGGGTGTGAGGGACTGGGTGGGTTTGAGGTGCGGTTGGACCGGGAACAGTTTGGTTGCGCGTCTCATCCGGTTCGGTTGCCGACGCAGGGATTGCCTTGAATTGACTCCGTCCGCAGGGCTAGCCTACAATGGGGCATGACTACGCAATCGCATTCGTCGTTCTTGTTGTTGCCTGACGCGCAGGTCGACCTCGTCGTCCTGCGGCCGCACCTGTGTGGTGAGGGATAGAGGCGAGCCAGCCAGGGCGAGCTAGACAGGCAAAGCCGTCAATCCTTCCCACCGGGAAGGATTTTTATTTGCCCCGGTTCAGCCTAATTTTAACCGAAAACCAACCCTGCGCAGCATCCACCTACCGAGACCGGAGCATAACGATGCACTTTCCCCCCGATCATTTCAGGACTACGGCGCCGCCGCGCCGCATTACCGGGTCGGAGATGATCTGGGATGCCTGCGTGATGGAGGGGGTCTCCCTCCTGTTCGGTCATCCCGGCGGCGCCATCCTGCCCGCCTACGACGCGCTGGCGATGTACGAGGCCGCAGGGCTGCTGCATCACGTGCTGGTGCGGCATGAGCAGTGCGCGGCCCACATGGCGGACGGCTATGCCCGGGCCACGGGCAAGGTGGGGGTGTGCGTGGCGACCAGCGGTCCCGGTGCAACCAATCTCGTCACTGGCATTGCGACCGCCCAGATGGACAGCGTGCCCATCGTGTGCATCACGGGGCAGGTGCCTTCACCGCTGCTGGGTACCGATGCCTTCCAGGAGGCGGACATCGTGGGCGTGACCCAGCCCGTCTGCAAGCACAACTACCTTGTCACCGACGTGGCCGACCTGCCGATGGTCATGAAGGAGGCGTTCCATATTGCCCGGGAGGGGCGTCCCGGGCCGGTGCTCGTGGACGTGTGCAAGGACGTGCAGATCGCGGAGGGCGAGTTTCGCTACGACATGGAGGTGAAGCTGCCCGGCTTCAATCCCTACCCCGCTGCCTGGCAGGACGCGCTGGCCGACGCGGCCGATTTGATCAACGCCGCCGAGGCGCCGCTGATCATGGCCGGACAC
>CAZMKQ010000075.1:7566-14980 GCA_964566955.1 uncultured Caldilineaceae bacterium | reverse complement strand
GGTGGTGACGACCGGGGTATCGGACGTGCTGCTGCGGATTGTGGAGAAAGCCGAAATCCCGGTCGTCACCACCCTGCTGGGCACCGGCAACATCACGGAGACCCATCCCCTCAGCCTGGGCATGGGCGGCATGCACGGCGAAGCCTACGCCAACGAGGCAGTCCAGGCCTGCGATGTCCTGATCGCGCTGGGCATGCGCTTCGACGACCGCATCACGGGTCGCCTGGACCGCTTCGCCAAGCAGGCGTCCGTGGTGCACTTCGAACTCGACAAGGCCGAAGTGGGCAAGAATGTGCAGCCGGACGTCGCCGTCGTCGGGGACCTGGCGGAAACGCTGCCGGCCCTGGAGCCGCTCATCCATCCCAACACGCACGCGGAATGGCTGGCCTCGCTCACCGATCGCAAGCTCAGCAGTGCCGGCAAGGACATCCTCACCTTCGAACTGGACGAATTGGTGCCGCCGTTCGTCATGCGGCAAATTTGGTCGGAGACCACCAACCTGCGGGATCCCGGCGACGTGCTGGTGGCGACCGACGTCGGCCAGCACCAGATGTGGGAGTCCCAGTACTTTGTGCACGAACGGGCCGGACAGCTCCTGACAAGCGGCGGTCTTGGGACCATGGGCTACGGCCTGCCGGCGGCCATGGGGGCCCAGATGGCCTGTCCCGACAAGCTGGTGTGGGCCATTGTGGGCGACGGCGGCTTCCAGATGACGATGCAGGAACTGGCCACGATTCAGCAGGAAAAGCTGCCGGTCAAGATTGCCATCATCAACAATGGCTTTCTCGGCATGGTGCGTCAGTGGCAACAAATCTTTTACGACAAGCGCTACGTGGGCACGCCGGTCCTGTCCCCCGACTACGTAATGCTGGCGGCCGCCTACGGGATACCCGCCTGCAAGGTGGAAGAGCCGGGGCAGGTGGCTGAGGCCGTGCGGGCGGCGAACACCACCGACGGCCCGTACCTGATCGACTTCCAGGTCAAGGAGGAGGTCAACGTGTATCCGATGGTGGCGCCCGGCGCCGCCGTGGACGAA
Organism: uncultured Caldilineaceae bacterium; assembly: GCA_964566955.1. Lineage (GTDB taxonomy): Bacteria > Chloroflexota > Anaerolineae > Caldilineales > Caldilineaceae > Bin34. The sequence goes on along the minus strand of CAZMKQ010000075.1, from coordinate 13,944 downwards.
CTGATCCGCCGGCCGCACATCGTGCAGGACCACGGCGGCGTGGTGCCCGCCTTCTGATCGGACTTGCTCCCCCACCCACCGCGGAACGGCATTGATGAAACACATTCTGGCGGCCTGGATGCGGGACCGTCCCGGCGTCCTGAACCGGGTGACCGGCCTGCTGAGCCGGCGCAACTTCAACATCGACAGCCTGCAGGTCAGTGCCAGCGAGGAACCGGGCATCTCGCGCATGACCTTTGAGGTCAGCGGCGACGACCGGACCCTGGAACAGGTGCGCAGCCAGCTGCACAAGCTGGTGGACGTCACCCGTGTCGAGAGCTTTGCGCAGGAGGCGATTGTCAAGCGGGAGCTGGCCCTGGTGCGCGTGGCGGTGGGTCCCGACGAGCGGCGTCAGGTTCTGGACCTGGCCCAGGTGTTCGAGGCCACGGTGGAGGACATTTCGCGTACCGACATGTTGATCCAGATCGTGGGCCGCGAGGAGAAGATCGACTCGCTCTTCGGTCTTCTGCGCGACTACCACCTGCTGGAGATGGTCCGCACCGGACCGGTGGCCATCGTGCGCAGCGCCGTGGCCCACGCCGAATCGGAACCCGTCCTCGAACCGGCCGGCGACACCTGGCAGGGCGGAGGCGTTTGACCGCCCCCCGCTGGCACCGGGACTGCCCGAGGCGATTCCGGCCACTTGACCCCTACTTGATTCCCAATCCATTCCAACCGGCAAGGAGACCCTTTACCCCATGGCCACGATCTACTACGAAAACCAGGCGGATCCGGACCTGATCAAGGACAAGCGCATCGCCATCCTTGGTTATGGCAGCCAGGGGCATGCCCATGCCCTGAACCTGCGCGATTCCGGGATGTCCGTGGTGGTGGGCCTGTACGAGGGCAGCCGCAGCCGGGCCAAGGTTGAGGCGGACGGGCTGGAGGTCATGAACACGGCGGAAGCCGTGGCATCGGCCGATATCACGATGGTTCTGCTACCGGACCAGGTCCAGGGTCAGATCTACAGGGAGGAAATCCAGCAGGGGCTCAATCCCGGCGACACCCTGATGTTCGCCCACGGATTCAACATTCGGTTTGGCCAGATCGTGCCGCCCGCGCAAGTCGATGTGTCCATGGTGGCGCCCAAGGCGCCGGGGCATCGCGTGCGCGAAGTCTTCACGGAGGGTTCGGGTGTGCCCGGCCTGGTGGCCATCCACCAGGATGCCTCCGGCCAGGCCTTGGCCAACGCCCTGTCCTACGGCCGCGGCCTGGGCTGCACGCGCGCCGGCGTGCTGGAGACCACTTTCGCAGAGGAGACGGAAACCGACCTCTTCGGAGAGCAGGCCGTGCTCTGCGGCGGCGTCAGCGAGCTGGTCAAGGCCGCGTTCGAGACCCTGGTCGAAGCGGGGTACCAGCCGGAAATTGCCTATTTCGAGTGCCTGCACGAACTCAAGCTGATTGTCGATCTGTTCTACGAAGGCGGCCTGGCCTACATGCGCTACAGCGTCTCGGACACGGCCGAGTGGGGCGACTATGTCAGCGGCCAGCGCATCGTCACCGACGAGACGCGCAAGGCCATGAAGCAGATTCTGGAGGAGGTCACAAGCGGCCGCTTTGCCGAGGAGTGGATGGACGAGTACTACTCCGGCCTCTCGAACTTCAAGGCCCGCCGCCGGCGTGAACAGTACCAGCAGATTGAGGAGGTGGGCCTGGAACTGCGCCGCATGATGACCTTCCTCAACGCACAGGAAATCGAGCGCGAAGCCTGATTAACCCTGGGCCGTGCGCCGGCCCGTTCACGGGAGTGGGACCATGGAAACAGCATCCGGCATGCAACAGCCACAAGTCGACCCTCCGGTTGACGGCGGCCAGTTCGCCATCGAGGACATGGCGGCGTACGCCCGCCAGGTGGCCCGCGGGGACACCGTCCTGATTTTCGACACCACCTTGCGGGACGGCGAACAGAGTCCGGGAGCCACGTTGGACGACCATGAGAAGCTTGAACTGGCCCGCCAACTGGCCCGTTTGGGAGTCGATATTCTCGAAACCGGCTTTCCCATTGCCAGCCCCGGCGACTGGAAGGCGGTCCACAGGGTGGCGGAGACCGTCGGGCGCGAAACCCGCGTCGGCCAGGATGGCAGCACATTGCCGCCGCCGGTGATCGCCGGGCTGGCGCGCGCCAATCGCAAGGACATCGAACGGGCCTTTACGGCCACCGAACCGGCCGTCCGACCCCGCATCCACACCTTCATCGCGACCAGCGACATTCACTTGGAGCACAAGTTGCGCATGTCGCGCAACGAGGTGCTGGAGACCGTGGGCGAGATGGTGGAGTACGCGGTCAGCCTGTGCGGCGACGTCGAATTCAGTCCGGAGGATGCCGGACGCAGCGATATCGAGTACCTCATGCAGATTCTGGAGGTCGCGATTCAGGCCGGCGCGACCACGCTCAATATCCCGGACACGGTCGGCTACACGCAGCCGAAGGAGTACGAGGCTCTGTTCCGGGCACTGATCGAAGGCACGCCGGGCGGCCGGGGTGTGATTTTCAGCACCCACACGCACAACGATTTGGGACTCGCCACGGCCAACACGCTGGCGGCCGTATCGGCCGGGGCCAGGCAGGTGGAGGTGACCATCAACGGCATCGGTGAACGGGCGGGGAATTCCTCGCTGGAGGAGTTCGTCATGGGGCTCTACACCCGGCCGCAGTTCTACAACCTGCGCACCAATGTGCAGACGCAGGAGATCCATCGCACGAGCGACATGGTCAGCCGCTACACGGGCATGGTCATTCAGCCCAACAAGGCCATCGTCGGCGCCAACGCCTTTGCCCATGAGGCCGGCATCCACCAGGACGGCGTGCTCAAGCACAAGCGCACCTACGAGATCATGGATGCGGAGACGGTGGGCCTGAATCAGCACCGCCAGGGCCTGGTCCTGGGCAAGCACAGCGGTCGTCATGCGCTGCGCACCCGCCTGGACGAGCTGGGCTACCACATGGAACCCGCCGAACTGAACGAGATCTTCAGCAGTTTCAAGGAGTTGGCCGACAAGAAGAAAACCGTGACGGATGCGGACCTCGAGGCCCTGGTGGCGGACGAGGTGTACCAGCCGAAGGAAACCTGGGAACTGGTCAATGTCCAGGTGCAGTGCGGATCGAACCTGACCCCCACCGCCGTGGTTATCCTGCGCCGGCTGGACAGTGGCGAAGTAGTCACCGACGCCGGCTTCGGCACCGGTCCGGTGGACGCGGTCTACCAAGGCATCAACCGCATCGTCGGGGTTGAAAACACCCTGGTCGAATTCGTGGTGCAGGCTGTGACCGCGGGTATGGACGCCAACGGCGACGTGACCATCCGCATCGAGGTGCCCGACCGTGGCCGGGACATGGTGGAGACGGCCCAGGGGCGGGTTCGGCGCCGGCTCTTCTCCGGGCGCGGCGTGGACACGGACATCATCGTGGCCAGTGCCAAGGCGTACTTGCAGGCGTTGAACAAGCAGATCGCCAGCGAGGCCGAGACAGCCCCGCTGGCCTCGCTGGTCTGAACAGCGGACCGGGAGGTCCCTTCGGCGCTGTGCTACGATCGCCAATGTGCAGAACGCGGCGGCATCGGCCGTGGGGTAGTGCGTACTCCCGGCGGCTTTCGCGCCTGTGCACAACCCCTTGTTGGTACAAAGGAGAAACGCCATGAAGCATGGCTTGAAGTACACGGTTGACCGCCGACAGTTCCTCCGCTTGTCGGCCTTGGCTGCCAGCGGCAGCATCATGCTCGCCTGTGGCCCGTCCGAGGCCCCGGCCGCCGGCGGTGATGACATGGGCATGGCCGAGGACGGTATTGTCGACGTCTATGTCTGGCCGTCGATTGCCCTGGTCCGGCCGGAAGGCAGCGATCCCGAAAAGTACAAGGAGGTCCAGGACTACATTACGGAACAGCTGGGCATCCGCCCCAACGGCTTTGTGCCGCCTCCGGGTGCCGCCGGCCGCGAACGCCTGAACCTGATGCTGAGTTCCCAGACGGAACAGCTGGACATGTTCACCGGCGACTGGACCCAGTACAAGGCCGCCATCATGCCGATTACGGACCTGCTGGAGGAACACGGCCAGAACATTCTGACTGCCTTCCCCGAGGCCACTTGGAGCGGGATGAAGGACGCCAACGGCGACATCTGGGGCATTCCGCGTCTGGGACTGATGGGGCACACCTGGAACTTCACCTGGTTCCGCGAGGACTGGATCAACGAGTTGGGCCTGCCCTTTAACTCGGAAGAGATGACGATTGACCAGCTCGAAGGCAACATGGCCGCCTTCCAGGAGGCCAACCCCGACGCCGTCCTGGTAACCAACAATCTGGGCAGCCTCGAAGGCTGCCTGCTGGGTGCCTGGAGCGAATACGGCCGCTCGCGCTGGTACGACGAAAGCGACGGCCAGATCAAGCCCTACCAGCTGCAGCCCGGCTACGAGGCGTTCCTGGGCAAGATGAACGAATGGTGGAACAACGGCTGGTTCCACAAGGAAGTCTTCGCCAACATGGACTTCGAGGAGGTTTTGCGTTCCGGCAACATGGGCATCCACTGCGGCTGGTATTCGCGCATGACCATCCTGGGCCAGCGCATTTTCCTCGAGGATGTGATCCCGGGCATGGACTTCATCTTCCCGCTCAAGATGGTGGGGCCGATGGGCCTGGCGGGGACCAACAACGCCAACATGACCCAGGCCTACATGATTCCGGCCAACTCGCCGGTGGCCAAGGAAGTCATCCAGTTCGTGAACTGGCAGTACGATCCGGTCCGCGACAACGCCGTGACCGCCCACTACGGGATGCAGGGCACGGACTGGGACTGGGTCGACGAGACCAAGGAACAGGTGCGCCGCCACGACGCCGGGGCCGGGGCCGCGATCTACGCCGGCGAGCTCTACCAGGGCGCGGGCCTGGCGATCGAAACCTGGTCGGCTCCCGAGGATCCGCTGTGGGGCCGCCACTACGACCACATCAAGAAGTATGTGTTCGACTACAGCAACGGCAAGATGCCGGTCGACTTCGATGTGCCCTACGACGGCGCCGCGATTGCCGAGCAGGTGCCGAGCATGGAGGACATCAACCGCCTGAACTCCGAAGAGGCGATCAAGTTCATCACCGGCGTGCGCCCGTTGAGCGAGTTCGGCGATTTCGTCGACAGCCTCTACCGGGCCGGCCTGCAGGACTGGATCGACGCCTACACGTCGCAGTACGTGGCGGCCAAGGGCCTCTAACGAGGTCCCGACCGTCACACGGCCATCCGAGTCCCCGGCCGGCCGGGGACTCGGGCCCACCCGGTCGGGGACGGGCGCCTCCGTCCCTGCCCGTCTGTAGTTCCAGGTCGACGGTGCCTGTGGCCATCGGCGCATTGTTTGCCGGTTGCCGATCATCACGGACAACATGTCCATGACCGAAGTACTGCGCATCCTGCGCAAACATGGCTTCTACTATCTGTTGTTCCTGCCGGTGGCGGGGTACTTGATCATCTTCAAGTACGTGCCGATGATCGGCATCATGATTGCGTTCAAGGACGTGACGCCGTTTATGTCCATGGGCGAGATTGTCACGTCCAGCTTCATTGGCTTCAAGCACTTCGTCAATTTCTTCAATTCGTTTTTCTTCTGGGACCTGATGGAGAACACGCTGATGATCTCCATCTACAAGACCCTGTGGTCCTTCCCCGCGCCGATTCTGCTGGCGCTGCTCATCAACGAGGTTCACAACACCTACTTCAAGCGCATCTCGCAGACCATCTCCTATCTGCCGCATTTCTTCTCGATGGTCATTGTGGCCGGCCTGGTCTACGTGGTGTTCGGGGTGCAAGGCGGCTTGGTCAATCACCTCGTGGTCCTGACCGGCGGCGAGCCGCAGCACTACCTGGGCGACCCCCGCTGGTTCCGGACCATTCTGGTGGGCACCACGGTCTGGCAGACCGTGGGCTGGGGCAGCATCCTGTATCTGGCCGCCATGGCCGGCCTCAACCCGGAGACCTACGAAGCCGCCAACATCGACGGAGCCAGCAAGATACAGCAGGTGCGCCACATCACGCTGCCCGGCATCAGCCACGTCATCGTGATCCTGTTCATCTTCCGGATCGGCGACCTGCTGGACGCCGGGTTCGAGCAGATTCTGCTGCTGTATTCCCCGTCCGTGTACGAAGTGGCCGACATCATTGACACCTACGTCTACCGGGCCGGCCTGCTCAACCTCAAGTACTCGTTTGCGTCGGCGGTCGGCCTCTACAAGTCGATCCTGGCACTCCTGCTCCTGCTGGCCGCCAACAAGTTCGCCAACTTCCTGGGTCACCAGGGCATCTGGTAAGGGGAGACAGGGCCATGCGCATCAAGGCGACGCCGATGGAACGCCTGTTCTATGT
>CAZMKQ010000075.1:3009-7556 GCA_964566955.1 uncultured Caldilineaceae bacterium | reverse complement strand
TGTCGGCAACTACGTGTTCCTGATCGTCGTCAGCCTCATGTTTCTGATTCCGTTCATCAGCGTGCTCAGCACTTCGTTCATATCCACGGCGGAGTGGGCGCGCCGCGGCAACTTCGTGCTGATCCCGGAGGCCCCCACACTGGAGGCCTACGAGTTTCTCTTCGGAGGCAGCAAGGGCACGGTGTTCAATGCCTACAAAATCACGATGTTCCGCACCATTGTCGGGACATTTCTGTGCCTGACGTTCACCGGTCTTGGCGCGTACGTCCTGGCCCGGCGCAACCTCCCGGGACGCACCTTCATGACGCTGCTGGTGTTCATCCCCATGGTCTTCAGCGGCGGCCTGATCCCGTTCTACCTAGTCGTGGACCGGCTGCGCCTGACGAACACGGTCTGGATCATGATCACGCCCTTCCTGGTCAATCCCTGGTGGCTGTTGATCATGCGCAACTTCCTGATGACCATCCCCGTGGAACTGGAGGAGGCGGCCCTGATGGACGGGGCCAACCCCTTGACGGTGCTGATCCGGGTCTACCTGCCCCTTTCCATGCCGGCGCTCACCACGATTGGCCTTTTCTATGCGGTCTGGCACTGGAACGGCTGGTTCTATGCCGCGGTGTTCAACTCCAATCGGGATCTGTATCCCATCCAGGTCATCCTGCGTTCCATCCTCTACTTGGGGGACGCCTCGTATCGGGGCGACCTGGGGATCATGTTCGAGCCGGAGATGATGCCGCCGGCGCAGACCCTCAAGGCGGCCATGATTATTGTCACGACGGTCCCGATTCTGCTGGTCTACCCCTTCATTCAGCGCTACTTTGTCAAGGGCATGCTGATCGGCGGGGTCAAGGGCTGAGCGGTTCCGCCCAGGTTTCGCCCTGCCTCCCCCAGAAACCCTCGGAATTTCCGGCGCGCATAGGGGGTATAATCGGATTGACGGTGCCGTTGGGCATCCGGTTCGCCCGAAGGTCGGATCCGTGTGCTCGCCCCGGAAGTTTGTCGTCGCATGCTTGCGGGCGACATGGTCTATTTTGCGTGCAGGTGCGCCATGCCTGGGTTGGCCGAGACCACCCCGAGATCCTTCTATAAGAATCCGCCTCCCGCCGAGCGCGATGCGTGCGGCATCGGGTTTGTGGCCCATGTGGAAGGCGGCAGGTCGCACGAGGTCCTGCGCATGGCGTTGGACGCGCTGTGCAACCATGCGCACCGCGGAGCCATCGCCGACGACGGCAAGTCCGGCGACGGCGCCGGCATCCTTTCGCAGATTCCCTACCGCTTCTTTGTCCGGGAACTGAAGCAGATTGGTGTCGAGGCGCCGCCGGTCTCCGACCTGGCCGTGGGCCAACTTTTCCTCAACCGCCGCGATGCCGACGACCGGGAACGGGTTCGCGAAGTGGTGCGCAAGGTCGCCTCCGACCTGCAGCTCGAAGTCCTGGCCTTCCGCTCCGTGCCCGTTATCACGTCGGTGCTGGGCGACCGGGCGCTGCGGTTGCGTCCCTGGATGGAGCAGGTGATTTTGCGGCGCACGGCGCGCGCCGCCCACGCCGGCGAAGCATTTGAACGGCTGCTCTACCGGGCACGCAAGCTCATTCTGAAACAGGCGCAGGCCCGGGGTGTGGAACGCCTCTACGTTCCGAGTCTGAGCAGTCGCACCATCGTGTACAAGGGGCTGGTCCTGGCCGACATGCTGGGGCGTTTCTACCCGGACCTCCACGACCCGTTGTTCGAAACGTCCCTGGCCGTGTTCCACCAGCGCTACAGTACGAACACGCTCCCTTCCTGGGAGAAGGCGCAACCCTTCAACCTGATCTGCCACAACGGCGAAATCAACACGCTCCAGGGCAATGAGTTGTGGATGCGCGCCCGCGAGCCGGATTTGGCGGCGGCCGTATGGCCGCAGGGCCTGGACGATCTGCTGCCGATCATGGAAGCCGACACCAGCGACAGCGGCAAGTTCGACCAGCAGTTGGAACTGCTGGTGCGCAGCGGACGCGACATTCGGCATGCCCTGTTGATGATGGTGCCGGAAGCCTGGGAACGAATCCCGGAAGGCGATATGACCCCGGAGCGCCGGGCCTTCTACAAGTACCACAGTGCCCTGCTCGAGCCGTGGGACGGCCCGGCCAGCATTACCTACACCGACGGCCGGGTCGTGGGCACGATCATGGACCGCAACGGCCTGCGGCCGGCACGGTACGTGTTGTTGGAGAACGGCATTGTCATCAGCGCCAGCGAGATGGGCGCGGTCCGCTACGACGAGGCGGCGGTGCGGGCCAAGGGCCGACTGGGTCCCGGCCAAATTTTCAGTGTGGACACCAAGGCCAGCACGGTCCAGGCCAACGCCGAGATCACGGCGCAGGCGGCCAACCGGCGACCTTACGGCAAGTGGCTCGAGGACAACCTGGTGTCGCTGGAGGGCATTCTGCTCAAGAGTCGCCGGATTCAGGAAGCGCGCGTGGCCAGCGCGTTGCGGGGCACCGACAATCCGGAGACGCGTCCGGAGCGGACGGTCCACACCCCGTCCCGGCTGCCCCTGCTCGAACGGCAAATCGCGTTCGGTTTCACCTCCGAGGAACTCGTGGTGGTGCTGCGTCCCTATCTGACCAACGCCGCCGAACCGGTGGGGGCCATGGGCGACGACACGCCCATCGCCGCCCTGAGCCATCTGCCCCGTCCCCTGTTTCACTACTTCAAGCAGCGTTTCGCGGAAGTGACCAATCCCCCGATCGACGCCCTGCGGGAATCGACGGTCATGAGCCTGCGCATGCTCCTGGGCGAACGGGCCAACCTGCTGTCGGAGACGGCCCAGGCAGCCCGGCTGATTGAACTCAAGTCGCCCATCCTGCATCAGGATCACTTTTACCTCCTGGAAAGCCTGGGCATGGGCTCGCCTGAATTCTGGATGGCCACGCTGGACATGACCTGGCAGCCGGACAGCGCAGCCGACCGGCCCCGTTCCCGCGGCGAGATGATGCGGCAGGCCTTGCAGCAGCTGTGCGCCCGCGCCTCGGAGGCTCTGGCCGAGGGCGCGCGCATCCTGGTGCTGTCGGATGAAGGCGTGGACCCCGGGCGTCTGCCCATCCCGTCGCTGATGGCAACCTCGGCCCTGCACCACCACCTTGTGCGGACCGGCCAGCGCATGCACGCCGGCATCGTGGTCAAGAGCGGCGAACCGCGCGAAGTGCACCACTTCGCGGCCCTGATCGGATACGGGGCGAACGCCGTCTACCCCTACCTGATCTACGAATCCATAAGCTCCATGGTCGAAGAGGGGCGCCACTTCGGGTCGATGACGGCGGAACAGGCCGCCGAGAACTTCCTGACCGGCACCGAGAAGGGCCTGCTCAAGATCATGAGCAAGATGGGCATCAGCACGCTGGACAGCTATTGCGGCGGCCAGGTGTTTGAGGCCATCGGCATCAGCGAGCAGTTGATTGACGAGGTGTTCACGGGCACGCCCAGCCTGCTGGGCGGCGTCAGCTACGAAACGCTGGCCGAGGACGTGTCGGCCTGGCACGCCACCGCATTCCCGCAGGGCCGGACGGGCGGCCGCCGCCGCATGCCGTCCTGGGGCCTCTACAAGTCCCGGCGCGGCGGGGAGGTGCACGAGTGGTCGCCGAAGGTGGTCCACTTGCTCCAGACCGCGGTCACCGCGGAGGACGATGCGGAAGCCCAGGCCGCCTTCGACGAGTTGATCGAACTGCAGAACAGCCAGCGCATTGCTCCGCGCCATCTGTTGGACTTCAAGCCGGTGCGGGAGCCGGTACCCTTGGCGGAAGTCGAGCCGGCCGCCGCCATTGCCAAACGCTTCAGCACCGCGGCCATGTCGCACGGGGCGCTGAGCGCGGAGGCGCACGAGACGCTGGCGATTGCCATGAACCGGATCGGCGGCAAGAGCAATTCGGGCGAAGGGGGCGAGGATCCCGACCGCTACCACACGGAACGGGTCAGCAAGATCAAGCAGGTGGCCTCGGGACGCTTCGGGGTGACCCCCGCCTACCTGATGAGTGCCGAGGAACTGCAAATCAAGATGGCGCAGGGCTCCAAGCCCGGCGAGGGCGGGCAGCTGCCCGGCCACAAGGTGTCCGACAAGATTGCCGAGCTGCGGTATGCGACGCCCGGTGTGGCCCTGATCAGTCCGCCGCCCCACCACGACATCTACAGCATCGAGGATCTGGCACAGCTGATTTTCGACCTGAAGACGGCCAACCCCAACGCCCACGTGAGCGTGAAGCTCGTGTCGGAGATTGGCGTGGGCACCATTGCCACCGGGGTGGCCAAGGGCTATGCCGACGTGATTCACATCGCCGGCGCCAGCGGCGGCACCGGCGCCAGTCCCCTCAGCAGCTTGAAGCATGTGGGGTTGCCGTGGGAGCTGGGGCTGGCCGAAACCCACAACGCGCTGATGGACAACGGCCTCAGGGACCGCGTGCTTCTGCGGACCGACGGCGGCATTTCCACCGGCCGCGACATCGTCATGGCTGCCATGCTGGGCGCCGACGAAGTCAGTTTCGGCACCAGTGCCATGATCGCCGAGGGCTGCATCA
>CAZMKQ010000075.1:0-2999 GCA_964566955.1 uncultured Caldilineaceae bacterium | reverse complement strand
CCTGCCCGGTGGGCGTGGCCACCCAAAATCCCGCATTGCGGGCCAAGTTTCCGGGCACCCCGGAGATGGTGATTCGATTCATGATGTTCCTGGCGGAGGACGTGCGCCGCATACTGGCCGGACTCGGCTACCGCTCGCTCAACGAGGTGATTGGCCATCCCGAACTGTTGACCCAGGTGGTTCACGGCCGCGAGGCCGGCTTCATGGATGTGACACCCCTGCTTGCGGAAATCCCCGGCGACCGGCCGCGCCGCTGTGTGCGGGACTGCAACCCCCTGCTGGCCAGCACGGCCCTGGGCGACATGCTGGTGGAGCAGGTGATTGCGCGCCTGGAGGCCGATCCCGACGCCAACGTCTTCCTGACCCACCCGATCAACAACACGGATCGCACCGTGGGCGCGCGCTTGGCCTGCGGCCTGGCCCTGCGCTACGGGATGGCCGGCCTGCGGCCCGGCCAAATCAACATCACGTTTGTCGGCAGTTCGGGGCAGAGCTTCGGAGCCTTCGGCATTCAGGGACTCAACTTCCAGTTGATTGGCGAGGTCAACGACTATGTCGGCAAGGGCCTGGCCGGCGGCGAAATCGTGATCCGGCCGCATGAACGGGCCAAGATCATTCCGCAGCAGAACGTGATCATCGGCAACACGGCCCTCTACGGTGCAACCGGCGGGCGTCTGTATGCAGCGGGCCTGGCCGGCGAACGCTTTGCGGTGCGCAACAGCGGTGCGACCGCGGTCGTGGAGGGCACCGGCGAACATACCTGCGAGTACATGACCGGCGGCACGGTTGTGGTGTTGGGCGAAACCGGCCGCAACTTCGGGGCCGGCATGACCGGCGGCGAGGCCTTCGTCTATGATGTTGCCACCAACTTCGAACGGCGGTACAACCCGGAGCTGATCAAGATCCGCCGGTTGGCGGGCGGTGCCGTGGAGCGGCGGCTGCTCTCCCTGATCCAAACCCATGTCGAGCGGACCGGCTCCGTGCGCGGTGCCCAAATCCTGGAGGACTGGGAGGTACAGCGGCAGGCCATGTGGCATGTGACCCCGCAGGACGAGGTGCACACGATTGAGGCCCGCAACGAGGGCATGCGCCTGCTGGACCAGGAGGAGCAGTTGGCCGTCGAGACGCCGGCCGAAAGCGGCAGTGCCGGGGACCTGACCAGGATTCTCAGTCGTTGACACATGCGCGAACCGACACGGTGGCCGACACGGCGGCCGAAGCACAACCAGGGAGTGGCAACAGGCCATGGGCAAGACACTGTTTGACAAAGTCTGGGACCGACATGTGGTGTCGTCCGAGGCGGGGGAACCGACGGTCATCTATGTCGATGCCCACCTGATTCACGAAGTGACATCGCCGCAGGCCTTCGCGGAACTTCGCAGCCGGGGCCTGATGGTCCGCCGGCCCGAACGGACCTTTGCCACGATGGACCACGCGATTCCGACGCGGGAAATCCCGCTGTGGCCCGACGACGCCCAGGCGCAGGTCGGCGCCCTGCGCGACAACTGCGGCGAGTTCGGCATCACCCTGTGGGACATCAAGGGCGATGTCCAGGGCATCGTGCACGTTGTGGCCCCCGAGATGGGCGTGACCCAGCCGGGCATGACGATTGTCTGTGGGGACAGCCATACCAGTACCCACGGCGCCTTCGGAGCCCTGGCCTTCGGCATCGGCACCAGCGAGGTCGCCCACGTACTGGCTTCACAATGTCTGATGCAGGAAAAGCCCAAGACCTTCGCCATCAATGTGGAGGGGCGTCTGGCCCCCGGCGTCACGGCCAAGGACATCATTCTGGCCATCATTGCCAAGAACGGCGCCAGCGGCGGCGTGGGGCATGTCTTCGAGTATCGCGGCAGCACCATTCGCAGTCTCGGCATGGCCAACCGCATGACCATCTGCAACATGAGCATTGAGGGCGGTGCGCGGGCCGGGATGATCGCGCCCGACATCACAACCTACAAGTACATGTACGGGCGTCCGTATGCACCCACCGGGAAGGCCTGGAACGACGCGGTCATCGAGTGGAGTGCGCTGGCGACGGACGACGATGCGGTGTTCGACCGGTCCCTGGACATCGATGCCGGGGCACTGGAACCGATGGTTACCTACGGGACGAACCCGGGCATGGGCGTTCCCGTGACCGGTGCCGTTCCGCAGGCGACGGACTTGGAAAACGACCAGCAGCGCCGCGATTTGGAGGCGGCGCTGGACTACATGGGACTGGTACAGGGACAGCCCATGCAAGGGCAGCACGTGGACATCGTCTTTATTGGTTCGTGCACGAACAGCCGCATCGAGGATCTGCGCGAGGCCGCGGCGATTGTCAAGGGCCGGCGCGTGGCCGATCATGTCGAAGCGCTGGTGGTTCCCGGATCCAAGGCCGTCAAGGCCTCCGCCGAAGAGGAAGGTCTCGACCGCGTGTTTGCGGAAGCCGGGTTCCAGTGGCGCGGCGCTGGTTGCTCGATGTGCCTGGCGATGAACGACGACAAGGCCGGGGCCGGCAAGTACGTGGCCAGCACCAGCAACCGCAATTTCCGGGGCCGGCAGGGACCCGGTTCCCGCAGTCTGCTCATGAGCCCGATCATGGCCGCGGCCGCGGCGGTTGAGGGACGGGTGGTCGATGTGCGCGGCATGTTGCGCTGAGCTTCGCACCGGTTGAATCCAGGCTAAGGAAGGCAAATCACCCCATGGAAAAGGTTGACCTCATTCAGGCCCGCGCCGTGCCGCTGCGGGCGGACAACGTGGACACCGATCAGATCATTCCCGCTCGCTATCTCACTGCGATTACCACCGACGGCATGGGCGACGGCCTGTTCGCGTCCTGGCGCTACCTGGACACCGGCGAGCCCAATCCGGAGTTCGTGCTCAACAACCCGGAGTACAAGGGCGCGGAAATCCTGGTGGCCGGCGCCAATTTCGGCAGCGGCTCCAGCCGGGAGCATGCGGTCTGGGCCTTGGCCCAGTTCGGCTTCAAGAGCGTGCTGGCCCCTTCCTTCGGC
>CAZMKQ010000074.1:0-23755 GCA_964566955.1 uncultured Caldilineaceae bacterium | reverse complement strand
GCCAACGGCACGCGCGTTTCCGACACCAGTTGCTTGCTGGTTTCGTCCACGCAGATCACCGGCAAGCGGTCGTCCGGGGAACGTTGGTAGACTTCCAGCACATCCTCCATGTTGTGCACGAAGGCGGCATCGGCCTGCGGGGGGATGCACCAGCACTGCTTCAACCACGGCTTCAGCGCGTTTTTTTGAGCGTCCGGCGCACGGTTTCGGGCGCGATCGAGTCCACCACCTCCAGGGCCACCAGCTCCCGGCACAGCAGCTTCAGGGTCCAGCGCGCACGGCCCGGCGGCGGCGTCGAACAGGCCAGCCGCACCAGCTCGGCCTCGGCCGCCCCGTCCAGCTTGGGCGGGCGCGGCTTGCGCGGCTTGCGCTGCAGGGCCGCCTCCATGCCTTCCAGGACCAGGGCCTGGCGCGCCCGGTACACGGTCATGGCGGTCACGCCCACGGCCTCCGCCGCGCGTTCGTCGGTCCAGGCCGGCCCCTCCGGCCCCTGGTCGTAGAGGAGCCAGATCTGGGCCGCCGCCGGGGCAGCGTCCGGGGCGAGTCGGAGGACGTCAACCGCTTCAGGTACGTTCGTTCCTCGGGGTCCAGTTCAACCAGGAAGCGCTTGTGGGACATGGGGGACTCTCGGCGACAAGGAAGGGATGCGCAGCGCGTGGCAGGCACTGTCACCGGTGGGCCACCCATCCATGTTACACCCTACAATGACACAAAGTTGGCCTACTAGGTTATGGCGCTCCCGTGACAGTTGGTATCTGTCAGACGAACCAGAGGCCCAGCAGCAATCCCTCTCCGAGATCGATCGAAACAGACATTGGCACAGAGCCCCGGCAACACGCCTATACTCTGCTCAGGTTGGCCCAACGGCTCACGTTATGTCAGGGAAGGCATTGTTCCATCCAATCGGCATATTCCAACAAGAAATCAGAGTACGCCTCGAAGTCGAATGGCTCTTCCGCCATGAATTCATTGATCCTTGCCAAATAACGCATGAGCTCAGAATTGTGGCAATTGAATTCCTGCATGGGATCGGAGATTGCGTCCGGGACCGGTGTCGGGAAAGGTGTGGGTGAAGGCAACACCGTCGGCATTGGCGTAGGTTCATCCACATCCTCCAGCAGGGGCTCGGACACTGCCGCCGGAACTGCCGCGGGCTTGGAGCCTGCCCGTAACCAGGAAAGCAAAACGATGTTCAGGTTCAGTTCCGGAACGGCAATTCCCCGTTTCCGCATCACAACCTCTATGTCGTCGACTTCGGCCACCAGGCTGTTTAGTTCCACCACCGCCGCGGCATGACGCAGGTGGATACTGTCCCGAAACTCGGTGGCCGAGACTAGGTCGGCTGCATCAATCCAACCCATACGTCCGTCCTCCAGACGTACTTCAGTCCAGTTTGTCAGCCAACGCTGCCGATTCCCGATGGGACAAACTTCTGTGCCCCAGGGAAGATGCTCGGTGTCGGCGAAGAGCTCCGACTGGGCATGGAGTTCCTCGTTCTCCCAGTCGTTGTAGAACAGCGTCTCCTGTAAACAATCCATTGCTGACGCAGGCTGCACAAGCGGCATGGCAGCCAGCAGTAGGACCATGGTCCCCAACAACACAAAAGCCGCACCCCGGGTGCGGCACAATTTCAAACTCTGCATGTTCAAACTCTGCATGAGATGCCCCCTTGTGGCACGGATGATGCTTTGCCACAAACACAAACCCTGTGAACCAACAACGGAGGCACGTAACCTCACATCCTGGCAGTCCGAGGGCAAAGGAGCCTGGGTCCATATTGTGGCAGGGCTACCCTAGTAGTGTAACGATCCTTCATGCCGTTAGCGTTAGAGTAACCGTTCAGGAATGCTAAACGGGCGCGAGGGTCTTGGCAAAGCTTGCGATGATGGGACCTGAGCACTACAACCCTATCTCTCAAAGCTTTATTGCACTACTAAACCCTGCCTGCAACGATCGCCCCAGCGTCAAATCCCAGCAACCCGGCCGCGATCGGCTTGGCGTCGTCCACGGAGGCGACGATTTGTGCCGACGGAATCCGTTCCAATACATTCAAGGCCTCCAACGTAGCGGCCGCATCGCCGTCCAACCCCGTCACGATGCAGTCCGTGTCTTCATCCAGCGCGGTGTCGATCAGCTGCTCGATGACCAGGGCCGCACTGTCGTCCACGTAGTGGGTATCGGTGAAGTCGAGGATTACGACTTCGTGCTCCTGAACATCCAGGCTGATGACTTTGATGAGCCTGGTTGCGGACGCCACCGTGAAAGTACCGTTGAGCTGGACCAATCCGACATGGGCCGAGAAGGGATCGTCATCCACTTTGGTCCCCGTGATGCCAAAGAAGGTTTGGTCGAGCAGCGGAACCGACACCACGCTGTCGAGTTCCAGCCGTTCAAACTGAAGGGCACTCGCGAAACCGGCCGCAATCAGGCCGAACGCCACCGCGGTCACCAGATCCACAAAAACCGTCAATCCTAGTGTCACCACCATAACGATCAGGTGTTCCCGCCGCACCTTGTGCAGGCGCTTCATGAAGCGCCAGTCGACAATGTCCCAACCGACCTTGAGCAGGATTCCGGCCAGGGCGGCATGGGGGATCACCGACACATACTTGCCGAGCCCCATGACCAATGCCAGCAGCAGACCGGACCGCAACATGCCGGACAGACCGGAGCTCCCCCCCGCACGCAGGTTCACCACGGTGCCAGGAGTTGAACCTGCCCCGGGAACACCGCCGATGAGGCCTGCCGCGAAATTGCCGATGCCCTGACCGATCAGTTCCTGATTGGGGTTGTGTTGGGTGCGGGTCATCGCGTCGGCTACCAGCGAGGTAAGCAGACTGTCGATGGATCCCAGCAGGGCCAACGTGATTGCCGGTGCAATGGATCCGATGAGCAGGTCGGACGACAACACTGGCCATTGGATTTGGGGCAGGCCGGTTGGTACTTCCCCAATCACCGGGGTGCCCCGCAGCCAAACCGTCGCCAACAGCGTGCCCACCGCCAACGCGGCCAAGGGTGGGGGCACGTACTTCCGCGCCCGTTCCGGCAACGCCACGGCCACCACCAGGGACACGGCACCAATAGCCAGGGACTTGGGATCGAAGTTGCGAATGGCCTCGGGCCACACGCGGATGGCTCCGACCGGTCCCCCCTCGGCCACGGCCCAGCCCAGGAATGGCAATGTCTGAACCACCATGATGATGATTCCGACGCCGGACATGAAGCCTGAGACCACCGAATAAGGTGTGAAGGACACAAAGCGTCCAATCCTGAACACCCCAAGCAGGATCTGAATGGCTCCTGCCATGAGGATGATGACGATGGCCTGGGTGAGGTTTTCGGCATGCATGACCATGATGGCAGCCATCAACACGGTCATGGAACCGGTTGGTCCCGAAATTTGGGATCGGGTTCCACCGAACATGGACGCGAAGAACCCGACGGCAATAGCGCCGTACAGTCCGGCCAAGGCGCCCAGACCCGACGCAACACCGAAAGCCAGGGCTATGGGCAAGCCAACGACGGTCGAGGTCAAACCGCCAAAGAAGTCTCCCTTCAGGTTCTTCAGGTCGAAGTTCAGGAAGCTCATGTCAATCTGGCTGCCCTGGGGATGTGGTGGCCTGCCATCGGACACATCGTGGCAGGCCTGAAAGGGACCGGTGCCGCTTGCGACAAGCGCACGCCGGCCCCATTCCAACGCGAGACCGGATCGTTGCACGGTTGTCGGCCACAACCGTGACAGGGCTCAAGCCACTGCCGCTTCACCCTAACCCGCATGCACATCGGACACCTGAACCTCAAAACCAAGCAGTCCAGCCGCGATCGGCCTAGCGTCCTCCACGGCGGCAACAATCTGTGCGGACGGGACCCGTTGCAGCACATTCAAGGCCGCCAACGTCGCAGCCGCATCGCCGTCCAACCCCGTCACGATGCAGTCCGTGTCGTCATCCATCGCCGTGTCAATCAGTTGTTCGATGACCAGGGCCGCGCTGTCGTCCACGTGGTCGGTGTCGGTGAAGTCAAGGATTACGACTTCGTGTTCCTGAACATCCTGGCTGATGACGTTAATCAGCTTGGCCGAGGACGCGACGGTGAAGCTGCCGTTGAGTTGCACCATCCCGATATGTGCCGCGAAGGGATCCGCATCCGCCCGGGTTCCGATGGTTCCGAAGAAGGTTTGATCGAGCAGCGGCACCGACACCACGCTGTCGAGCTCCAACCTCTCGAACTGGCGGGAACTGGCCATGCCCGCCGCAATCAGACCGATGGCCACCGCCGTCACCAGATCCACGAAGACGGTCAGGCCGAGCGTCAGCACCATGACCAAGAGATGTTCGGGCCGCACCTTGTGCAGGCGCTTCACGAAACGCCAGTCGACGATGTCCCAGCCGACCTTGAGCAGGATGCCCGCCAGGGCCGCATGGGGAATGACGGACACGTACTTTCCGAGCCCCATGACCAATGCCAGTAGGAGTCCGGACCGAATCATTCCGGACAACCCGGTGCGACCTCCGGCGCGCAGGTTGACCACCGTTCCGACCGTTGAACCGGCCCCGGGCACACCGCCGATGAGGCCGGACATCAGGTTGCCGATGCCTTGGCCTATCAGTTCTCGATCCGGGTTGTGTTTGGTACGGGTCATGGCGTCGGCCACCAGGGAGGTGAGCAGGCTGTCGATGGACCCCAGAAGTGCCATGGTAATCGCCGGCGAAATGGACTTGACAAGCATGTCGGGCGACCACACGGGCCACTGGATTTGGGGCAGGCCGGTCGGAACTTCCCCAATGACCGGCGTGCCGCGCAGCCAGACCACGGCCAGCAATGTGCCCACGGCCAGCGCGGCCAGGGGCGGCGGCACGTACTTCCGGGCCCTGTCCGGCAGGGCCACCGCCACCACCAGGGATGCAGCACCGATGGCCAAGGCCTTGGGATCGAAATTCCGGAGCACCTCGGGCCAGGTGCGAATGGCACCGATCGGACCGCCCTCGGCCACGGCCCAACCCAGGAAAGGCAAGGTCTGCACCGTCATGATGATGATGCCAACCCCGGACATGAAGCCGGAGATCACCGAATACGGAGTGAAGGACACAAAGCGTCCGATCCTGAACACCCCAAGCAGAATCTGAATGATCCCCGCCATCACGACGATGACAAAGGCCTGTGCAAGGTTTTCGGCATGGGTGGCCACGACGGCCGACATGACGATGGCCATGGGGCCGGTCGGACCCGAGATTTGGGACCGCGTACCCCCGAAGAACGCCGCGAAGAATCCGACCGCGATGGCACCGTACAGGCCCGCCAAGGCCCCCAACCCCGATGCAACCCCAAAGGCCAGGGCTACCGGGAGGCCGACAACCGTTGAGGTCAAGCCGCCAAAGATGTCGCCTTTCAGGTTCTTCAGATCGAAGTTTACGAAGTTCACGTCAGTCCGGGTTCCCTGGCCAGACGGCAGCCTTCCACCGGATGCATTGTTGAAGGTGTGAAAGGAACGGGTGCTTCTTGCGACAGATGCTGATCGGATCCATGCGCCGACCAAGCCACGAGGCGGTGAATGGACACGACCGGAGAACCATCCGGGCTCCAGCCCTGACAACACACCTATGTTTTGGATCGTAACGCACGCCCAAATCCGTAGGAACAGATACGGCAGAGGTCCGTCTCGGGAGCACATGCAAAGTCGTCAACCGAACGTGATCAGGGCTTGTATCAACGGGGTGTGGATCCGTACTCGTACCGTAACCGCGCGGCGCGATTGGAGAGACTGGTCCCGACAACTGCCAACCCAGCTTCACCATGTTCAGGGCAATCCGTCGCGGCATGCCATCACAGTGGCGTCCACAGTCAGATTGGAGATGTACCGGCGCACGGGACTCTCAATGTGTCTAGGCTGGGACCTGCGCTCCACCTCTGTCTGCACTGGGCAACGTGAACCGGATTCGGCTATTGGACCGCTGTGGCATGGACTCGGACACATCCTGCTGTTGATGCCAACGCCAATCCCATCCATGAACGAGGTCCGAGCCTTGGTCCAATGGGTGGAGTCCCGAACAATAACGGAGTCCGATGTCTGCTCTTGCCCACCGAACGAGGTCTTCAAGCCTGCTGCGGTACGAGCCACGGCAACATGCTACGATCCGGATTGAGAGACTGCTTGGCTCGGGATGTCCAATCTTCCAGGAGGCGTTGTGACCACCAACGAGGAAGTGTTTGCTGACGAAATCAGACAGATGCTGGATGAACGATTTGGAGACGAATTTGAGTTCGGTCCAATCGAGGTTTGGGCAGATCAGGATGACGACATCTCCTTCCTCCGCACCTACATCGTGTTCGAAGGTGACGTGAACAATCTTGATCCTGCAAAGACATCGTCCATGGAGGAACATCTTTGGGCCAGGGCTGTCGAGCTGGGATATCCGGGGGTTCCCCTCCATTCGTACGTATTGAAGTCGGAGTGGCCGGGTCTGTTGCGCACTCTTGAGAAAGCGTGGGAATGATGTCACCGAACAGACTGTTGCGGTTGGCCCGGCGTTTAGCGGAAGGTGCCCATGGCACAAGGCCGGGCCGACCTGATGCGGTTGAGTTGCAACGGGCTGTCAGTACGATTTACTACGCTTTGTTCCATACTCTTGCACGGTGTGTCGCCGACACCCTGACAGCAAAGTCGAGATCTGCACGAAGCCAGCCGGCCTGGGTTCAGGCCTATCGTGCAGTGGACCACGGCGAAGTCAAGAAGCGGTGCGAGAGACCAAGCCATATAAAACTTTTTCCACCTGAGATTCGGGCCTTTGCCAGGTTCTTGGTTGCAATGCAATATCACCGCCACGAAGCAGACTATGATCCGATGGCGTCATTTACCAGAGCCCAAGTGATCCAGTGGGTGAATCGGGCGGAGCATGAGATCGCACAGTTCAATCAAGTTGCCAAAGCGGACAGACAAGCGTTTGCGGTGTATGTCACACTGCGGTTTCGCATCAGCCAGCCTCCCAAAGTGCGGGTTTAGGGTCTGAAGGCTCCGATCTCGGTTCCGCCAACCACCCTGTTTCCTACCACGGGAGCTCCGCGTTGTCTCCCGGGTCCACTTGCCACTTGGAACGATGAGCCCGGGCTCACATTGGTTGGCCCCGCCCGAATCCTGCCTCGCGCTATACCAGCCGCCTGGAAGGTGGGGAACCCGTCCATGGGAACCGAACACGAGCACCTTCGGTTCGCCCCCACCCCTTCCCTGCCCCATTCAGTTCTGCCAGGTTCGGGAATCCGGAACCTCAAGCCACGCTCCGTCCCGGGCAATCGATGCCTGACTGATTAGGCCGGGCAACGTCATGTCCATGGCAGTGTGGATGTCAATGCGGCACTGCCGTTCCCCACGGACCACCGCGAAGAAGTCCTCCAGCACAAAGTGGTCTCCCCCACCGTGCCCGGACTTCACGGCTTCCGAAGATGCCTGACGCCACACATCGGGCAGGAATCTCCCTTCGAGTTCGCTCAAGTCCATCCACTCCCTGTTTCCGTCATCCAATGCCGACAGCCAAACTCGGTTGACCTCCGAATCCACACGCGCCGATTCATATGCGCCTTCCGTCCCCTGTAGCTGGAAGTTGTGCATGGCGTGCGGCCGGGTTGAAACCATGTCGACCCGAACCTTGATGAGTGCTCCGCGCCCGGTCTTGGCCAGCATGACACACGTATCCTGATTCTCGTAGGCATTTCCCCTTGGATCCAGATAGTGGTGTCCACTCCCCTGGCAACACACACTCACCACCCGGTCACCGGGCATCCAACGCAGAATCGGGCCCAGGCTGTGTGTGCCGTAGGTGATGCCGTCCACTCCTGTCTGCCAGCGACGACGCCACTTCGTGATTTCGTTGAGGTCTTTCAAATCGTGAAGGTACTCGCCCTCCGCGTAGTAGACAGTCCCGAACAGGCCCTGAGCGACCAGTGCCTCAATCAGCATGTTGGACTGGGTGTAACAGTAGTTTTCGGAAAGCATGTAGGTGGCCGCGGACCTTGCCTGGGCCGCCACCAATTCCCGGCACTCTTTGACGGAGATCGCAGCCACCACCTCGCTGAGCACATGGATGTTGCGATCCAAGGCCTTCACCGCTTGGGACGCGTGCAGTTGCATCGGGGTACCCAGGATTACGGCATCCAGTTCCGCTTCGGACAACATCCGGTCGTAGTCCATGTAGGGTTCGGCGCCAATCGCGGCCGCCGCCGGGACCAGCCTTTCCCCATCGATGTCGCACACCGCTTGAACCCGGGCATGGGGATGTCCCTCTACGGCCGCCGCCAGGCTGCCGCCCCTGCCCAGGAAGCCGACGATGCCGACCTTGATTGCGTCTCCCATGACCTGGTTGGCTCCTTCCAGCGAGTATCAGAACGGCAACAGCGATCTGCAACGTGACCAATATCAATCATGCAGCCTGAGGCAAACAACCCGTCATCGGCCCAGGGACAATCCACCAGCCGAGGATGTCAACCTGACCGTTGGGCATTGCTCCATTCGAGCATGTGACAAAGCAGGTTCACCAGCCAGTCAATCGTCAGCGAAATCGGGTGCCTGTTCGTCGGAAAACCCGTCTCCATCCACTCCGCGGTCAATCCTTTAGAACGGTGTTATCGGGCTGATCCTGGGACCTAAGCCATGGCACGGTAGCATCGGCCGGATAGACACTGGATTCCCGATGGGAACGCCGGGGGTCGGCATCTTCATTGTCCCATGTGGGATCGGTACGTCCTTCCGCTACAGCCGTTGCAAACTCCAGGCTCTCGAACAAGCACGATGCCAGGAAATCCCGCAGCGGACGCACTGTGGCTTCCGCCGGGATGTTCCCGGGTTCCATGCCGACCAGCGTTTCAAAGTAGTCATCCCTCTGATCCACGGTGATGACCAGAGGCGGATAGCCCATGTTCACGCACATCCAGTTGACCAACCAGCGCACCATGCGTCCGTTGCCGTCGTCATACGGATGGATGGCAATGAAGTCCCAATGCAGGGAAGCCAGTGCCCACGCGGGATCCAGCGCGTGCGGATCATGGGCCAGTGTGCCGATGCGCTGGTTCATGCGCGCCAAGAGATCCGGCACCAACTGCGGGACCATTGCCGGAGGTGGGAACTCCACCAAACCATCCAAAGTTCGGATCGCGTTGAAGCGTGTTTTGAACCGGCCTAGATGTACATGTCCCATCGGTTGCCCCATTGTGTTGTAGGCCAGATAAGGGCGCACCAACATGGCTTTGTGTACCGCCTGCAGGTCCGGGATGTCCACGCGATGCCGACGGTTGTTCATTGCGACCAACATGCGCGCGGACTCGTTATGCCCTCGGATTTGGTCCACGTCCAGCAGGTTCTTGTGTCCACCGTTTGGTGTCCGGTCACGGACCAGGATGTCGAGTGTGTCCCGGTAGGAAAGCCTGCTGCCTTCAATGGCGGTGCTGTGGCAGTTCCAGCGCATGCGCACATTGCCCCACCACTGGCGCAATACCCGTTCGGTCATCCGAGGGGCTTCATGCCACTGCTGTCGAGCCTCCCGCAACTGATCGGCTCCGACTACCCCTTCACGCGGCTGGCCAAACTCCCCATCCAGCTGCTGATGTTCGCCTCCATCCCAGGACGTAGGCTCCCTCATGGTCCTGTGCCCTCTGCTTTGCTTGCCGGAATCAGATCCTGTCCCTTCTGGTTTCAGGTTCCGACATTACGTTGTCCACAGATCTGCTCGGATACCGTTGGGGATTAAGCCGGACGGTATCCCGGGTCATCGAAGGATGGTTCCGCGTTTCCAACCCTTTGCACCTCGGTATGTCACCACACCAATTCCCACGTTCATTGCAACACCCCCCCGGAACAACAGGAACCCTTGGGGTCGCGCGTCCGGGGTTACCGGGGCGGTGAGGTGCGGTCGGTGTCCGTTGGCAGGCCAAGGTGGTCACGCCAACGGTCGGGCTCGGCCGCGGCCGCCAGCACGCGCACCTCGACATCTGCCGGCAGACCGTCCGCCGACCAGTGCTGCGCCGCCCGTGCCACCGCCCCGGGATACGTGGACTCCGGCAAGACTTGCTCCAGCATCTGCAACAGTGTTTCAACGCGGCCCTCAGCATGGCCCTCAACGCGGCTTGCGAGCAAGGCAGCCGCCTGATCGGTCGCGCGGTCGCGCCAGCGTCCCGTGGCCGGATCGTGCCACTGAAAGCACACCCGCGCCTCCGGCTCCGGCCGCAACAAGCGCAGGGATGTTCCACAAACCTCGCTGTACACGGGCTCCAGGACCTCGGCCGCCCCGTCGGCACCGGACGGAGACGAGGCCGGGTCCTGTCCACCTTCTGCCTGTACGTAGTCCCCATCCCGCAAGCGGTACACTGTCAACCGCGCCGGCCGGGCCGGCAAGTCTCCGCCATCCGGCCGACCAGCGTCCAGGATCAGATATTCGCGCACACCGAGGGCCCGGTACAGTTCTCGCTTGCCCCCCCAGTCCCGAGCCGCGGTGCTCGGGGAAGCGATTTCAACAATCAGGTCCGGTACCGGATGGTTGCCGTCGGTGTGCAGCGTGCGAGACTTGGGCAGCTGCCCGTCGTCCCAGCCTTCCGGCAACACCACCAAATCCGGCTGCACCTTGATCTGCACGGCACCGCTCTCCGTGCGCAGGCCCGCTTGTCGCCCCAAGGCCTCGGGGTAGTGATAGTCCGGTTCGTCGAGGATACGGCCGGGTTCCAGGACATCGCCCAAGATACCCTGCCCGGCCTCGATCAGGGCCCGGTGCTCGGAAGGGGGCGGCATCAGAAACCCCTCCTCGTCGAACACGCACCAGTGGAGGTAGGCATCGTCCGCACAGTAGTCGGGATCCGTGGTCCACTCGACTTCATATTCGTGGCCCTCGTCATAAACGTAGTCGGGATCGTAGTGGGGCAGGGCCTCCAGGTGTTCCCGCCACGCCGCGGGGTTTTGGATGCGGTGGCTCGCGCGCCGGCGACGCGCGGCCTGCGCGGCATCTGGAGATGTGTCGCCGCGGCTCGGCGGCACGCGCCAGTCCCAGTGGGTCCAGCGCGGCACCGGAACAGAGGCGGGTTCGGGGACCCGGTTCCTGTCGGCAGGGGATGTTTGTTCCCTTACAACCGTGTCGGTGGTCATGACGTGCGTGCTCCCAATATGAGATGCCCGGTGCGGTCCATTATGGGACTTATATACCTAGTATGTTAGCCCTCTCATTATCTACGAGACTGCAACACTACCGCAGGTATTGGAGCCGGACACTGGTACAAGCCTCCATTCGCGGTTCTGAACGGCGGACGCTGTTTCTGGGCGGGCGGCAAGATCTACAGAACGCGATTCGCCCCAGATGTGCCAATTTCCCAGTACAATCCATGCGAACTGGCTGAACTGCGTTGGGTCAAGGGTATCCGTTGCAACACTCGGTAGACATCAAGACACTGGGCAGGTCCGCGGTGCTCGGTGCGGCCTCCAATGTCCTGGCCCTGGCTTCCGTGATTGGAATCCTCTACCTTGGTTTTGCCGTCGTGGGGGTGTTCTACGGCTTGGCCAACACAATGGCACGCGCCGGATCCGAACTTGGAGCCCTGACGGACAAGACCGCCAGTGAGCTGGTTCTGGAAAGCCTGGGCGGAACATTCAGCAACGCGGTCAACGGCTTGGTTGCGGCTTGGCCCGCGTTCATCGTCTTCGCCATCCTGGGCATTGTCGCCGCCACCGGCTGGTTCCTGAGTGGTTCGCTCACGGAAACCCGGCGCTGGTTCGTCAGTTTCGGGGTCATGGCAGCTGTTATCGGCGCGACCGCCACCGTCTGGATGATGCTTCAGCGCAACCAGATACAGATTTGGATTGCCGAGTCCCCGGAACTGTTCCGCTGGCGTGATGTGCTAATGCGGTCCATCGGCACCGACATCTCCGTGATGCTGGTGTTCAGCCTGCTGGTGGCAGCACCGATTTGGATGGCCTGGCGATGGTGGTTTGAACGACTGGTGCAACGGCGCCCGCGCTTGCCAACGCCAAACATGCCCATGCCTTCGGCACTGCCGAACTTGAACCAACCATGGCAAGAAACGGGAACACCTTTCGGCAGGCAGGCACAATCGGCCGGTGCCAATGCCACGGATCCCTATCGGTCGCTTCTCCTGTCCCGGCCATTCCTGCTTGGAGCCTCGGTTCTGTTTGTGTTGCTGTCCGTCGCCGTACTGTTGCTGAACTCGCAATACAAGGAGTCGACCCTGCGTCTGGAACACGGTGCCTTTGTCCTGACGCGAGTCGATCCGATTAGAAGCGATACGCTGGTTCTTGACCCCGATGCCCGGAAGATCAGGATTGTCAACGTCAACGGGGAGGGCAACGTCACGGTCCGACTGACCGCGGCCTTGTCAGACGCTGCAGCCTTGGAACCCGTGACGGACTGGTCGTTCACCCGGCGCAACGACCAGGAGTACTTCTACAAGGAGTTTCCGCTAACCGGTTTGGATCCGGGCGACTACCGGCTTGAGTTCGAACAGACCGAGGGCTGGGGCTGGTACGAGTGGACACTGAGCCAAGGCACCACACAGGACAGCACGATCCTGTCCCTTGCACTGGGCGTCGTACTGGCCAGTGCGCTGGTGACGGCCGGGTTGTTGGTCATCAGCGGCATGCTGGCGTTGCGCCGTCGCCTCTGATGCCCCTCGGAGGATGTGCTACTGGGACTCCTCGGCGATGAGCACGGTGGCCACGACCAGCCCCACACCGGGCACACTGCGCAGCAGTTTCGGCCTGTCAGCCCAGCAGGTTGCTTGATGTCAGCAGGGCACCCAAAACCGCAGTGAAGGTCAAAAACAGGCCCACCATCCAGCGAATCAGCGTTGCCTGCAGATCCTTCATCTCGCTCCGCAGATCACTCTGCAGAGTCGCCAGGTCCTGCTTGGTCGCAATTTGCGACCAGTCCGGCAAGTGGGCGGCCACCGCCTCCGCCTGGGACGCGTCCATGCCTGCGTCCTGCAGGTCGCGGTAGGCGGTCCGGTTGATCATTTCCGGCTGTACAATCGAACGGGCCACGGGATCCACATCCTGTCGGCCGGGGCCGCGCCTCCCCACATGACCAAGCAAGCCTCGGCTGTCATCGCGCCGGGACTTTCGTCATTCCAAGGCATCCGCCATCGGCCCAATGCGTATTTGTCTATCCGTTGCGAAATCCCGCATCCCCCTTGGCAGGGGTACTTGGATAAGTATGACACGGTCGGTTGTCGGGGTACGAAGGCATGGGCCATTATCAATTCTCAAGCGAACATGAGGCGGGAATCGGAACCATCTGGCTGAATCCAATCCAGTACAATCGGATCATTCAGCAACCGCAAGGTCATCCTGCTGTCATGTTGTACCGGATGATGCCAAGTCCTGTTTCGGATGTGAAGCGCGGACTTGACGAGAAGTCACCCCGCATACTCGACACCGCCCACGATCCCCGGGCGCGGACCGTGGCGCAGGCCGTGGCCGAGATCCAGGGCGTGGAACGGGTGCTGCTATTCGGTTCACGAGCGCGCGGCGACCACCTCCCGCACTCCGATATTGACCTGCTGGTGGTCGTGCCGGCCGACAGGAAGCGCCCCGAAGCCATCGAGGATGTCGCCGACAGGGCCGTGCGCCGTGGCTACGGAAATTAGGGACCGGGTGTGGACGTGACCATCCTGGCTTCCGACTTTTTTGAATTCATGCAGCATGGCCTCAACCACGTGGCCGCTCAAGCCGCCCGGGACGGTGTCACCACCAGGGGTTTCAGATACCGGCCTCCGACCGGTGGCGAACAGACCCCGAATCCCTCCAACGAGCACCGCAGCAGGGAAGCCATGGAACGGGCCTGGACCGCCCGGCGCAACCTAACGAGCATGCAACTGGGATTCCGGCTGGGTCCCGAAGACTATCCCGAACCCGCCGCATGGGAAAGCGAAATGGGTGAGAAGGCCCAGCACGCCCTTGAACACGCCTGCAAGGCCGTGATCACGGCCCACGGGCGCGCCTTTCCACATACTCACACCCTGGAACCCCTGCACCAGAATGTCCGCAACCTGGCACCCTGCCTAACCCTGACCGCCGACCTTGAGGGCCTCTCGGACTTTGCCGGGCCCGAGGCCTACGGCAACCCGGACCTGGAACAGGATCCGGAAACCATGGTGCAGGCTGTGACGGCGGACGTGGAGGCCATGTTGAACCACTGCGGACGTATGGGTGGCTTCGACCCTTGGACTTTCACCAAGGACGACTACCGACGGACCTAGACTCGCCACGACCGAAAGGTCATGCCCGCAGTAAAGCGGAATGCATTGCGTGAAGGTTCTGTATCAGGTTGCTCGCGTGGGCCCGGCCGTCCACCTTGCGCTGAGCCAGCATCAAGCCGCGCACCGCTCACCCAAACGCTGCCCTGGCCTCGGGTCGACACCGTCCGCGAGCACCACCTGTTGTCCGCAGACCGAGACCAGTGACTGCACCCTGGAGGCTCAGCCGGAAACCCCTGTATGGGGGCAGAGGGCCAGCGGCAGCGTGGGTGACCTGAGCCAAGCCAATAGGCGGGACAGCAGGGAATGACGGAGCCTTGCTCGCCGACGACCTCTGCCCTGTAGGGCCGCCGGACGCTGTGCATGTTCAGCGGTCCAGATCCCTCAGTACGACGTGGGCTGCGTTGTGTCCTGGCGCACCCGTAACCTCGCCGCCGGGATGCGTCCCGGCTCCGCACAGGTATAAGCCTTCGACCGGTGTCCGGTAGTCGGACCACCCCGGCAGCGGACGTCGTGACATCATCTGCTGCGGGATCATGTCAAGATGCCTTATGTTGCCGTCCGTCAGGCCGACGCGCTCCTCAATGTCCTCCGGCGTCAGCAGGACCCAGTCGATGATCGCGTCCCTGAAATTCGGGGCATACCTGGACACCTCGTCGATGAGGCGCTCCCCGAACTGCTGGCGCATCTCACCCCACGAGCCGTCCCGAACATGGGGCGGCAGGAAGTAGACCCACAGCGACAGCACGTGGCAGCCCTCCGGGGAGACCGTCTTGTCGTACACGGTAGGGATTTGGAGATGGATGATCGGCGTGTCGGGCACCCGACCGTTCCTGGCATCGTTCCAGCTGCTCTCACACTGGTCAACCGTGGGGCAAAGAGTCATCATCGCCAAGTGCTCCGGGTTGTACCCGGGGCCAAGGTGGCCGGACAAGTCGGGCAGTTCTTTCAGGGCGCACAGAAACTTGCCGGAAGCCGCCCGCGTCTTAAGTGCTCTCACCTCATTGGTGAACTCCTCATCAATGTCTGTCTCACTCAGGAGCTTGAGGAAGGTCCGCTTCGGGTCGGCGTTCGACAGGACAACGTCGGCCTCAATGACCTCACCGTCTTCGAGCACGACGCCTGTGGCCCTGCCGCCGTTCGTCAGGACGCGCCTCACTGCCGCGCCCGTCCTGATGGACACGCCCGACGCCTCTGCGGAACGGGCCAGCGCTTGGGTGATGGAACCCATGCCGCCGCGTACGATTCCGTAATTCTCAGTGTCTTGCCGAAAGGCGCTGAAACGATAGAGTGCAGTGATGTAAGCGCTGCCGGGGGCGCTTATGTCTCCCATGTCGACCGACCCCGTGCTTACCGCTGTCTTGACTTCGTCCGACGTGAAGTAGCGGTCAATCAGGTCCCTTAGTGGGACGGTCAGCAGCGTCTCCAGGAGCTCTTCCTCACCCTCCTGGCGGAACCTCTCGGTAAGCTGGGCGAGCGAAGGAGGAGGGCCGAGGTAGTAGTCGCTGAGTATCCGAACGGCACGGTGCCAAAAGTCGGCCCATTCGGGCCAGGCATCGGCGTCCTCCGGCGACAGCTTCCGGAGTTCCTCGGCGGTTCTTGCGTCGTCGTGCCAGAGAGTAAATACTTTCCCGTTGGGGAAGGGGTGAACGCGCGACGGGTCAATGGGATAGATGTGAAAGCCGTGCTTGCGCAGCTCCAAGTCGTCGATCACCTTCTTTTGGAGGATGTGGCAGATGTAGGAACAGGTGGAGATTTTGTAGCCCGGAAACCACTCCTCAGTCACCACCGCGCCACCAACGATGTCCCTGCGCTCCAATACCTGGACGTCTAGCCCAACCCTTCCCAGGTAACCTGCGGCGACTAGGCCGTTGTGCCCCCCGCCAACGATTACAACCCTCGTCTTCTGGCCCATGACAGTCTCCTGTTGCCTGTGTTTCGGAAATGCTAACAGACACAGGAGCACCCCTAAAGTGCAATCATGAACCCAGTTTTGTAGGGTTCGAAAGTAGGAGACCGTGGAGGCATTGTTTTGAGCTCGTTGATATTGGTTCCAATCCTGGAAAGGGACGAGGGGCCCTTGATAGTGGGTTTGCTTCAATCAACCCAAAGGAATCCCTCGTCGTGGACTTCATCCTAGGTGGACATTAGCAAACGGGTTGCGCAGCCAGTGGCGAGCCGCGGCAAACAGGACAAAGCCCAGACAGCTGGCCGCAGTCTTCTCGTAGCACGTGGCAACGCGCCGGCCCTACTTCAGCCAGCCAATGGAGTGTTCCACGATGTTGCGCTCCCGGTACAGCACCCGGTCATAGTCGATCGGTTCCCGACGATGGCACCGTCCCGGAACCACCGGTTCGGCCCCCAGCACCACGATGTGGCGGTGCCGGTCGTCGGCATCGTGGCTTCGGTCCGCCAGCACATGGCCGGGCTGGACCCCCTCCAACAGGGCCTCCACCTGCGGTCGGTCGCCAGCTTGCCCCGGAGTCAGGAGGCAGGCCAGCAGGCTACCCTAGGCGTCGCCCAAGAGTATTTCTACAAGGAGTTCCCCTTGACCAGGATGACGCCAGGTGCCTATCGCCTGGAGTTCGAATAGACCAATGGCTCGAGTTAGTACGAGTGGGCACTCAGCCAAGGCACAATGCAGCACCATCCTGTCCCTTGGGATCGGCATCATACTGGCCAGTGCACTGATGGCAGCTGGACTGTTGGCCATCAGCGGTATCCTGGCGTTGCGTCGGCGCCTCTGACCGTCCCTACAGTCGAAATTCATCAGACAGGGTTGGAGCCAGCCATCTGCGACGAGCATCCCCTCCCATGCACGGAGCCGATTGAACCGATACCCCCTCAGGTTCCCCATTGAACGGCAACGATCACACAATCAGCGGCGCGCCATTCGCGTCCGGATTCCTGAATTTGGATCAGCCGGCCAACAATCCAAACAGTATCTCCCACGGCAGGGGGAGCCGACAACGCGGCATCAACTCGGGCAAGAGGACAATCGAGAGTAAAATCGAATCGAAATGATCTGGACTGTTTAATTTTCAACAATCGATATAATCTTGATGCATCTAAAATATCTTCTTCCAGTTTTGCAACCTCACCCACTATTCCGATTTGACTGTTCTCAAACCTGATTTTGAAAGAAGCAGGATTCGAACTGCGCATATCATCCAAATCATCCAGACTGTAAAATGTGCTTAGAAATTCAAGTACGGAAAGGGGGATTGGTGTAGCCGTGCCAATAGGAGTGGATGTGACGTTGGGCCCGAATTCTGAAGTCTGGTCGGTACTGGCCTTGCGTTCGATCGATATGACTGAACAATTAATGGCGCGCCACGGGTTGTCGTCCACCTCCTGCAAAATACCTGTAACCTGCACAGTATCACCCTCTTCAAGAGGGATGAGCTGTTCTGCAGCACTCTCCGTAAAAAGACATTCAAGATTGAAATCACGCAGTACCCGTCTTCTGTCCTTTATCTCCAACAACCAGGGATATGTTGGGCCCAGATCCGACACTTTTTCAATTGCCGCCACTTCACCTACAAATCCTATGCCCCTGTCTTCAAAATTGAACTGGAATGCAGCTGGGTTCGAGCTTTTTGCTTCCCTCAACTCAGTGAGCGTGTGAAACGTGGTTATGGGCGTGGGAGTAAGGGTTGGTGTGGGGATGGGTGTAGAAGTAGGAGTATTGGTGGAGGTGGGGATGGCGGTATCAGTGGGCACAGGAGTGAACGTAGAGGTAGGTGCAGGTGTAGATGTAGGTGTGGGGACGGGTGTGAACGTTGGAGTGGACGTGAAGGTAGGTGCAGGCGTAGGTGTAGGTGTGGGAACGGGTGTAAACGTCGGAGTGGTGGTAGGGGTGGCAGTGGGCACAAGGGTGGACGTAGAGACGGGTACAGTGGTGGTGGGGCGAAGATTCGCCATAGCTGGATTTTGCTGCGCAGATGGCCTGTCTAATCTGTTCAATATGATCGGAATTGTGAAAGCCAGAACGATCCCGATGAATGCTACGGCAACATATCTTCCATTCCCCGACGGATTGTCGGGGTGTGAAGTGGTTGGTGTCGATTGGTTATCCCCGGTCTCTGCGGATTGCATCAGGTCTCTGAATTCATCGATGGTTTGAGGTCGGTCCTCAACGCGCAATTCCAAGGCACTTTGGATGGCGTTGCCCAGCGGTCCCCGGAATTCGTCTGGAAGAACCAAACTGGCCTCACTTTGCATCGAACGCTCAATGGCGTTTTTCGGAGGAGAACCCAACAGAGCATGAAACAGCGTGGCACCCAACGAGAAAGTGTCCGTAAAGGGTCCAAAGCGCGCTTCCGTAGCGTATTGTTCAGGGGCTGCGTAGCCCTCAGTCAATATGCGAGTGTGTTGCGCTGTCCGTTGCAACACGAACTCCCTAGCCGCTCCAAAGTCGATCAATACTGTCCGGTGGTCGTCGGTCAACAGAACATTGGCCGGTTTGATGTCACGGTGCAGCATGTTGTGCCCATGCACTGCGGCCAGGGCATCACAAAGGGCAAGTGCCACTGTGAGGATTTCATCTTCCGGAAGTCGGCCTGAATGTTGGATTTTTTCCTGCAGAGTGTGGCCTCGCAAGAACTCCATGATGATGTACGCCGTACCGTTTTCCTCGAACATCGCATAGATGTCCACGATGTTGGGCGACTTGAGGGCTGCAATCCGGCGTGCCTCATCCAGTACACGAGTCCTTTCCGCATTCCATGCGGAACGCCTGCTTGCAGGCACCGCGACCAAGGTACCGCGCCGCACGGCACCTTCCAGGAATAGTTCCTTGATGGCCACAGTACGCTGCAACGTCTCGTCGAAGCCCTCGTAGGTGATGCTGAATCCGCCCTGGCCCAACACTCGGACGATGGTGAACTTCCCACCGTCCAGTCGGGTCCCGTTGGGCAGGGCAGGGTCTGGAATCGAAGGCAACCCGCCACAAGTCGGGCAGGCCTTCAGACTGGAATCGTAGTCACTGCCGCAAGATGGGCAGGTGGTGGTACTCATGACAGAGGCATGTGGAGCAACCAGAGTTGAACAGGATTCCGAAGAATGTCAGGACGAGCGCAACATCGCCGATCGGACAGGATCGGCACCGCAATTGACCAGTTGCGTTCGATCCTGTACCTCCGTTGCATGATTGGCAATTCCTGCCTTCACCGCAGACCGACAATTGCAACAAGGTTCAGGACAACCAGCCGAAGCCTGAAGTCAGCCTGACAGGCTGACACCCATGACCCCGACATCCATGATTGTAGAGATGTCCGTCCAAAAGGAGTGGCAACGACATTTCCTGGTTGAGCGCGGAGAACGTACATGACGATGCCGCTCCAAGGACCTTACGCCTGTTCAGGAGCTTGTTGCTACAGTTGGGCAAGTTGCCATCTCAACAGTTCTTGTACAACATAGGGCCCGTTGGTCGCCTGGAACAACGGGCTGACCTTGCTCCACAACCTGATCCCCAAACGTGGCCTCCATGGGCGTTCAATGCCGCTTCCCGGCCCATGTGATCAGCAATGAAGTCGACTATTGGTCTCACAAACACCATGGCCAGCACAACACCTGCCATGGCTAAGGGCAAACTCGCCAAACCTGCTCGGAGCTCATGGAGATACCAATGGCGGAATTGGATCGCGGCCAATGACATTGAACTGTGTCGTTCGATCCACTGTAGTTCAATCTCCGGTGTTCAGTGGCACCCCAAGTCCGAAGCCTGGAATCGGCCCTTCACTGCCCCGTTTCACCCTCTCCGTACAACTTGTTTGCCTTGCTTCCACAAGCGTATGGTCATATCGGCACCACCACTGGCCAGAGTCTGCCCGTTGGGGCTGAACGCCACACTGTAGATCGATCCGCTTGACGCTGCAAGGGTCTGGTGTAGAACGCCAGTTTTCGCATCCCACAGGCACAGACTGTAACTGCTGCTTGCCAGGGTCTGCCCGTCAGGACTAAAGGCCACACCGTTGACTCCTCCGGTACTTCCGGTGCGCCACTTCAAAGTACTGAGGTAAGCGCCGGTGGCTGCATCCCACAACCGTGCGCCATCCGAGCCACCGCTGGCCAATGCCCGCCCATCCGGACTGAACGCCACGCTGAAGACATTCCCCTTGTGGTTCTTCAGTGTATGGCGGAGCATCTCCGCGTCCACATCCCACAAACGCACGGTATTGTCACCACCGCAACTGGCCAGAGTCCGTCCATCTGGACTGAACGCCACACTGTAAATCCGATCCACATGGCCCCACAGAGTCTGCCGAAAAGCACCTGCATCCGCATCCCACAAACGAATGATGCGGTCCGCACCACAACTGGCCAAGGTCCCTCCTTCCGGACTGAACACCACGCTGTGGACCGCTTCCTCATGTCCTCCTAGAGTCTTCCAAAGAGCACCTGTGGCCACATCCCACAAACGAATGACACGGTCCGCACCGCCGCTGGCTAGGATCCATCCGTCCGGACTAAATGCCACGCTGTGGACCGCGTCCCTATGCCCAGCCAAGGTCTTCCATAGAGTGCCTGTGGCCATATCCCACAAACGCACAGTGTGATCCGCGCCACCACTGGCAAGCATCAGTCCATTGGGGTGGAAAGCTACACTCAGGACCCTGGCCGCATGTCCCCTCATAGTATCGTGGAGGATGGCCGTAGCTGGTTCGGACGGGAGTCTGGTAGGCGAGTCTAAGTCCACCATGCCTTCTGCAACGGAAACTACAGGGTCCAGGAACCCCGATTTGAATGCCGCGGCGGACTGCGGTCGATTCTCAACTCTGACTTGGAGGGCCTGTCGAATGGCGTCGCACATTGGACCTCGCAGTTCGACGGGGAATCTAAGCTCGTCGTGGGGGTTTTGGAAACGGTCTGGAACGGATGGGGGTGGGGTGCCGGTCAACGCGTGGTAAAGGGTACCCCCGAGACAGAAAATGTCCGTGTAAGGACCAAAGTGTGCATGCGTACTGAACATTTCAGGAGCCGCATAGTCCCTGGTCAGAATCCGCGTGTGCCGGACCGTCTGGTGGAGGGCAAACGGCCGTGCCGAACCGAAATCCACCAGCACGGTCCTTCCGCTGCGGGTCAGCATGATATTGGATGGTTTGATGTCCCGATGCAGCAGCGACTGTCGGTGCACCTCAATCAGAGCGTCGCAAGTGGCGATGGCGATCGCGCGTACTTCATCCATAGACAGTGGACCCACCTCCTCGATCTGGTCCTGCAACGTTTGCCCTTCCAAATACTCCATGACGATGTAAGCCGTCCCGTTTTCCAGAAACACATCATGAACTGTCACAACGTGCGGGGAATCGAGTCGGGCGATCGAGCGTGCCTCCTCCAGTGTCTGTTCCCTCTCCAACCGAAAATCCGTTTGTCTCTGTTCAGGCACCAACACACTGGTGCCGCGACGCACGGCATCCTCTGGAAAAAGCTCCTTGATGGCAACCACCCTCTGGAGGGGCCTATGCGCTCCTTTGTACGTGATTCCGAATCCCCCATCCCCCAAGACCCGACCCAAGGTGAACTTTCCGTTCTGTAGGTGAGTACCTGCCGGCAAGTTGCGGACCGGAGCCGCAGGCGCGGCCCCGCAGACGGCACAGGGTCCCGCATCATCGGAGCGCGGGCTGTTGCAAATGGAACAGATGGCGGAGTTCATGGGATTAGTTCCCTGCGGCAAGGATAGCAAAGCTTTCCAGTTCCACTTGCCCGGTGCATGCTGGGCAAGTGGAGGGCACTGGACCAAGGAAAAGCCGAGATTTCAACTTTCCGTCTGGCTTGCCAGCGATCTGTTTTAGGGTCCAATTGGAAACCTTCAAGGGCAGAGGCCTTAGCTCGACTTTGTACAAAGTCCGTGCGGACGCCGAGCGGTCAGGCGAGGTGGATGAAACCTACGTGGGTGGCCGAGGGACCAACCAACACACGGACAAGAAGCTCTGCCCGCCGGACGCGGCACGGTCAGCAAGCCCCCGTTGGTCGGGCTCACGAACCGGCCTGCCAATGCCATCCGGGTGGCGGTGGTACCCAACAACCGACAGGCCACCCTGCAGGCGTTCGTGCGGGCACACCGACGAGGCGGCCGCCTACCGGGGCCTGTCCGACTATCGCCATTCCCGTGTCCATCACGGGAGCGGCGAGTACGGACGCGGTCCGGTGCACACCAACGGCATCGAAGCGTTCCGGGCCCTGTTCAAGCGTGGCTTTCGGGACACCTACCATTCGATGAACCCCAAGCACCTGCACCGCTATGCCCGGGAGTTCGAAGGCTGCCACAACCACAAGGTCGCCGGCACGCTGGAGCACAGGGCCTGCCTCGTACAGGGCATGGAAGGCAAGCGGCTGACCTATTGGGAGCTGACATCATCCCCGTCGTTGGAGGCATCTGTCTCTCGGTAGAGATCACCGTCCCCTGCGGCCCGACTTGGTTGGTTCCGTGGGGGCCATGGGGCCGCCGCATCCGGTCCCATATGCCGACCGGAATCAGAGGCTCCGGATGGCGAATGGAATAGGCCTGGCCCGGACCTTTCCGCAGGGGGAAGTTGTGCCGTGCGGCACCGGATACGCCGTCCTGGCCGATGGCTGTCCCTATCTCACCAATGGCCGGGTCGATGCCCACAGGGCAACAGGGGCTATAGTTCCCATCCAAAACCCATTCTTTCGCGGACTACCCACATGCTGGAGAAAGAAGTCTGATCAAATTTTTATTGTTAAACTGTTCAGCTAATTCTAGAGGTGTAATCTTTTGACTGTTTCTAATACATGAATTAGCACCATTTTTCACCAAAATATCTGAAAATTGAATTTTGATGTTGCCACGTATTCTTCTAAAGAAACCTGGTGGCAGGTTTACGGCTAGGTGCAGCGACGTGTCGCCTTGTCTGTTCTGAACATTGGGATTGGCTCCCCACTTCAACAGTAACTTAACCAAATCTATGGCTTCGTTGGACACCGCCAAGTGCAGCGGTGTTTTCCCGGCATGATCCGGGGCATTCGGATTGGCCCCGGCTTTCAGCCACCTGCTGACATCAGCTTCACTCCCCTGAAACACGGCCTGGTGCAATGGCGTGGTTCTTTGGTTGGCTCCGGCTTCCAACAACACATTGGAGATCACAGACCCCAATGGCACCAAGTGCAATGGCATGTTTCCGGCATTGTTCCGAATGTTTGGATTGGCTCCAGCTTTCAGCAACAATTCGACCACATCCACTACCTCTTTCGACACGGCCACATGCAGCGGCGTGACACCATCCCGGTCCGCGATGTCGGGATCCACCCCCGCTCCCAGTAACACCCCAACCAACTCCACCGACCCTGCCGACACGGCCCCGTGCAGCGGCGTGACGCCATCTCCATACACGATGTCAGGGTTGGCACCGGCCTCCAACAACATCCGGAACACGTCAGACCCCAAGGCCGTCAAGTGCAGCGGCGTGACACCATCCCGGTCCGCGATGTCGGGATCCGCCCCCGCTCCCAGTAACACCCCAACCAACTCCACCGACCCTGCCGACACGGCCCC
>CAZMKQ010000073.1:0-23950 GCA_964566955.1 uncultured Caldilineaceae bacterium | reverse complement strand
CCGTGCGCCATTGGCTGCAAAACCCCTTTGCCCGCTAATGTCCACACGCCCTAGAATCGCGGTCCCAACAACCCACAGGAAATCCCAAACGCCATGAAGATCCTGGTTGCCGGCGCGGCCGGCCAAGTGGGCTGTCGCCTGGTGCGCCAGCTGCTCGACCACAATCACGACGTGCGAGGCACCGTGCTCCCGGACGATCCGTGCCTGGACCGGCTGGACGGCCTCGACATCGAACTGGCCAAGGGCGACCTGACCGACGAAGCCTTCGTCAACAGCGCCCTTGACGGCGTGGACCGGGTCGTGCACACCGCCAACTTCGTCGGGCCGCAGTTCGACAACAACCTGCAGATCAACCGCCTCATCGCCCGCGTCTGCGGCGAACGCGCCGACCAGCTCGAGCGCCTGGTCTACGTGAGCTCCTCCGGCGTCTTCCCGAACAACGGCGAAAAATTCGCCTGCGCCTATCATCCGGTCGACGAGGAGCATCCCCGCCATCCCGACGGCGAGTATTCCCTGTCCAAGCAGATTGGCGAGGAGTTCGTGAACATGGCGGCCGACTACACCGGCCTGCGCACCGTGATCGTGCGCCCCAGCCATGTGCAGTCCGGGGCCGCCATTCTCAGTCAGTTCACGGTCGCCCGCGTCATCCAGATTCTCAAGATCGGACAGGCCAGCCCCCGCGGCGAACTGTACATGGCCGACGGCACCGAACTGTGGCACGACGTGGAGGCGCAGGCAACCGACCCCGACCAGCCCTGCAGCGTTCGGGATGGCGAGGGACGTTCCTGGCTCTACCAGCCCAATGACGCCCGCGACATTGCCCACATGCTGGTCTGCGCCGTGGAGGAGGAGGCCGCCATCGGCGAAAGCTTCAATTGCGGAGCCCCCACGCCCTTCTACTACACCCATGCCTCGCCACTGCTGGCGGAACTCACCGGCCAGACGGCCCTGGAAGTCCAGGTCCCGGTCTGGTACCGGTACGACCACGCCATCGGCAAGGCCAAGCGCCTGATCAACTACCGGCCCCGCGGCACGGTGGAAGCCATGTTCGAGTCCGCCCTGCGGGTGCGGGACGAAGGCTGGATTGACTACACCTGGGAATAGCGCAGGCCCCACCACCCGGTCGCGTTCGACAGCACAGGAGCTTCGCATGCAGTACATCATGTTCACCAAGCACCTCGAGGGGCTGGACCTGGACGAAATCATCGCCACCCTCCAACGGGTGGGGGTCCAGGGAGCCGACCTCTGCGTGCGGCCCGGCTATCCGGTTACGCCGGAGAACGCGGCGACCGCCCTGCCCGACGCCATGCGCCGGTTCAGGGACGCCGGACTGGACATTCCGCTGGTGACGACGCCGACCAATTTCCAGACCCCCGACAACCCCGACGCGGAGAACCTGTTCGCAGCCTGCGGCGCGGCCGGGGTCAAGTACATCAAGCTGGGCTACTGGCACTGGTCGCCCGAGGAGCACTACTGGGACACCATGGCCCGGGTCAACGACTGGCTGCAGGGATTTGCCGAACTCGCCGGCCGCCACGGCGTGACGGCCGTGGTCCACAACCACTCCGGACGCTCGCTGGGCCTCAACGGCAGCGCGGCCATGCAAATCGTGCGCGACTTCGATCCGGCGCACGTGGCGCTCTTCGCCGATGCGGGCCACCTGTCCATCTGCGGCGAACCGATCGACATGGCCCTGGACATCATGCGGTCCCACCTCCGGGTCTGCGCCTTCAAGGACCTGGTCCACACAACGGTCCAGCGCAACGGCCGCGCCATGCCGGCCACGCGCTGCGTGCGCATGGGCGAAGGCCTGGTCGACTGGCAAACCACCATTGAGGCGCTCGAAGCCATGGACTTCTCCGGTCCGGTCAGCTTCCACAGCGAATACTCCGGCGAACCGGTGCCCACCGTGATTGACCTGGCCGCCTGCGATGTGCGTTTCATCAACGCCTTGCGGGCCGGCAACTGACCCCGTTCCCAACCATTTCCAGGCAGGACAGCCCCATGACCAACTCCCTTCGCGCGGCCTTCATCGGAGCCGGCCCCCGCAGCCGCAGTGCCCACTATCCGAACGTGGCCCGACTGGACGACGTGACCATGGAAAGCGTCTGCGAACTGGACGAGGAACGCCTCGACATGGTGGTGGACCAGTACGGGTTCCCCTCGGTGTACACCCACCACAAGGAAATGCTGGAAAGCGCGAACCCGGATGTTGTCTACTGCGTCATGAACGAGCAGTGGGCGCTGGGTCCGGTGCTGGACTGCATCCGCGCCGGCAAGCATGTTTTCATCGAAAAGCCGCCCGGCGCCAATGTGGACGAGGTACGACAGATCCGGGACGCGGCGGTGGCCAACAACGTGTGGGTCCAGGTCGGGTTCCAGCGCCGGCATGCGGCCGTGGTCCGCGAGTCCATGGCCCGCACACAGGCCGGCGGACCGGTGTCAATGGCCATCGGAACCTTCCACAAGCAGCTGCTGGGCGAAGCCGCCGGCGGCTTCACGACCACTCTCTGGAACGACATCTGCCACATTGTGGACATGGTCCGTTTCATGGCCGGGGGCGAACCGGCCGAGGTCCATGCCCACCGGTCCAAGTTCGGCAGTCCCCACTGGAATGTCTACGGGGCGCTGATTCGGTTCGACAACGATGCCACAGGCATCATCGAGGCCACGCGGGCCTCGGGCGGCCGCACCCTGGGGGGCCAGCTCCATGCGGCCACCGTCGGCTGCTACTTCGACATTCCCTCCCGACTGACGCTGTTCACCAACGACGGGCAGCGGGACAACCTGAACGGTTGGGACCTGGCCGGCGTGGAACGGTCCGACTCCGCGGCCTACGACGGCACGCTTGACATGCACCGGCACTTCATCGAGTGCATCCGCAGCAATACCCAGCCGTTGACGGACATCCGCGACACCCTGCACACCATGGAACTGGTGGCCGCCATCGAAGGCGAGGAATGACGCTGCCCGTTTGTCTGTCGCGGACCGGTTCGGACCGGGCCACGGCCTACGATCCCAGTTGCAAGCTGCTGCGGCGCGGCGGCGACCTGGTGACGGGCTGGCTGGACAGCCCGGAGCAGGAAGGCGGCCCGGCCCGCATCATGCTGGGCACGGCCGATCCTGTCACCGGCCAGCCACGAGGTTCCGTCTGTCTGGCGGAAGGCATCGACAACCATTGCGGTCCGGCCTTGGCCCTGGATCCGGACCAGCGGCTGCACCTCATGTCCGGTGCCCACCACGGGGCCTTTGTCCACCGCTGGACCGACTCGGCGGATCTTCTGGATCCGGCCGCCTGGTCGGCACCTCAGCCGGTGGGTGAACGCGCTTCCTATCCGGCCCTGGTCAGTGACGTGGACGGAACCCTCCACCTGGCCTGCCGCGAGTCCAGGCCGGATCGCTGGATCCTTGTCTACCGGAACCTGTGTCGCGGCCGCATGTGGAGCCCGCCCGTGACGCTGGCGGTAAATCCGGAGCCCGGCTACTGCAACTGGATGCACTCCTTTGCCGCCACCGGGGACGGAGTCCTGCACCTCTTCCTGCAGTTCCACTATGCGGCGTCCGGTTCGGCCGCGGACTGCACGACCTACTCCGCAGTGCGCCTGATGTCCGATGACGGAGGGAATACTTGGCGACAGGAGGACGGAACACCGGTCACGGAGCCAATGACTGCGGAGAGTGCCCAGGCCTTCAGTTCGGCACCGCAGGGCGGCCTGCGCCTAAACAGCGCGGTCCTGGACTGCCACAGCCGGCCCTGGGTGCATGTGGTGCACCCGGACAGCCCTGCCGGCTACCTGTACGAGTTCACCGAGACAGGGCCGGTAGAGCACCAGCCGGGAGGTGAATTGGCCGCCTACGACCTGCGCGGCGGCTGTGCCATGGACATGGCCTTCGATCCTTCCAACCGGCTGTTCCTGGCCTTTGCCGCCAATCCGGACAAGGCCGAGACCCTCTGGTTTGATGCCAGCCACGAGGTGCATGTGGCCTTCATCGATCCGAACCGCATGGACGACACGGGTGTGCCTGTTGACCGAAGTCGATGAAGCGGTATCAGGCTGGCTGCCGCAGGTGGAGGACTGGCTGCCGAACAATCGCCATGCACGCGTGTCCCAGCCTCATGTCATGTGGACACGGGGCAACAACCTGGGAGGCATTGGCGGCAACAACGCCAACAGCCTGAGAACCGAAGTCTGGCTTGACCGATTGGATCAGGAGGACTTACGCCGGGTCGTGTCAGGTGGTTGAAACAGGGTTGGGGGAGATCTGTCCAGAGCCGTTTCGGACAACCGCTTCATCAGAAAACGGTGTGGACAGTCACCTCGGTAGTGGTTGACATCTCACATTACGATCTTCGGGCCACATTCATCAACGGGCTGCTTGATCCATGCCCCGCGATTCTGATCGCGGGGCATGGATCATCTTGGATTTCACGCGGCCCGAGGACATCTGCGTCCTGCCGGACCTAATCCTTCCAGGTTCAGAAAGTCTGGCTTGATGCATCAGGTATCGCCAACCAGAACGGCCCATTGCAGTCTGCTGCTGGTCAGGTCTTCTGCAACACATTGAGTTCACTCATCGAGACCTGACCTCCCCACGAGTTGCATCAGCCGTATACTGTGATCACAGTTCCTGTAGGGACGGCATATGAAGAACATCACGGTCTCTGTTGACGAAGAAACCCACAGGCTGGCGCGTATTCGCGCCATGGAACTCGACACGTCGGTTTCGGTGCTGGTGCAGCAGTTCCTGCGCAGCCTGGTCAGCAGCGGAGAGGCTGCCTTCACTGACGGCAAGGAGGCGGAATCGGAGACCGAAACGGCCTTGGCTCGTCGACGCCAGCGGCTTCGGAAGGTGTTTGCCAACTTTGACGCGCGCAAAGTTGGCGTGTCGGACAGGCTGACCCGCGACGAACTCTACGACGAAGCAATCCACGGCCCCGATGCGCTTCGTTGATACCAACGTGCTGCTCTATGCGGTCAGCCCACTCCCGGAAGAGGCTGACAAGCGCCACCGCGCCCGAGAACTCTTGGAACAGCCCGACTTGGTCATATCGGTGCAGGTCCTCCAAGAGTTCTATCATCAGGCAATACGCTCCACTGGCTCGGCACAGTTGACCCCTGAGGACGCATTGGACTTCCTTGAGCCCATTCTGGAACTTCCGGTACAGCCGT
Organism: uncultured Caldilineaceae bacterium; assembly: GCA_964566955.1. Taxonomy (GTDB): domain Bacteria; phylum Chloroflexota; class Anaerolineae; order Caldilineales; family Caldilineaceae; genus Bin34. The sequence continues at coordinate 18,779 of CAZMKQ010000073.1, read as the reverse complement.
TGACCGCCGATTTGTTCCTTGACGCCGTAGTCATCAGCCGGCGTTTCCGGTTGTCGTATTGGGATGGCGCGATTTTGGCGGCAGCCCGCGCCCTTGGATGTGACGCCGTCTACTCCGAAGACTTGAGCGCCCAGCAGGACTACGGTGGCCTGCACGTGATAAACCCCTTCCGGGAAAGTGCGGAAGCCATATGACCACTGACGCCACCGAGCACGGCATGGCGGACTAAAGTGTCAACCTGCTGACCGGCAACGTTGGGAGTGGTTCCTCTGATGTCACGATCGGCGGGGCCCTGCGCTCCTTGATGGTTTCCTCAGCAGCGGCACCGTTGATGGTTGGCATCATCAACGGTGCCCGAGAGGTTTGATGAAACCACTGTGGAACAGCAACCAGTTTCTCAACATCCGCTGTAGCATCCGCGCCACCATGTTGTTGGACAGCGGCCGTCCGTGAAACTGCAGCGCTGGTAGTACTCCGGGTCCTTGACCCCCATCCTCTCCACCAACGTGACCTGCTTGGCAATCACACCATAACCTGGGTCACAGTTCGCCAAGATCGTGCAAACCAACCACACGGGAGGCAATCGGACCGTCCCCACTCCAGCAGGTGCCTGAGCAGTTCACTCTGTTTCAGTGGGACGCTTCGGCAGCTGCACCTTCATCTCGGTATACCGGCCCGGCTCCGACTCCGGCTCGACGCTGCCGCCGTGCTCCCGGATTACATCCCAGACCAGGCTCAAGCCCAAGCCCATGTTCCTCCCGGTACTGCGGGTGGTGACAAAGGGATTGAACATCCGCGCCATCGTTTCCCGGTTCATGCCCATCCCGTTGTCCCGGACTATCACGGTTACGGTCTCCTCGGAATTCTTCGTGGCTACCGTCAGTCGCGGCCGGTAACTGTCCCCCTCGGCCCGAAGCTTCTCCGCCATGGCTTCACAGGCGTTCATCACCAGATTGGAAATGACCCGTGCCACGTCTTCCGGCACCACGACTGCCTCACCCAGAGCCGGGTCCAGTTCCATACTGACCTCCGCGCTGAAACCGGATTCGTAAACCCGGATTGCCCGATACCCCAAGTTGGTCTGTTCAACGATCAACTGGTTCAGCTCCACCGGCTGGAACCCACCTCCGGTCCTTCGATCGTAGATCATCATGGCCGATGCGATGCTGTTCAGCCGATCGCTGTGATGCTCCACCCGATCCAAGTTGCCGGTCAGATTCCGGATCAAGCCCTTGGCTGCTTGCCGATCCACCTCGCTGGGCTGCTCCAGCAGTTCCAGCAGTTCCGCCACGAGTTCCTGAGATAACGATGTGAAATTGCGGACGAACTGCAGCGGGTTGCGCATCTCGTGAGCCACCCCCGACGCCAGTTCACCGAGTTCCGCCAGCTTCTGCTGGCTGACGATCCGGTCCTGGCTTTCCCGCAGGTCCGCCAACGCCTGCTCCAATTCCCCATTTCGCTCCTGGAGCTCCGCGGAAAGCTGGGACACCAGATCCAGCTGCATGGCCCGTATGGAATTCTGGCGCAGTGCCTCCAGGGCCTGACACGCCTTGGCTACCTCGTCATTGCCCCTCGGCTCAATCCGGTATTCCAGGTCGCCCATGCCCAGGCGTCTAATCCAGGCTTCGACAGCGATGGTCCGTATGCCAACCCAGACGACCAGCGCCGTCTTCACCAACACCACGGCCAGCGTCACGGCCGAGAGAGCAATCAACGGAACGTGGCCATGCGAGTACGCCACTACCGTAAGGCCAATAAGCAGGCTGTTGGTCAAACTGATCAGCAGAAAGTGCTGAACCGAGTAGCGTCGGATGCTGAACCTCGACATTCCGAAGGGATCGTTGCCCGCGTTGCTTTCATTCAACACGGTGGCCATGGCGCACCTCCCGTTCAACCTGTGTGGTGTCATTACTCATTGTTGTCGCAGCGGCCAACCGTTGTCAGGATATGGGTTTCCAACCTACATGGATTGGCGTTGTCGGTTCTGCTTGGCGCCAACGTGGCCGTCGAGGCCCACGGATGCCAAGTGCGCTCAATCGGCTGGCAAAACCGGGCCGGCCAGAACCACCTAAAGAGGACGCGGCGTGCCAGCCGGCAGCGCCGAAGCATGACCACTCCGTTGAACTATAGGGCCGACAGCCCGACCGAGTTGGCACAAGACGACCGGCAACAGAAGTCCGCAAAGGGCTGGGCACCGCCGCCCGGATGACGACGGCCATCGCCGAAGCCCTCGACTGGACACACGACAGACACTGCCACCCGATGTCTAGTCAAATAGATGGATTCCCCCAATGTAGCGTGTTCAGGACACCCCAGCCGCTCCGGGACACACCTGGCCATCGACGCTTATCAGCACAGACCTGTACATGGAAACGGAGCGAACCCACCGGATCGGCCACGCCCGTTTCCGGATTGAATTCGATATCCGTGATACTCAACAGCATTGGGGGCTGCTCCGCTGCCGAGCTCACACCGAAACCCGTTCTGGCCTGCTGTCCAATACGGACCGGATGTCACAACACAGAATGAACACACTAAGGTTTGCATGCATAAATGCGCATGTAGTCGAGTTCCATGCGCTGGGGCCATATGTCGGGATCGATACCCATGGTGCCGGCCCAGTTGCCCCCCACGGAAATAGTCAGAATGAAATGAAAGGGATGATCGAAGGGCCAGTGCCTTTGATCCGCTGCGGAGCTCTGCAACCGTTCGTTTGCGAATGTGTAGTAGTGGGTGTCGTCCACATGAATCTTGATGGCTGATTCAGTCCATTCCATCGCGTAAAGGTGGAACTCCGAACTGGCATCCGGTATCTGGAGCCTCTTGACTTGATGATTCCCAATCCTGTGGTTGTAGGCTTCCGTATGAACCGTAGCGTGAATAATGCCCGGCTTAAAGCCCACAAATTCCATAATGTCGATTTCACCGCTGCCCGGCCAATTGCCGTATGGGTTGGAATTCGAAACCATCCAGATGGCGGACTTGACACCCCGGCCCTCGGGCAGTCGGGCCGAAATCTCATACCACCCATAGGTCCATGCCTGTTTGGACGTGAGCCGGGCCACCGTGTATTCCCTTCCCCCAAACGTCTCCTTGTGGGCCTCAATGATGAGACGGCCATCCTCGACGCGGGCGTTGGCTTCCCGGTGTGCCGTCGTAAAAACCATGCTGTCGGGGTACCATCGGTTTGGTCTCTCGTCAAACCACCACTTGGTGGAATCGGGAAGACCGTCTCCCTCAAATTCGTCGGACCACACCAAGGGACAGGGAACATCCTGGGCCACAGGGACAGCAGGAACTGGTTCCCGTATCGGAGTATCGGGAAGAGGGGGAGCGGCTACTGCTGGAAGGACCGCCTGGTGGTGCTCCTCCAAGTCCGTGAGCGGGGCATGGATCCACAGAAGTTCCGTGCCGCCCGTCGGATCCGAGACTTGCACCCAATCCCCCGCGGTGTTCAGACCCTGAGGCTGTAATTGATCGCCCTGCCTCACCTGCGTGCGGATAGGAAAGTCGATACCCGGACCTGCTCGTACATTGACGACAGTTCCGGTGACAGTGAGTATCACCGGGACAGGTGTTGGAGATGCGGGAGTGGGATCTGGCAGAAGAGTTGGGATTGTCTTGACGGGCAGGCCAGCCAGTCCCTCGGTGGCCAGATCGGCAGCGTCGGCATGAATCCAGAGCGTCTGTCCTTCATGGACAATTTGAATCCAATCCCCGCCGGAATTGCGTCCCTGAACCTTGAGAAGGGTTCCCTGGGACACTTGAGATGCGATGGGATACCGTGGATCGGGACCCTCCCTAAGGTTGGCTGTTGGGATCCTGACAGCTACATCCAGATCCTCTGATACCGGAACCGGGACCAGATCAGTGCATGCTGCGGCAAGGGTTGCCAGCAGGCACAAGGCAATCAATGTCAGCAGTTTTGAACGGCAGGATTTCCACAGGGCGGTGTGGTCATCGGCAGCCCACAGTGCATTTTCCGGTTTGCTCCAGAAATGGAACAAGGGGAACCGCTCATAGTTACGGTTCCAGCCAGCCTCGGTGCCGTTGGGGCCGCCGTCGAACGAAACACGGTTGTCATCATCGTCGGCCATGATGCCCGCCTTGTTGCGAAACATGTGAGGATGCAGCGCGGGCCGCTTGCCTTCCAGACGAATAGGACCAATGTCAGATCCGTGGGCAAGGCTGCAGACGGGTCGAGTGGCGCACCACACAGGTACGTTGGCAAGTAGGACTGGACCACTGGTGCCTAAACGGGCATAGACAGCGTGCCTTGGCTTCAGCGAGGAGTCTGCGACCATCTCTCAGGTAGCTGTTTGGACAGCGGAATGTGTTTGCGTCGACGGGACCAGTTGCCGTGCATACTGTGAATCACAGTTCCTGTGAGGATGACCAATGAAACATATAACGGTATCAGTTGACGAAAGAACCCACAGGATGGCTCACATTCGCGCCGCGGCACTTGACACGTCGGTTTCGGCTCTGGTGCGACAATACCTGCGCGATCTCGCCAGTGGTGACATGACTGTTCCTGCCAACCGCGCGGCAGAGGCGGCAACAGAGGTCGAAGAACCCAGGACCGACCGGCACCAGGAGATGGCTGCGGACGTTAGCGCTCGAACGGTGAGCATCCCGGAACGGATGACCCGCCAGGAGGCTCAGCGGCTCCGGATTCGCATGTACGAAGTCCTGGACGGGATTTGGGCAACCCATCCCGGGTTCCAGGCGGTGGACAATCTCAGTCGCGACGACATCTACGACCGTGGCAGGGCAAAGATCGAAACTGCAGGACTCCCTGCAAACACCTCGGACAACGAGGGAAACACCCAGCCGTGACACGGTTTGTTGAGACCAACATCCTCCTTTACGCGACCAGATGGTAAGAGCAGTACCCTGTGCGCTCGCTTCGATAGGGAAACGAGGCTTTCCAACTGTTCAAATGTGTAGTTGCTTGCCAGATTGTCCTTCAGGGCCAACGACACAGCCGATGAAGTCTGTTCGTAGAAACAGGAAAGAACCAGCAACACCAAGAAACCGGCGTCAAATATCAGTTGGTTGGGCAACTGCATAGGGATTGGGAACGGGCTGGACGCTTTGGACACCCCCTGAGAACTTCTCAACTGCGACTTTGTAGTAAGTCCGGCGACCGCCGAGCAACTGAGACAAGGTGTGGCCTGGGGTCCCTTCAGGCTGAAAGGACACGGTGCTCAGGAGTACAAGCCAGCAGTCGTGGCGATCTTCCCACCCTTCGAGAGAGTAATTTTTGTGCCCCTCCGGATCGAACGTCTCCCGGAGAGCCGTCTTGGCAACTTCAAATGCCTTTGCGCGATCCATCTCGGGGTCATCTGGCTGGCCAACCAAGGACGGGCATCTTACTCCATCCATCCAATCAGGGATGGCCCGGGAAGCGTGGCAGCCTTCGAGGCAACAATGTGGGACACCAACACACCGGACGAACAGAACCGGTGCCGGACCATTGGTGCCCCCAAGCAGACACTGGCGCCCCGAAGCGCTGCCTCCCCAAACCTGCGGCGCAGGTACCAGCGGGGATGCGGTCCGGCGTTAGTCAACGAGTAAGTGACTCGGTCCTGCAACACCACCGAAGTCATGACTGGTGGCTTTCTACGGTAACGCCGCTTGCACCGTGAGAACCCGGTACCCGATCACCCCTGCGGCTCCGCCCTACAGCAACTCCCGCCAGGAGGGACTCGTGTACCACCCGACCGCGGCCTTCAGCTTCGCGGCACTGATGAACGACTGGTGGTTGTCCAGCCGCCCGGTGACGGGCAGCAGATCGGGACGGAAAGTTTCGACCAGGTCCCTGGACACTTCAAGGGCGGTGGTGTCGTCCGCGTTCAGGAAGTAGACATCGTGGGGAGGCAGATCCTGGCTGGCCTCCATCAACTGGCAGTGCGCAGTGGCCACGTCCTCGCTTGCCACGTAGCACCAGAGATAGTCCTGCCAGCTGTTGACGGGCTTGACGGTGCGTGCCAGCTCCGCCCTGCGCTCCGGCGGAAAGATCCCGCAGATGCGGGTCACGTACGTGCGGACACCAAAGGCCCGGGTGTAGGACGCCAGCAGTTCCTCGCCCGCCAGCTTCGAGTAGCTGTAGGTATCCTCAACGAAAGTGGGGTGCGATTCGTCAATGGGCAGGTATCGGAGTGGAAAGGGGGAGTCGCTGATGCGAAACCCGTGCCCCAGGGCACAGTTGCTGCCGGCCATGACCACCGTACCCACCTTGGCTTCAACCACGGCCTGCATCAGGTAGTAGGTACCCAGCATGTTGGTCTTGAAAGTGGCGTCAAAGGACTGCGAACTCTGCTGGCGCAGGGCCGGATGGTCGGTCGGGTTGGGACGCGCGCCCAAGTGCTGCACGGCCTCCACATCCTGCACGGCCTTGAGACAGTCGTCGTAGTTCCCCAAGTCGCCTTGAATCCACTCCAGATCGCCGTAGTCGGTGGTGGGCCTGGAACGGGAGAAGAGCACCGGTTCGTGGCCGCGCCTCAGCAGTTCATGAAAAACGAAATCTCCCAGTCGTCCCGACGCGCCGGTTACCAGCACTTTCATGCAGCTCTTCCTTCTGGATGGGTTGGGCAGAAAAGCTGGCCCGGGCGACACGATCCCCCCGTGTCAAGGCAATGCCTTGGCCCCTCGGACCAACCTGCCTGACGAGGAGTGGGAAATCGGGATCCGGACAGGGAATGCCCGGATGGATACACGGACCTGACTCTGCTGGATTATAGACCCGACGGCGTGAACCGCCGTCGGCGTTTGTCCGAAAACCCACAGATCGAGCAACGGTTCCCTTGCGTCAGCACAGGGCATCCACCAGCGCCCGTGCCAGGCTCTTGCGGTTCGTGCTTTCGGTCGCGTAGTCCACCGGCTGGGCCGATGGGCCAACACATGCGGGACAGCCGGTCACGCAGTCGCAGCGCCTAATCAGTTGGGCCGCCTTGCCCAGCAACTGATCGTGGAGGCCAAAAAGGGTTTCGCCATAGCCGAGGCCGCCTTCGAACCGCTCGTGGATGAAGAGCGTGGCCAAGTGGGGCTGGAAGCAGGCAGGATCCTCCACGGGCTTCAGCTTGGTGCCTCCGGCCTTGGCCAGGACATCATGCACGGACAGGTCGCCCGGATCGCACATCAAGTGGAGGGGTGCGATGCGACTCAAGGCCACGCCCAGGGCATCCATGCCGTGCAGGCCGCGTCCGGCGATGGGCTCCAGCAGCTTGTGGCAGGCCGGACACAGAACCTGGAGGTTTTCCAGGCGGTTGGCCTTCAGGTAGTTGTCGTTGTGGCCCGGCACATAGCCGAACTGGCGGAACCGCTTCCGGTGGTGCACGTGCAGGGGCCTGCCCGGCGAAGGAGCCTTGCCGCAGTGACTGCAGATCTTTCCGCTACGTTCGATGGCCCTGAGACGTTGACTGTCCCAATTGGGTCCGTAGTCGTTTTCGCTGTCCCGCCACGCGTCCTCGGCTTCCAGCCGCCGCTGGGTTTCCGGCCGCACCTGCATCCAGTAGCCGCGGGTGTTCAGGGTGCGTTCCGGACATTCCAAGGGAACCAGGTCCGTGGGATCCCAGCCGGGTACGCCCCGGTTGTCCCGGTCCATGTAGATCTTGCGGTAGCCCACCACCTGGGAGGTCATCTTCAGTTCACCGTGGCCGACCAGGGCCCCCTGTCTGGGCTCTTGATCATCAATGCGGGTAACCACCACATCCACATCCTGGACCGGTTCCGTGGTGTAGCTTCCGGACCTTGATGCCGCGACTCTGGCCACCTTGTCGGCGTAGTCCAGTTCCTTGACCAGATAGCGGCGGCCGTCGTGCCAGTAGACGGCGCCTTCGTGCACCATCATGTCCGCACTCTCGAAGTCCACCGTGCCCAGGACCTCGGGTCGGCCCCGTCCGGACTTCAACACGATGTCCACCGAACCTTCCATGTTGCGCAGGCCGAACCGCAGGTCCTGCGGCTGGCCGCAGAAGGCCCAGGTGAAGTTGCGGTGAAAGGCGCGCTGGGCGTGTTCCAGATCCTGGAGACCCGCGAAGACGGCGTGGGTCCGGCGCGGTTGTTCCTTCCGCGGTGGCCGCACCCGCAACGGCCCCTCGTTGAGCACACAAGGCAGATGCTGTCGCAACAGGGTCGGATGGTCCGGATCCAACCGGGCATGCTCGGGGCTGCCGGCCAGCAGGAACTCCGGATCCAGGATCATGTACTGGTCGAGGGGATCCGCGGAAGCGACAAACACCACCAGGGCCTCCGCCTCCTCACCCCGTCGGCCGGCACGTCCCCACTGTTGGCGCGTGCTGGCAACCGTGCCCGCATAGCCGGAGGAGATCACGCACTGCAACTGTCCGATATCGACGCCCAGTTCCAGGGCGTTGGTGGTGGCCACGGTCAGGATCTCGCCGTTGCGCAATCCGGATTCAATCTCGCGCCGTTCCTTGGGCAGGTAGCCCCCGCGGTAGCCGCGGATCAGCCGTGCCGCCTCGTGGCCTCGGGTGCCGCTTTCGATGGCATGCGTGCGCAACCAGCGGATGGTGTTCTCGACACCGCGCCGTGAACGGTTGAAGATCAGTGTCTGCAGCCGCTCCCGCCGCAGTTGGCTCTCGAACCAGAGCGTGGCCTCCATGGTTTCGCGCCGCACGCCGTCCGGGTCCAGGGGCGGATTGCAGAAGATGCAGTGGCGGGCTGCGGTGGGGGCTCCGTTTTCCGACACGACCGCCACCTCCCGATCGAGCAGTCGCCGGGCCAGATCCTGCTCATTGGCCACGGTCGCGCTGGCACAGATGTATTGGACATCCCGGTTGCCGGCCAGTGCCAACAGCCGATGCAGGCGGCGCAGGACATTGGCCACGTGGCTGCCGAACAAACCTCGGAAGTAGTGGACTTCATCCACCGCCACAAAGGCCAGATCCGAAAGAAAGGTCCCCCAGTCCTGCCTGTGCCAGGGCAGGATGGAATGGTGGAGCATGTCCGGGTTGGTGATGATCAGGCGGGCCCGGCTGCGCAGTTCGCCGCGCTCCGCGATGGGCACGTCGCCGTCGTAGGCGGCCACGTGATGGGGCTTGAGAGGGCTGCCCGTCGGCAGCGCGGCCGCCATGTCCTGAAACTCGACCAGTTGATCGCGGGCCAGCGCCTTCGTCGGAGCCATGTAGATGGCCCTGGCGTACGGGTCGCGGACCAGGCGGTCCAGGATCGGCAACTGGTAGCACAGCGACTTGCCGCTGGCCGTGGGGGTGGTGACGAGGACATCCTTTCCGGACCGAATTAGTCCCAGGGCCTGGCCTTGATGGCTGTAGAGCCGCTCGCGGCCCAGTCCGGCCAGCATGCAACGGACATGGGGGTGCAGCCATTCCGGCACATCGGTCCACTGCGGAGACCCGGCCGGGAGTCGTTCCGCATGGGTGACGTGTGCCTCGTAGTAGGGGTCCGACCGCATGTCGGCCAACAGCTCGGCAACGGGGATCATGGTTTGAGACGGCGAACGAAATAGGGACAGTTAGGTCAGAAGACTCGGCCGGTACCGGCGAACCCGGACGGATGGCTTCCGTTGAATTATCCGCATTGGGTGCTCATGTGGCGCTGCGGGAACCGGTCCGCACCAACCTCGATTGCCTCCGTCCAGCCGCTGTAGGCAGGCCAATCGGCCCACTCACAGGTGCTTCGTGTACGTCGACGGATTGTTGAGAAAGGATCTGGTCAGCCGCACGTGCTCCAGTTCATCCCAGGCAACCTGCTGCCAGGGGGACTCGTCCAGACTGAGAATGGTGGCACCCGGGTAGGCCATCAGGATGGGCGAGTGGGTGGAAATCACAAACTGCGCACCCCGCTCCTCCACCATTTCCCGCAGCAGGGACAACAGCCCCAGCTGCCGCAACGGGGACAGGGGTGTTTCCGGTTCGTCCAGCAGGTACAGGCCGTCGGGCACAAACCGGGCCTGGAAGAAGGCCAGGAAGCCCTCGCCGTGCGACTGGGCATCCATGTCCCCGCCGTAGCGCTCCGTGATGCCGTGCAGTTCGTTGGCATACGGGGTACGCGCATACATGCGGGCCGCGGCCGAGCGGCCGGCGTAGGTCCGATCCACCTCTTCCAGTTCGGCCCGGAGGGATTGCGCCATGGCCCCCATCCGCTGCACAAACCCGAAGAAGTCCTCCGCACGCAGAAAGAACCCGCGGTGGCTACGTTGATTCCAAGTGGCCTTGAGGCACTTTGCAAGACTGCGCACCTTGGCCAGGGACGGATCCCGATCCAATTCCTCCCGGCCCGCGGCCGGCAGGCCCGCATGGCAGGCAATGCCCTCCAGCAGCGTGGACTTGCCGCAGCCGTTCTCACCAACCAGAAAGGTTACCGGATGCTCAAACTCGAGTGGTGCCGACCACTCCGCAATCACCGGCACCGTGAAGGGCCACTCGGCCCGTTGCCGCGCGGCAGGTGGCCTGAAGGCCACGGAGCGAAGATGAATCATCGGTCCTGCGATGCCGATACCGGACCAGGGCGCGTTTCCATGTGTCCGCGGAGCATCAATCAGGTGCTACGCTCCGGTTGTAGGGGCTCAGAGCCGGATACAGATCCCGGTACCGCGCATGTACATCCTTCATGGTTTCGACCGTGTCGGGATCCGGCCCCACCGAACCCGTCTCCGTCACGAGCGAAGCGGTGGCGGTGTCCACATCGGGCCAGACACCGCCGGCCACGCCCCCCAGCACGGCGGCCCCCATGGCGGCCCCCTCGCCTTCGGCAACCGTCACCAGTTCCCTGCCCAGCATGTCCGCCAGGATTTGGCGCCAGAGGGGGCTTTGGGACCCGCCGCCCGACAGGCGCACGGTTTGCAGTTCGGGCAAACCGGCACCGTCCATCAGGTCAAACCCGTCCTTCAGGCCGCAGGCCACACCCTCCAACACCGCCCGGGTCATGTGGTTCAGGTCGTGCCGCACCGTCAGGCCGACAAAGGCCCCGCGGGCCAGGGGATCGGGGTGGGGCGTGCGCTCGCCAGTCAGGTACGGCAGGAAGACCAGGCCGTCGCACCCCGCGGGGGCCTCCGCGGCCGCCGCCGTGAGTTCGCCGAAGTCGCGGCCGGGTGCGCAGGTGTCCCGAAACCAGCGGAGACTGCCGGCGGCGCTCAGCATGACGCCCATGAAGTGCCAGCGGTCGGGGACGGAATGGCAGAAGGCGTGGAGCCGACCCTCCTTCTCAACCCGCGGCTTGGCACTGGTGGCAAAGACCACTCCCGAGGTTCCCAGGGTGACCGCGGCCACGCCTTCCTGCACGGCCCCCACACCCACGGCCTGGGCCGCTTGATCGCCGCCCCCGCCGGCAATGGGAATCCCGGCCGGCAAGCCCAACTCCCCGGCCGCCGCGGAAGACAACCGGGCCGAGACGGCGGTCCCTTCGCAGGCCTCGGGCATGTAGGCCTCGGGGATGTCCAGGGCGGCCAGCATGTCGCGGGACCAGATTCTGTCCTGCAAATCCAGCAGGAGCATGCCGGAGCCGTCGGCCGCGTCCGCGGCAAACTCGCCGCTGAGCTTGAACCGCACATAGTCCTTCGGCAGCAGGATGTGCCGGGTGCGTTCCCAGATCTCCGGCTCCTCCTCCTGTACCCACAGGATTTTGGGGGCCGTGAAGCCGGTCAGGGCGTCGTTGCCGGTGATCTCCAGAAGGCGCTCGAAGCCCAACCTTGCCCGGATGGTGTCGCACTGGTTCCCGGTCCGCTGATCGTTCCAAAGAATGCAGGGCCGCAGCACCTCCTGCTGTGCATCCAGCAGAACCAGGCCGTGCATCTGGCCGGAAAGGCCGATGGCGGCCACCTGCTCCGGATGCACGTCCTCCTGTGCCAGAACCGCACTGACACTGTGGCGCGTGCCTTGCCACCACAAGTCCGGCTCCTGTTCGCTCCACAGCGATTGCGGGGTTTGGAAGTCGTATTCCGAGGCGGCGGACGCCACGACACGGCCGGCGGAATCGACGAGTATGGCCTTGGTGGCGGTGGTCGAGATGTCCAAACCCAGGACAAGGGCATCGGTCATGGCGCGTGTTCCTGACTGAATGGGCCTACAGCCGCAGGCGGGGATCCAGGGCGTCCCGGAGGCCATCCCCCATGAAGTTGATGCTGAGAATGGTGAGGGAGATGAACAGGCCCGGGAAGATGATCAGGGCCGGGTTGTAGGTGATGAAGTCCTTGTTCTCGAACAGCAGGCGGCCCCAGGTGGGCACATCCGGCGGAAAGCCCAGCCCGAGGAAGGAGAGGGCCGACTCGATGAGGATGGCGCTGGCCACGCCCAGGGTGGCCGAGACGATGATGGGCGACAGGATGTTGGGCAGCACGTGGCGCCACAGGATCGTGTACTGCCGCACGCCGATGCTGATGGCCGCTTCGATGAATTCCTTCTCCTTGATGGAGAGCACGGTCCCCCGCACAATGCGGGCCGTCGGCATCCAGCCCAGCGCGCCGATGACGTAGACCACCAGCACGAAGATACCCAGCTCGGGCCCCAGCAGATTGCGCATCTTGTCCCGGAACAGCATGATGATCACCATCAGCAGGGGCAGGCTGGGCAGGGCCAGCATCATGTCGGTGAAGCGCATCAGCGGATTGTCCAGCGACCGGAAGTAGCCGGACAGCAATCCCACCAGGGTGCCCAGAATGATGGCCACGGCCATGGCCACGACCCCGACCGCCAGGGAGATGCGGCCGCCCTCCATGTTGCGTGCCAAGGTGTCGCGGCCCAGATCGTCGGTGCCCATGGGAAACTCCAACGAAGGCCGTGCGTCGGCGCGCAGGATATCGATGTACTCTGCGTCCTCCGGATAGATGATGGGCCCAAGAAGAATGCCCAGGATCAGCAGGACCTGGATCGCCAGCCCGGTGACGGCCAGTTTGTGGCGGATAAACCGACGGTAGACATCGCCCCAGAGTGTGCGCGGGGCACGCCTGCCCAGCACTTCTGTGGCCGGGGCGTCGGCGGTGGCGGTCATGCGAGGTTCCGGGGCGGACGATCCCGGCGGCGGGACTGCGGGTCAGGCATAGCGAATCCTGGGATCGAGCACGCCGTAGATGATGTCCGCAATCAGGTTGAAGAACACGATCAGCACGGCGAAGATGAACGTAACCGTCTGGATCATGGGGATGTCGTTGACTTGGATCGAACTGATCAGCAGCGCCCCCAGGCCGTTCACGCGGAAGATCTGCTCGGTGATGATGGCTCCGCTGAAGATGGTGGGTACGCCCAGGGCCACCAGGGTGATGACCGGAATCAGGGAATTGCGCAGGATGTGGCGAATCACCACATAGCGTTCCCGAAAGCCCTTGGCCTTGACGGTGCGCACGTAGTCCTGGGTCAGGTTGTCCAGCATGGACGACCGCGTGAAGCGCACCAGGGCAGCCGTCTGGAAGAAGGCCAGGACCGTCACTGGCATGGCCATCTGCCGCAGCTGTGCCACCAGGGAGCGCCAGTCCCGAACCTCCAGGTTGGTGTCGTAGATGGACGGCAACCAGTTCAGGTTGACGCTGAAGACGATGATCAGGAGCAGACCGGTGAAGAAGGTCGGCACGGAATAGCCGATCAGCGAGAAGAGGGTGCCCAGTTGATCGAACACGGAGTACTGGCGGACGGCCGAAATCACGCCCACCGGCACGGCAATCAGAACGGACACCAGGTAGGCAAGCCCCACGACCCACAGGGTTTGGGGCACCCGTTGCGCGATCAGGTCGAAGACCGGAGTGCCGCGGCTCCCCCAGGAGGTGATGCGCAAACGGGACTCGGAATCACCGATCTCGATGCCGAGCGCGCCCTCCAGCAGTCCGATCGGCTCGTTCCAGAAGAACTGCCGTAGCCAGAGCAGGTACTTGATGTGCATGGGCTTGTCGAGGCCCATGGCTTCCCTGATCATCTGGCGCACTTCCGGCCGAATGGTCTCCGGCAGGGCCCCGGTCGGGTCGCCGGGCGCCAGATCCAGCACGGCGAAGATCACCATGCTGATGGCCAGCAGGGTTGGGACGGCGGTCAGCAGCCGACGGGCCAGGTACCTGCTCACGTGCCAACCGCCACCGATGCAAACGGGCCCCGTGCTTGTGGCCGCGGGGTGTCACTTGGTTTGCAACTGCCGGCCGCGGCGGGCCACAGACAACCGTACGGTGCCTGCGGCCCGCAGTTCGGCAACGGCCGAACAATCAAGTTGGACGCTACTCTTCCCTGATCCAATCACCGACGTTCCACAACTCCGTGTCCCAGCCGTTGACCACCACGCCCTGCAGGGAATTCGCCCGAGCGGCCAGCCGCCCGCGGTAGACCAGCGGGATCTGCATGCCGGACTGGACGTTCATGTCGTTCAGGGTCTTGACCAACCGCTCGCGGTCGGGCCCCAGGGGTGTCTCCACCAGCACCTGGAAGAGTTCGTCGTACTCGGGGTTGCAACCGCGGAAGATGTTGCCGCCGGCCCACGAGTTGGCCCGCTCCGGAATGTACCGGCACTGCCACTGGGACAGGTGAATCTGCGGGTCGACAGATGGCCCTGTGGTGTACATCTGGATGTCCGTATAGAACTTCTGGTACGTGTCGGGGCTGTTCGGATCGCCGCCGAAGAAGACGTTGGCGTTGTGGTTCAACAGTTCTGTCTCGATGCCGATTTCCGCCCACCACTGCTTGATCAGGGCTTGAGTCTTCTGCCGCACACTGTTGGTCGAGGTCTGGTAGCGCACGGACAGCGGAATGCCGTTGTACTCCCTGACACCATCGCCGTTGGTGTCCACGATGCCCGCCTCGTCAAGGAGCATGTTGGCGCCGTCGATGTCCTGGGTCAGACAGGCATCGTTGGCCGTGGACACGTAATGCGGCGGGGCAGGAATGAGGTTGCAGGTCGGCCGACCGCCGAAACCATAGAGATTCTCGGCGATCAGTGAGCGGTCAATGGCCATGGACATGGCCTGGGCCACCGGGGTGCCAACCAAGAACGGATGCGGGTTGGTGCCATCCAGGTATTCCGAGCGATCGTCGCCCAGGGCCTCGTCCGGGTTGGTCTGGTTCACCAGCAGACGTTCGACCAGACTGTCGAAAGCCACGATGATCTCACCTCTGCCCTTGGCCACCATCTCCGCCAGGATCTGGGGTTCGACCTGCAGATTCCAGGCATAGTCGGCTTCGCCAGTCTCCAGCACGGCCCGGGCCGCCGAGGCCGCATCGCCGCCACCCTTGAAGACGATCCTTTCGAAGTAGGCTGGCTCCCCGCGGTAATGGGGGTTGCGTTCGTAGGTGGCCACATCGTTGACCTTGAAGTCCGTCAGGCGATAAGCCCCGGTACCCAGCGGGGCCAGGTTCTGTTCGCTGCAGGTCTGGGCCGCCGCGCCCACGCACTCGCCGAACTGCACCCGCGAGATGATCGGCGACTGCGCCGTCACAAAGGCCGTGTAGGGGTAGGGAGTAAACTTGTCGAAGGTAACCACAACCGTGGTGTCGTCCGGAGCTTCCACGCTCACGACCCCGTCGAAGACATCGATGGGGGCGCAGCCGGTCTCCGGATGGGTGCAGTACTCCCAGGTAAACACCGCGTCGTCGGCGGTCATGGGCGAGCCGTCCGACCACAGCAGTCCTTCCTGCAGCGTCCAAGTGATGGTGAGACCGTCCTCGGACACCCCACCGTTCTCGACCGTGGGAATGTCAACGGCCAAGCGCGGCATCAGCACGCCGTCGGGATCGACGCTGGCCAGGGGCTCGAGCGTAATGGCGCCGGCATCCTGATCCTTGGTGCCACCGGACAGAAACGGACCGGGGAGGGAGGCGGCCTGCCAGTAGAGAATGATGAGTTCCTTGTCATCGCGCTCGGCCGGAGCTGCGGTGTCAGTCGCAGCCGGGGCTGCGCAGGCGGCCAACAGGGCGACCAGGGCCATCAGCAACAAGGCGACCACAGGTGCCCTGAGGGTGGCTCGCGTAAGTTTCTTCATGTCGGACATAGCATGTTCCTTGCTGTCGTGAATCGAATGCCTACAACTTCCAAGCAGCACACCTCGCCGCAGTGCCCGCGCCGGTCAATTGGGAACGCCCATGGGGGAAGTCCGCACACCACCGGTCCGGTTCAAGCCAGACCTGTTCCATGCGGCTCGGCACCTCCCGTGCCGGACGGAACAAATGTCAGGGGAGACCACCGATTATAGAGCAAAGACCATCGCCACCGGCTCGCCGCCAGCGGCGGATAATCGCATTCCATTGGGATAGGTTCCGCAGACAGGCGCTCCCCGTTCCAACCAGCGAATTTGCACTTGAAACTGCAGTCTTCCATCGCAGCAGATTGAACGCCATCCACCGCAGAAAAGGCATGTTCCTTGGCGTATCGGCTGGCCCCCTTGCACCTTTTGTCCCCCGGGCAGGGCCATGTCCGGATTCGGTACAGACACGGTGCCGCGCTGCGACGGCGGATGCAATCCGGTTCCGGGACATCGAGGCGAGCAACCACCCCCATGCCACAAAGCGGGATGCCCCGGTGGGAAGCCCGCCGCGCAAACACCCGACCGAAGATGTCATGTACGCGAATGCCATACGACAGTGTCGGGACCGCCTCCAGTCGGACCTGCATGTGGATCCCGCACAACCCGGCTTTGGTTCTGTCCGGAGCACTGGAACGCGCGGCCGATTGCAAAGCCGGGAACGCGTTTCAAGGCCGGCACTGTGAACCTCGGCTTTCCATGGGGGCGGGAACCGTCCTGGCCAATCTCATACCCGGGACCCGTATTGGACATGCGTGCAACGCACAATGAGCAGAAGTACAATGCCCCCAAGCACATTTGAGTGAATTGCCAATGTCGCTGCTTGAGAGTTGCCCAACATGAAGGCCGACGTGGAAACCCCTGTATCCGTGCCCGCGCGCGGCAACGGCCTCGCCAACAAAATCGAGTCCGGCTCTGCAAGGCCCCTTGTCCCTGCGGCGGCACCCAACGGCGGCCGGGCCTCCAAGGCCTGGTGGGCCCACATCAAGACGCTCGACCACTACGACCCCAGCTACCCCTACGACCCCGGCCACGTCTACGGACCCGACTGGACCGACGACGACGCCTACGGCAAGGACGGGGTCCACTTCATGGCCGGCAGCGCCCACGGGTTCAGCATCGACAGCAGTGTGAATGAGGCACGGCGCCTGCTGGGAACCTACCGTGTCTTCAAGGATCGGTGCCTGAAACTGCCCGACCTGGATGTGTCCCGGACCAACCGCTACGCCCGCAGTGGACAGGTCATGCCGGATGTCTTCATCCAAGAGCATCCCCGACCGGACGAACACCGGCATGAGGTCCCCTTCGACCCCGACAACCCCATCCTGTTCGTGCTGGAGGTGCTCTCCGAGTCCACCTTCCACCACGACCTCGGTCCCAAGGTCGAAATCTACCGGGCCATGGGCGTACGGGAGTACTTTCTCTATGATCCGGAGCGGCTGCACCGCACAGGGGACGAACCCCGGCTGTGGGGCCTGCAGCTGTCGGCTGACGGCGAATACGAGGACATTGAACCGACTCGCCACGAGGACGGACTGCCCGTCTATTGCAGCGACACGCTGGGGGAGTTCCGCATGCTGGACGAGGGCGGGGACATCCACACCCTCCAGACCCGGGACGCGACGCGCGGCATCTGGCTGGACCCGATGCGGGCCGGGGACGTGGCTACTGACGAGGCTAAGCAAGAGGCGGTTCAGGACACTGCATTGACCACTTCCCAGACAAACTTTCTCTCCCAACTGAAACTGCGGGCTGCACAGGGAGAACTGGCATCCCATGTGCCGGATACCCTGGCCTCGGCCTGGCGGAGAGCCCAGTGGGTGCCCGATGCCGCGGATGTCCTGAATGTCCTGGTCGGCTCCCGCGACTGGTCGACGCTCATGCCGCCCGAGGACGCATAGTACGAATTGATCGTCCCATCGGATGTCTTTGAGAGGACGGTTCCCCGCCGGAACTCGACAAATTACCAGTGGCCCGATTGGATCCCCTGCTCCTCAAGAAGGTGTGTGGAAAGTCCGTCAGACCGAGGCGAGTCGCTTGAGCATGCACCGGGCCATGGCGATGTGGATCCAGGCTTTGGAGGAAGCCACCCGGCCCTCGTAGTCCTTGCCCCGGGCGGCGTCAGCCCAGCCAGGCAAAGGCGTGCTCCACGATCCAGCACTTGGGCACCACCTCGAAGCCTTCCGCGTCGGGGTCGCGGCGGACAATCCGCAGGTGCCAGGTCCCCTGCCCCTGCACCCGGTCGCCCAGTTTGGGCCCTTGGTAGCCGCCGTTACCCCAGAGCACGCGCAGGCGGGGAAAACCGTCCTGCAGGCGGGGAAGGACCTGCCGGGCACCGTCCCGGTCCTGGATGTCAGGCGCATGCACGGCCAAGTGGCGCTTGCGTGGCGCTTGCAGCCCTTGACCTTTTGGGCGGCGTCGTATCCCCACCGCTCCCGGATTTCCGTCGTTTTCACGGACTGACTGTCGACGAGGCCCACGCTGGGTGAGGTCTCCCGACCCTGGACACGGCGCAGCTGTCCCCGCAGCACATACAGGATGGCATTCACGGTTTCGCGGCGGGGTGCCTTGATGGGGCGTACGTGCAGCGCGCAATGGGTGGAAGTACAATGCGTCCACGCGCATTTGAGTAAATTCCAAACGCCGCTGCTTGCGATTTGCACAACTATGAAGACCAACGTGGAAACCCCGGTGTCCGTGTCCACACGGGACACCGGCCTCGAGCCCGGCTCCGTAACGTCCCTGTCCCCCGCGGCGGCACCCAACGGCGGCCGGGCCTCCAAGGCCTGGTGGGCCCACATCAAGA
>CAZMKQ010000072.1:0-24282 GCA_964566955.1 uncultured Caldilineaceae bacterium | reverse complement strand
TCCCGCCCGCCTGGAGCCGCTCATGGCCCTGTGACGACTTTGTCAACGCCCTGGGATGACTCCGAAGCTACAGTTAAGCATAAGATCCAACTCGTCTCGCGTTTTGTTGACATTCTTGTCACACGGCGAATTTGGAATTTCCGCTCGATCGCTTATTCTACTATGCAGTACGCA
This sequence comes from uncultured Caldilineaceae bacterium, assembly GCA_964566955.1. Taxonomy (GTDB): domain Bacteria; phylum Chloroflexota; class Anaerolineae; order Caldilineales; family Caldilineaceae; genus Bin34. The sequence continues at coordinate 24,108 of CAZMKQ010000072.1, read as the reverse complement.
ATGTTTATTGTAATGAGGGATATCAGAGGGCTAGACACTTATTCCTTAGCTGAAAAACTATACAAGAAACTGCTCGATGAAAAAGAGCAGTTCCACAGTAACTCACGTTTAAGAGTCCATCAACAAAATCGTCGATATCTTCATCGGGTATTGGCTAGAATGACCGACTATGTTGAGACACAGTCGGGGCAGACGTCGCGCTACCGAGAGTACGTTGTGTCCGGAAAGAATCGTTTCGAAGTCGAACACGTATTGGCTAATCATCCAGAGCGACACCAAGATGAATTCCCGCTCGAGTCTGACTTCGATGAACATCGGAATTTGATTGGCAGCTTGGTTCTGCTCCCGAGACAATTCAACGCTAGCTACGGTGACCTCCGATACGAGGAAAAACTACCGTTTTATCAATCACAAAACCTACTTGCGTACTCTTTGCATCCCAAAGCCTATGAGCACAACCCGGGCTTTCTTAAGTTTGTGCAAGAGAGTGGGCTTCCATTCCGTAGTCATGAACAATTCAATCGAGATGCTATCCAGCAGCGTGGAGAGCTGTACCAACAGTTGGCTGAGCGCATTTGGAATCCAGATTCCCTACTCCAAGGGTAATTGCGTAGTATTCTTTCGTACCAAGCCGCAACTGGCCCCATGCTAACCGAGCTGGTGGCCGAAGGCTCGCTGCCGACGCGCTTGGGGTCCTGCGACGAGGGCTTTGGCCGGTCGACTTCCTGGATGGGGTGACGGCCTTGGGCTACATATCGGAGGTGTCGGTCGACACGTGACTATAGCCGGTACGGCCGCCGACTATCGTGCCCTGCACCCGGCCGCGGCTGGCATCTGGAGCCCTGGCCTCCCTCAATGCGCGGGTGCTGGCAGCGCAATGGCCCGCGGATGCTTGGACGCGGCATCGGGTACCGGGGGACAGCCGCAGCCCCGAGTAAGCTAACTTCGCCCTGCGCCGGTCAGGTGCGTCAGGCGGGCCAGTTTGATGCCGCGGGGGTCATGGCAGAACACCCGGCCTAACGCTGTACGCGGTGACGGAGGCCCGCCGTGGGACACCTTGGTTGCCACATGAGGCGTGGCAATCTGAACCTTCAGTATCTTGACATTGAACACAGATACTGTGTTGAAAATCAATCATCGCTGGGCGTAGTTGCCGGTTTTGGTTGTCACGGGATCAGGCAGGGCCTGTACCGTCCGGTGATGCTCTGAACAAGCGCGGGCTTGTCAATGTATCGCCAACCATGTCACTAGGTGAACATCGTCCAGGGTGATCTGGGGAAGTGGCTCCGGGGGAATATACGGCTCAAGTCCGAGCTCGGTGATGACAGCCAGGATCTTGCGTGCCTTCTGTACGGATTCCGATGCTTCGTTCATGGCCTGTCGAAACCTGCGTACTGTTCGTTCAGGGTAGGGCGCGCTCAAGGTTTCCACAGCCCGGTCGATGGTCTCCTGATTCTCTTCTGGCGGAGGGCTGGTCCGAACAATCTCGGCCGCCCTGCGGAGAGCACGGGGAATATCCGGCTCCAGATTGGCCTTGTCAGCCATGAAGTTCCATTTGGCGGCAACATCGGCCCGGGCCACCTGCCATGCATCGTAGGCACGGTGAACTACGTGTTCAGGGAGGCTGCGCGCTGTGTTCCATCCATCGGTAGGACGCGCTGCGTCCAGGCATATCAGCGTTTCATCGGGCAGGGAAGGATCGGAGGAATCCAGGTCTTCCATTGCTACAAAGCAGAATAGGGGGCGTGCATGATCGCCTACGCGGATGCAGAAAGCGTATCCGGGTCGCTGGCCCGGTATAGCCGCCATGCCCGATCCAGCTCCCCATGGCAGGACCTTGATTTGCCGGGCCACCTGCGGGTCCTGAAGGGCCTTGCGCAGTTCCTGGCGATACTCTTCGCCGGATAGCGAACTGCGGGCCGTGCCCCCGCGCTCGAACAACTCGGCCTCTTCCCTGCGCAGCTTTCGGATTTCCTCGCGAGTTTCGGTGAACTCACGGTCCTTTCCGGGCTGGTCAGGTAGGATTTCACCCGTGCCGATGCTGGCCGATGCCTGCTTGATCTTGTACCGCAGACGTTCCTCAAGGCCGAGCAGCTCGTCCAGCTGCCGATCGGGGAATATGCAGTGCAGAAAGACTTCATCGTGCGCGGACCCGATTCTGTCGATGCGGCCATGCCGCTGGGCCAGGCGCATCGGGTTCCAGGGCAGGTCGTAGTTGATGATGTGCCGTGCCTGCTGGAGGTTCACGCCCTCCGCCAGGACATCGGTCGTGATCAGAATGTCGTAGAGGTCCCTGTCCTGACCTTCAGGTGCATCCGTGGTTGTCGGGGCGAACCCCCACAGCACCGATTCCCTGCTGTCCTGATCCCTCGCTCCTGCCAACCAGGCAATGCGTCCGTCGTAGCACGCCAGTCGCGGGTCTACTTGGGCGGTTTGGAGCAAGTGCTCCCGGATCCAGTCCACAGTGTCTGCGAAGTAGGTGAAGATCAGGACTTTGCGCCGGTTGCGCACGTCCTGTTCGCCGATTCCTTCGGTTGCTGCCTGAGCGGCAATATCTGCCAGTTCGTTGACAAGGGCTTCAAGGTTAGGGTCGTCGGCACGGGTCACTGCGGCTACTTCGTTAGCGAACGACAGTAGCAGGCCCCGGTCCTTGATCGCATCGGTCCTGAGCCGTGGCACGTCATACTCGGACGCGTCGTCTGCTGCATCGAGGAGATCGTTGATCTCGTCCGGATCGAGTTCATCGGTGTCGGTCGCAATCCAGTCCACAAGGGTTTGGCCCACCGCTACTTTCCCTACGTCCAACAATCTTAGGAACGAGTTTGTGCTGTTGGCCATACGCCGACATGTCTGAACGAAGGCATGGGGCGAAGATTCGAATCGCTTCAACAGGCCCGACCGTAGGAGGCCGCCCAGGTGTGTCTGCTTCCGATCCTCCTCGCCGTCCAGCCGATACATGGACGGCACGTACCGGGCCAGGGTCAAGGTCCCTAGGTTCCTGGAATCGGCATCCGGGTTCAGAGCATGGGCCAGTCGTTTGAACAATCCGGGAACCACGTCGTCCAAGTCGTAATCGACCTGCCGGACGCGCGGCGTTGGAAAGGTGATTCTCTGTTCGGTGTCGTTGATCCTGATGGTGTCGTTCGCGTAGTAGGTCTTGACAAAAGACCTTGTGCGTCGGACGGCCACGGCATCCAGCACATCGAACATGTGCTCCGGGGACAGATCGTCGGGATTGAGAGCCATGGCCGTATCGAAGTGCTCTTTCAGGGAGCGGATCCCCACATCGGCGAAGGCGGCATCGTTGCGTAGGAAGTAGCTGAGGAGGTAGTAGAGATCCAAGAGGCTGTTGTTCACCGGCGTGGCGGTAAGCAATACCAACTGTTTGGCAGGCGAGCCTGCCAGCAACCTCCGTAAGGCGTTCGCACGTTGCGTTGAGGGATTGCGCAGATTGTGGGCCTCGTCGATGACCACCATTGCATACTGGTTGATACCTTGTTCGAGTTTGTTGCGGGTTGCTTGGCCTGGGTTGAGTCTCTGGTCTCCCAGCAACTCCTCGAATGAGACCAGTTCCATGGGCAGGTTATGTTCCGACTTGAACCTTCGCCAGGGACCGTCTCGAAGCGTAGCGGGGGTGATGACCAGGACGCGTTGGCGACGATCCAAGGCCGCTTCACGAATCATCTCGCCTGCGATGAACGTTTTGCCGAGACCCACCTCGTCGGCGATGAGGACGCCGTTCAACCGGTCCAGGATGCGCTTGGCGCGCCAAACGCCGTCGGTCTGGAACGATGTCAGGTGAATCTCAGTTTCGTTCTGGTGCTCGTCTTCCAGTTGGTCCGCATAGCGTTCCCAGAGCATACGCAGGAAGATCAGGTACGGTGCATGGGGTTCAAACCGGGCCTCGAACAGCGACGCAAGGTCGTATTCGTTGGCCTCGTCCCACAACTCCTCGTACCACTGCTGGACCTGCTGCACGGTGTGGGGTTGGTAGGCACCCAGATTGAGTTCGGCATTGGTGGTCAGGCCGGCTGCCGTGAGGTTTGAGGAGCCAGCGACCACCCCGTGGTCACCGTCCGAGATGAGGAACGCCTTGCCGTGCAGGAATCTTGACTCCAACCGCCGGACCTCTACCTTGTCGGACTGGAGCCAGTCGATCAAGCGTTGGCTCTGGGCATCCACTTCCCGGTCAAAACCCAATAGATTGCGGTCCGACAGGAGGTAGGTTTCGTGCTCGGCGACGGCATTGCGAATCCGGTCGCGGGCTGCCCTTGTCGGCAGGTGCGACTCCTTGCCCAACGGCCGAGGCCTTTGTTCGGGCGGTGTGGGTTCTGCTCCCAGCAACAGCCGAGTACGGGTCGCTTTGTCCAGGGCATCCGCTAGAAGCGCATAGCCGCCGACGTTGAAATAGGCGGTGGCAATATCTACTCTTGCCCCTCCGACACGATTGGTTGTCGGTTCACCGATGAAGCTGTTGAGTGCTTCAGCTACCGTGTTGCCTGCCCGGTTGACAGCAAGCTCGGGTTTGGCGGTGCCTGTCACGCCAACCTCCTGAAGTGTTCCAGTACAGCTGCGTGGCGTTCGGAGTAGTCGGTGTTCGTGTGAAAGGTTCCGAACAGGACTTCCAAGTCGTCTTCGTCCAAGCCATAGAGGTGGGCAACGCAGGCATCCAGTTCGTGGATTAGGTTCTGTTTCTCGGATTCTGACTTCACCGAGCCTACGGGCACGCCGACTTCGGCGGCCCAATCAGCGAAGCGTTGGTCGGGCGCGGCTAGGCGTCCGGTGATTTCAACCACGCGGGCCTCGTGGGACCCGGGCGGGTAGGTAGAACCGATGTCGGGGAAGGGCAGGTTTTTGAAGATGTAAAAGCTTAGATTCAACTCTATGACCCTTCTAGCGTACCAGTCAAGAATCATGGACGATAGGGTTCCCAAGAGAAACGCTTCATCCCTACAAGTCCCCCGTTGACGCAACAAATATGGTGCGTGATGTGCGATCACTACGTGTCCAGGAATTAATGCTGCAATCAAAGTGCGGGTATCAGAACTGCGAGTTACGTTCCTAAAAGCAATACGTGGTTTGAGACACGGTAGCGTATCATGGTCTATAATTTGATCTATGTCAATATCAGAAAATCCTGAAGTGTTGGTTCTGTTCTGCCTCAGGCGTTTCTGGTAAAGTTGAAAAGTGATCAAATCTACATTTGCAGAGTCATAGACAATCCCTGTATCAGGGTTCCACAAGTCGAATGATTCACCTTTGTATACTGGCCAGTTGGTTCCTTGTAAGGCACTGGTACCATCGTCTAACTCAAAAAATTTTTTGTCGGCAGTGGCGTCTAGTTCCCGTATTGGAGATGCACGCCACTGCCGACAATCACATTCTTCAAGGGCTGCATCAAAACGAGGGTATTGCCGCAGCTTGCGGAACAATCGAAGGGCATCCGGTTGGTGCGGGATCTGCGGAAACGTAGCGTCATCGGACCATGACGCAAATTCCGTTGTCGATACGGTGTGCGTGAGACCACGGACAGTACTTGTGGTCAGTTGTTGCCTGGTTGCGAACGGGCCGGCGAATGTGACTTGGGTTGTGCTGTTGGTGTGGGTAGCCTTTCGGAGTGCGAGAAGTGCGACTTGATACTGTCCATGGACATCGTCGAATACCCACTGGCTGGTGTTCAGGAGTGTGGTCGCGTCAAGGAATTCCCCGTTGGCAAGCACGGTCTTCCTCCAAGCCGTGCAACCCTTGTTTTGGAGTGCTTGGCGTGGGGTGACGATGCCAGCGGTGCCACCAGCTCGCATGACCTGCCAATTGCGCCAGCAGAACGCCTGGTACAGGTCAGTGTCACCGGCTCCGAGGTGGGAGTGGACTGCCCGTAGGAGTTGCTTCATGCGATCGGCATCCTTGATGGCTTGCTCGAAGGCTCTACTGAGATCGTCTCGCTGCTGTCTGAATGATGCGATCTCGCGATTCCTGCGTCCAACCGGCATCCCTCTCACACCGGGCAAGTGCATACCCCACCACTGTTGTGTTTCCACCTTCACCTTCTCCCATGGAGGGTTTCCAAGGACACAGTCGAACCCCGGGCGATCACGTAGGAAGACCTCAGGGAATGCTGTTGGGAAGTGAACCGGCCGTAGACGGGAAACTTCGGACTGGACTACTGGGGTATGGTTCATTTCCGCGATGAGTTCTTCGTTGTAGTCGTCGGGCATGTTCACCACACCTGCCCGCGCCGCAGTCACCACGTTGAAGAGCTCGCGTACTGGAGCGACCTTAGTCATGGCATCGGCGTGCGCCGCCCGCGCATCGTCGATTTCCCGCTTCTCTGCATCCGATGTCGCGGCCAAGCGTTCCAAATCCTTGAGGGCTTCTGTCAAGACCGATTCGACGCGCTGGCGGAACAAGCTTGACTGGTCTTGTCCGGTACCCAGGTTGAACGCTTCCATGGCATCGTCCACGGAGACGACACCGATTAGGCTGTCGCCGTGCAGCAGGTTGTGGTCCAGGAACGAAAGGGGCAGGCCGGGCACGAACGTGTGAACCCAAATCGACAAACGGGCCAGTTCGACGGCGATTCGGTTCAGATCCACGCCGTAGATGCAGTGTCGGGCCACTTGTCTGCGCAGGATGGAACTGGTCTCAATCTCTACGCCATGGGCCAGATCACCCAACGCACTCAGGGCAACCCCGCGCAACCTGTCCAACTCTGCGTTCACCCGTGGTACGGGATTGAGCGAAAGCCATGCCGACAGGCGGGCCTCGATGCGGTCTACCGCGGCCACGAGGAAGTGGCCCGACCCCATCGCGATGTCGGCGCACCGGAAGTCGAAAAACGCCTTGGCCAAGCCGGCCTCGTCGTCCGCCTCACGGAGTTGCTTGAGGATGGCGATGTGTGCATCCAGGACCGGTGTCAGCGCCTTGTCCAGCAAGTGTTCCACTATGAACGGTTTGGTGAAGTATGACCCCGTCTCCTTGCGGGTACCCGACTTGCCGTGCAGGTAAACCTCGCCGGTAGGAATAGCCGTCTCGGCTCCCTTCCCCGCGGAGCCAACCGGCACATAGACTCCTTTGCGGTTCAGGGCCAGATCCTCTTCCGCCAGGGACAGTTGCGATTCCAGCAGGCCTTCGTAGATGGTGCCGAACTCGCGCACCGAAAGGGCTCGAAAGTCCACCGGACCAACACCTTCCGGCCCGTCGTCGATGAGCAGAGCATCGAGTGCGGGACCGAACTCGTCATCGGTGAGTTTCAGCCTGTGAATAGCGGCTCCAGTGGGACTCACTGCCGGATCGGCCGCAAACAGGCCACCGTTGTATTCGGGCACGCCAAACCCGACATTCCCCTGGTCAACGGACTGCCACAAGGTGCAGACATCGTCCCAAAGTGATGTCGAATTGGAAGCGAAGCGCACACGGCCGGCCTTACGATCCTCGGCCAGACGCCCGGCCATGCGGGTCAGCGAGTGGTCCCGATAGCGGCCGTTGGTCTTGTAGGGCAGCAGGTCCTGATCCTCGGCGTAGGCCACGAACAGCAGTCGAAATAGGATGGTGATGGCCTGTTCGTACGCGTTTTTCAGGTCGGATTCAGATGTGGGTTTCATGGGATCCGAGACCGCCTTGGCCAACAGAGGCATGGTCCTGCGGTACACGCGCTCGCGCAACCGGACGGCTAGATCGGCGGCGTAGCGGCCAGAGTCGCTCAGGATTGCTTCAAGGGAGCCGTTCTGCGCCAGGGCTGGAGCGGAGAACAACAGCATCAGGTACCCGGCCAAGCGTTCGGGAATCAGAGAAAGGTTGATCTCCACAAACGTTTCCGTCCGGCCCTTGCCACCGACACCTTTGCCCGGCTCCGAGCTGTAGAGGCGGATTTCCGAGGCGCGCGTGAGGACAACCCAAGGTACATTTTCGCTGTCGGCGATTGCGAGGGCGTGGGAGACAGGCGAAAGGTTGTCGAATCTCTGTGCCGGTGCATCCATGAGTTCGGAGTCGTCGCAGAACACGGCTACAGCCTGTTTTCTGCCATGAATCTTGAGGATGGACGTGTTGGTGGAGAGTGTCTGGATCTCAAAGCCCAGACGCGCGACGAGGTTGTGCCCGCGCAGGGACAGCAGGGGTTTGGCTGTGCGGGAAGCTTCGTACCAGTCGGCTCGTCGTGGCACACCCTGCACCAGTTCCTGGGTGGCGAGCAACCCCATGTTGCGCAGTCCCGTCAGCTCTGAGTCGAGTTCCGGGAGTGCTGCCAGCAACATCCGGGTGGCCTGATGGCGGTTTGGTTCCTTGAGTGCGGTTGCTGCCAGCCTCTCCGCCTGGTGCAGTTCGACCTCGGGATATACCGACGGCTCCTCAACCGGACCACACAGGGCAGCTTGGTGACCGTTGACGGCCGGGTAAATCGCTACCAGCAGGACAGGGCTGGCACGATTGCCCTTGCGTTTGGACCAAGCGGTTCGCAGGTCGGTTGTCCGCGGTTTCCCGGTGCACTGAACCAACGCGACTTCAAGCCCGTTGGGAGCATCTTGGGCGAAGACCCCCACAGGCGACCAAGCGGGGGGAAATCCATCGTCGGTTCTCCAAGCAACCGGATCACGATCCGGAAGGAACTCCGAGAGGACATCGGTGGTGGCGCAAGTCATCGATCACTCCATTGCTCGTAAGAGTCGGCACTCACATTCGGGTTGTAGATACTCAGAAGGGCGGAACGACCAGTCTGTTCTCAATGATGCAACGCATGGATTGTTGATCAAGAGCCGTGCGAATGCCGATGTCTGCCGTCATCAGGGCATCGAGTTTGACCCCTCCGAATCCCTGCGCCGGGAGTTCTTGGAAAAGACGGCCTACCCTGAGCAGCAGTTCTCCAACGCACCACATCTGCACAGGATTGCTGCCCCGGTCCTGGCCTCGACCATGTCCGTCTTGCCTACGGTGCCGCTGCGCTTACTCACCAGTCGCGGACTTCTTGGCCGCCGGGCGCGGATGTGCTCCGCCGTGCTGCAGCGCCCGAGCGAGCTATTCCGACATGATGTTCAGGATGCGGAGGTTCTTGTCTTGGTAGCCGGGAGGCTCAACGCACTCCTACTGCCAGTCGTGGGCATCCGCCGCGCGTCCGTGTACAGGGTCGGCAGGGGCCACCTGTATCTCCACCCGGTCTGCGTTTTGCTATACCAATCCATTGTGCTGGTACGGGAACGAACATGTGCTACTGAGACAGGATTACACGGAATGCTGGGCCGACTTCCACTGCTACTGCTGTCTCTCCAACGTGTTGCGTACTTTGACCTCGCTGCATGAATGGGTCTATGGCCGGGTAACCGGGGAATTGGGTTTACCGCTCATCCTATCCGCAGATACCACTGGCCCAATTAGCTTGCGATTGCCTCGTGCGCGGAATTGACAGGGCACGACAAGGTCTTGTACCATTGACACGGTTTTGATCTGCAGGTAGGAATTTTGTCTTCTTTCCAGTTCACAGGCAAGGTGCACCATTGGCCCCCAAGAAATCGACCTATCCTTCCATTCCTGCCAAGCGTTGGTGGGATCTTCGAAAGAAGTTTATCCAATCCATTCCCTCGCATGTCACTCCTGCATACCTTGTCACCATGTTTGGTGGCAAGGAGAGTTCTGTCAAGGCTAACGTACTCCGCGGTCTACAGACTGTTGGATTAGTTAATAATGATTTTTCTACGACGGATAGGGCTAATTTATGGCGAGATGACGCTAGTTATCCAGGAGTCTGCGAGCAAATGCTCAAAGAAGTCTATCCTAATGAATTGCGGGATGTCGTCCCTGGTCCAGTGATTGACAAGCAAGCAGCGACGCGTTGGTTCATGACTACCTTGGGGTGTGGAAGACCGGCAGCTACGAAGATGGCTGCGATGTACGCACTGCTGGTGGAAGCAGATCCGTCTGGTGGGGATGAGATCAAAGAACGCAAACCGAAGAAGATGACACGAGAGGCAAAAGGGCAGACAATGCCATTGGGTGAATCCCATCAGCCGGAGTCAATAGACCATCAGCAGACTCCATCACATGTGCCTTTCCAGGGTCTCGAGATGCCTGAGATGCGCCTCAATCTCGAAATTCGGATCGACGCGAACGTTACGTCAGATCAAATTGACAAGATCTTTGAGAGTATGGCTAAGCACTTGTACCGTCGTGATGATGAAGGTCAGTAATCCTGAAGCTGCCAAAGTTGGTCTCGAAGTCCTTAAGCAACTCGGACACATTACGAGCGAGTTGCGCCAACTGCCTGAGATAGGTCCATCTTCACCTACACAGAATGTTCTACCACTTTCGGTGGTAGATGACAAACGAAGATACTTGGTGACCATTTCGCGTCAAATCAACGGCACATACGAAAATGGTTGGTACGATGCCTGTGCAGTGATGATGAGAAAGCTCATTGAGTGCTTAATTATCGAAGTGTTCGAAGCGCACGGATTGGAAAAAAAGATCCAGGTATCTGGTGGCAACTTTGGCAATTTGGGAATGCTTATTGGAAAGGTGATCGGCGAATCCAGTTGGAACCTAAGTCGACAGACCCAGCAAGTCCTAAGAGACGTGAAAAATTTTGGTGACAACTCGGCACACAATCGCCGGTATACTACCCATCGTGGTGATATAGACAGTATCAGAGTGCAGTTCCGGGTTGCAGCCCAAGAGCTTGTCGTTCTGTGCAAGTGGTCATAAGGAACCCAATACCGATGCCGCCGCCCGCGTCGTAGCCGATGACATCCCAAACCTAATTCTTCAGCAGCCTGCTAGAAGTCCAAACGGAAACCCCCTGGTCGGGGTTGACAGGGGGTTAATAGTGGGTGGCAGGCGTGTACCGTCAGGGAGGGCAAGGCATGTTGGGCAAACGGTCGTCGCAGCGGAGCCTGTTTGATGCGGAGTACCACTTCCGACACCTGGTGGGTGAGGACAGCTTCCATTGGCAGCTGTCGCAGGTGCGCGACCAGTTGTTCCGGGACGAGGCGTTTGCCGACCTCTACTGTCTCGACAACGGACGCCCCTCGGTGCCGCCCAGCCTCTTGGCCACGGCGCTGCTGCTGCAGGCGCACGACAAGGTCAGCGACGCCGAAGCCCACCGTCGGGCGCGTCTGGACCTGGGTTGGAAGGTGGCCCTGGGGGTGGAGGTCGACGCCAGGCCCTTTGCCCAGAGCACGCTGCAGCAGTTCCGGGCCCAGCTGATCCTGCACGACCGGATCCAGGCCGTCTTTCTGCGCAGCCTGGAACTGGCCCGGGAGCAGGGCTTGTTGAAGGGCCCGGCGCTGCGCCTGGTCCTGGATACGACCCCAATCCTGGGACGGGGTGCGGTCAAGGACACCTACAACCTCCTGGCCGACGGCATCCGCCAACTGCTGCGCACCCTGGCCCGGGTGCAGTCCGTGGAGGTGGCGGCTTGGGCTGAGGCGGAGGGCTACGCCCGCTACCTGGAACCCAGCATCAAGGGCAGCACCGAGGTGGACTGGAGCGACCCCGAGGCACGGCGCGCGTTCCTGGCAGCGATCGTGGCCGACGCCGAACGGTTGCTGGGCCAGGCCCTGACCTCACCCCAAGCGACCGACCGCGCGCACCCGGACCGCCCGCGGATCATGGAAGCGGCCGAACTGCTGTGCAAGCTGCTGTTGCAGGACATTGAGCGTCGGCCGGACGGGGTGGCGGTGCGGGAGGGCGTGAGCCGGGACCGCATTGTCTCGGTCTCCGACCCGGAGATGCGCCATGGCCGAAAGAGCAGCCACCGGCGCTTCGACGGTCACAAGGCGGCCCTGGCGGTGGAGGCCGGAAGCCAACTGATCACGGCCGTGGCCGTACGGCCCGGCAACGCCCCCGACAACCAGGGGGCCCTGGACCTGGTGTCCGAGAGCGAGTGCCACCTGGGGGACCGGGTGTGCGAGACCGTGGCCGACGCCGCCTACGGGGACGGCGAGACCCGCCAACAGTTCGCCGACGCCGGACGAACCCTGATCGCCAAGGTGCCCAAGCCGCCCCGCAGCGCCTATTTCACCAAGCAGGATTTCCACATCGACTTGGAGGCCGGCCGCTGCACCTGTCCGGCGGGAGCGGTCACGACCCGCCTCCACAGCCAGGGGCGCGACCGCGACGGATACGGCAAGTGGGGTCCGCGCCGGGCCTTCGTCTTCGAGGCTGCGGTCTGTGACGGCTGTCCCTTGCGACCCCAGTGTGTGAAGGCCGCACTCGGGCGCGGGCGCAGCGTCAGCCTGCATGCCCAGGAAGCGTTGTTGCAGGAGGCCCGGGCCTTGCAGGCCAGCCCCGCGCATGCACCCTATCGGGCCTGGCGCCAGGTGGCCGAGCACCGCCTGGCCCGTCTGATGCAGTTGGGCCTGCGCCAGGCGCGCTATCGGGGACGTCTCAAAACCGAAACCCAACTCCTGCTGGCGGCCACCGTGGCCAATCTCACCCGCATCTGGGCCCAGGCCCCTGCCTGAGGGGCGTTGGGGGACCTCAAACGGTCTCCATCCGGGACACCCCCCGTGGGCCGCCGCCCCGGGCCGAATCGCGAGCGTCCCGGATCCGGGCCGGGCCCGCAACTGCGATCGCGGTCCGTCGCCGGGAACACCGTCCACCGCGCTGCGCCGGACGCAGGGGCCTCCCGAAAACCCACTTTTCGTTTGGACTTCTAGTCCTCTCCGACTATGCCCTTCGCAAGACTTAATCTGAAGGCGTCAGTTGCGCGTTGACCTGTTGGAAGGCGGTCTCCACGGCCGCCGTCAGCGTCCGGATGGCCGTGAAGGTGTGTTGGGGCATGGCCTCGTGCCTGGCATGCGGAAGGTGCGTTCGATGTTGTTCAGTTCCGGGCGTGGTGGATGCCGGCGTTGTCAAGGACCACGATGCGCGGTCGGCCCGTACGTCCGGGCAGGGCCTGGCGCAGGAAGGCGAGCACATGCTCGACCTTCCAGGAGTGGGGTGCCGTGTGCCAGGTCAGGGGCGCATGCCGGTGGGTTCCGGGCGCGGCCAGAGCCGCCAGGGCATTCACGCGTCGGCCCTGCGGGTTCTCGTAGGGGACGATGGGGGGCACGGCCGGTCGGCTCCAGGTGTAGGTGGGCGGCAGGGAGGGGCTGAAGCTGGTTTCGTCGAGGAAGAAGAGGTCCAGCTGCCCGTCCCGGTTCTTTTTTTGAGTCCCGCCAGCGTCGCCTGCGCGGCGGTGGCCAGCTCCGGATCCTGCCGGTGGCGCACGGTGGCATGCCCACGTCGGCCATGAAGTGCCGGCAGACCAGGTGAAGCATCCTGCACGGAACAGAGCCCTCGGTCTGGAACCACAACGTCGGGCAGGCCACCGACCGCGACGGCACCGTGTACGCGCTGCTCAACACGGTGCGGCTGGACGCGCAGATCCCGCTGCTGGCGGGCGATCTGCACCGCCAGCAGGGTTGGGCCCAGGAACCGCCGTCCGCAGTCGAACCGGGGATGGCGCGTGAACGGGCCACGCGCAGCGGCTCCGCCGATGACGGCCCGGGGCGCGATCAAGAGAATGTCCTCCAAGGTATGCTGCCGGGCCTGGGACCGCCGCGGAGCATCGACATCGGCGAACAGGAAAACCAGGGGTACGGGGGCAGTGTCGGCCATGGGGAAGACTCCGGGGCGGGACGAAGCACCTCATCCTACCCACGGCAGGTACTACCCTAATTAGAATGCGATTGCCCTGTTGTCCTGCGGTAGGGCCTGCCCTCCTCTAAGCTGGACTTTGTACAAAGTCCAGCTTAGAGGTCTGCTATGATAAAAACGGCAATCCAGTGGCGCCCGGTAACGCCCCCGACCGGATTTGAACCGGTGACTGTCCCGTCGGCAATGGGGTGCTCTATCCACTGAGCTACAGGGGCATGATGGGCGTCACTGGGCCAACTTGTTCAGATCCGAAGAACTTGCGGGGTGGTACGTATCCCCTTGGCTAAACTTAGTACTAATGAGCCTCATTTGAGCTGATATCTGAAGTATGGTTACCAATCATTGCTAGTTCTGCAGCTTCAAGCAACTTTCTTACCACATTGAATTCGGCTTGACCTAGAGTTCCTTTACAGTAAATCCTGACTTCGTTGCCTGCGGGACTCAACTGAGTCCCGCACAACAGCTTGAATCCTTCCAAGGTGTCATCAATAATTTGTTCTGATGTATCAGGTTCAGACGGTGTTGATTCGTCTTTATATTCTATATTTTGACCAACTGTTTCTTTATATTTGCTTTGAATGATTGCCCTGACTTTCATCAAGTACTCGATGCTTTCAAGAAACAGTCGAGCTGTGGATTTTGCCTGATCTTCGTTGTACGTCCCACCTTTGAGGGATTGAAGCTTAGTGACCACTGCACTTGCAGGCACCGACGTAGGATCGCGAAAGGACGTATATAGTTCCCTAAATACTTCGGGATGTTTGAGTGCTTCCTCAACCGCTGATGGCTTATCTTCGCTGATGGGTGGATGCAAGATTCGTTTCGCCAAACTCGACACTGCGACCGTTCCTGTGCCTGATTTCTCCAGTAAGCCGTACTGGAGCAGAGAGGCCACCCGACTGTTCGCTCGACCGCCAGATGGTGCGAGACCCATGGCTCCCGCGGCTTCTCCCCTTGCGATCGTGTTTCTACCGTGTAAACCTTCGATTTGAGTGATGTCTTGGACTGCTTCCTCCAAGTTGGTGCTTGGGCGAGATGGTCTTCAAGGTCGTGTGCTGATTGTCATCGGTACCACCATGTGGGGCAGTGTAGTTGTGTGGACCCTTCCAGGGTGCCACTAGAAGCAGAGCACATCATATCACATGAATGCCGATGATGCGATCACTTTGGCCATTCATGGAGGATGACTCAGCTGGTCGAGCCTTAAACAAGGCGAATGGAGCTGTATACTGATATGCTGTGACACTATCACAGAGTCAAACTTCCGATTGGACGTGTTAGATGAATATAATATCTAATATTATTATAGATTAGCAGTATAAATTATGTGATTTACTGACTATCCAGTAATGATGGATTAGAATAACATTTATTAAGTAATAAAACTCTTATAGTCGGAGATTTGGATGTTATACTGGTAAATTAATGATCTATTGGTATATTCTAATGGTTTGATCGGTGCCTTTGGCGGTGTTGTTGCCGTTGCATCGTGGATATTCTGCTGCATCAATGGTAAAAAAAGATGTTTTAGTAAATTTTTGGGCTAATCAGTAGGTGTGACGGAAAAATATTTTGTGTTGACTGTGGGAGTGCTGAAGCAATACAGCGATCATGCCCTTTTGCCGACTGTCTGTTGAAACGAGTGCTGATGCTGCAGCTACAGAGCGAACAGTTGACGATACTGCCATTCGTACCATTTGTTCCCCCTTGCTACCGGTACTACGGTGTCAGTATGTCGCTTCTGCTGCCTGGTGTGACCTTGTTTCTAGCTGCCGGACGCATTCCGGCGGCTGGTAGCATCGACGCGAGCTTTGCAGGTTTCCCTACTCCCTGCGGAGAGGCAGATGGTGCCGGGTTTCAGCGAGCACGGCGTGACGACTGACAACCACTCTGGTTACGGTCTGACCCAGTGGGGCCCAAGTCTAGAGCAACAACAATACGCCGTACATCTACAGTGGCTTGGTGGTTCATCTAGACCGTGTAGTACTCTCGGTTCTGACGTGGTTGGCTGCCGGACCGATCATGGCAGTGCTCTGGGAAGCGATCATGGAAGACCGGGTGCAGATGTCAACTTCCCAGTGCGGGAACTGCTGTGGCTCCTGCCTGATGCTGGCACGACCTGGTGTGCAGCCAGCGGGATCCGGCACCTTCGTGCAGTTGATGGCGCACGCCTTGGCCTGAGGCGGCGACCGCAAGGACTGAACTTCGTAGAGATTTCGTTGACGGGTACAAGCCTGGCAACGAGATTGAAACAGTGCCCAACAGACTGTTCTAGGCAGGCCTCAGCCTTTATAGCTCTTATACATTGCTGACATTGACATGGTCCGCATCTAGACCGTATCCTAATTCCCCACGTCGCTGGCGGAATCGTCGACACACATGGGAATATGTCGGGTCTTCAATGAGGTTCACTCTTTCTGAAGGGTCCCTTACCAAGTCGAACAACACCTCCGGCATGTCAGGCCCGTAGTACTGGTACTTGATGTCGCCCTGCTTGATCATCAAGTTCCGGCCCCCGAACTGCGAAACCGATTCCCCGCTCCAACCCGAGGAGTCCCCTTGGCAAAGCGGTGCCAAGCTGCGGCTGTCCAAACCATCCGGGATCGGAACACTGGTGAAGTCGCAGAGCGTGGCGAACAAGTCGCACAAGTTGACATTCTCCGTCACCATGCGCCCCTCGGCCCAGAACCCCGCCGGCCAGCGGATGAACAACGGCACCCCAACACTGGCCTCGAAGAACTTCTGCTTCTCCCAGATACCGTGCTCCCCCAGCATCTCGCCATGGTCCGAGGTGTAGATGATGATCCACTCATCCAGGTCCTGGCCGGCCGCCTCCAGGGTATCCAGCACAATGCCGTAATACTCGTCGATGGTCTCGATCATCCCGTAGTAGGCCGCCGTGGCCCGTTGCATGTCCCGTTCGGTCACGTCGGTTCCGACATCCACCTGCCGCTGGGACAGGAATGGGTGGTCGAAGACCGGTTCGTCCATGTAGGGCTGGACCCGGTTCAGGTAGTACTCGAACCTCGCCTGATCCACCTGATACGGATAGTGCGGCTGGTTGAAGGAAACCTTGAGCAACACCGGCCGCTCCGGTCTGGCCCGGTCAAAGTATGGGTCCGTGAAGTGGTCGCGGATGAAGTTCAGCGTGCCCTGCAGCGCGTATTCGTCCGCTACATGGCTGGGCGGGCGGCCGACTCCGGCCCGCAGCACTTCCTTGGTGTCGGACCATTTGTGTCTGCGGAACGTCTCCGCATACGGCGCAAAGCTGGCGTCGTCCCGGTCCTCGATCCAATGATCCCCCATCCGCATTTCGGAGCCCAACCGCTGCATCCAGCCCTGCATCTGGTCCGGACCGGTATGGTGCAGCTTGCCGGCCGCGACCGTGTGCCACCCATACTGGGCCAGACGCCGGGCAAACGTCATGTAACCCGGGGCCAGATCCTGACCAAAGGACTCGACTCCGCAGGTTCGGGGCAGTTGCCCGGACATGAGGGCCTGCCGCCCGGGAATGCAGATGGGCGAAGGCGTGTAGGCCTGGGTGAAAACGGCGGCATTCTCCGCCAGCGCATCAAGCCGCGGCGTGCGCACAATCGGATCCCCCGCATAACCCAGGATGTCCCGACGGTGCTCGTCGCTCATCAGAAACAGGATGTTGGGCTTGTTTCCGGGCATGGCGGATCCTCTGCCTGTGAATTGACTCGATGGGCTTTAGTCGGAGTTCAGCCAGGACTTCTTGCAGAGCACGATTTCCGACATGTCGCAGACCACTCCCGCACTGCCTCCGCCTTCGTGGGGCCTCCAGATCAGATTCAGTGTTCCGTCCACAACCGCTGCGGCCGGAACGTCAAACCGTTGCAGGTCGGGCGTCCGGGTGGTGGGCATGTGGTCGTGAATCTCCACCCCCTCCTCCGTGTCCAGGCGGACATAGGTGCGCGAGAGCCCGGCATAGGCAATCCGCAGTTCATAGTCCGCGCCCGGTTCCAGGTTCTCGTAGCGCATGCGCAGGGGCGACGTGCCCAGCATCACCAATCCACCCCGCCAGGAGATGGGCAGTTTCTGGGCATCCTTGCTGTAGGGGAAGCGTCGGCTGGGCGTGCGCAGGGATCCCGGATCCTCCGCATAGGGCCTGCGGTCCTGCACCCGCGAAAGGTCGTGGGGCCGCACCAAGTCGTCATGGAAGCCGCCCGGCGTGGTATCCAACCGGCTTAGGAGGCCGTCAAGGACATTCAGCCGGATTTCCTCGGAACTCAGCGAAATGACCTCACTCAGATGGGAACGCCACCAGACCCGGTCGTTGAGCGGATAGTCGATGGCGTCCAGGTTCGCGCCGCGTGTCTCGTACTGGGCTCCGTACATGGGGACGCTCAACTGCATGCGGATACTCTGGAACAGGGCCTCCGCCAGCTGGAAGACCCGCGTGCGCAGGTTCTGGGCGATGGGCGATGTAACCGCCCGGTCCCAGATGTGGAAGGCCTCCCTGATCGCCGCGCGGCTGCCCTGCACCTTGGCCTTGCCCAGCGCGTCCAGGGCTTCGGTCTCCAGGCCGGTTTCATACAGCAGCCGCTGGTGCACGTAGGCGTCGTAGTAGGCGCGGTACAGCGCCTGCTGGAAGCGCCAGTTCCGCAGCAGGAAGGGCGAGGCGGCTTTCTCCATGGCCTGGAACTGCCGCAAGGTGGTCTGGACACCCCGGTTCACGGCCAGGGGGCCGCGCCAGTTGCGCTCAAGGGCCAGCAGGCCGTGGGCAAAGTCGTGGGCCATGTCCGGATCGATATACATCCGGCTGTACTCAACCAGGGTTTGGAAGACGTCCTGCTGGTCGCCCCATGACAGGCTGCTCCAGATGAACTTGTTGACGTCGTCGTTGCAGCCCTCGGAGTAGGTCAGCATGCCGGTCGTGCCCGGCTGGCTGATGCGGAAGCAGTGTTCCTCGTCCACGGGTCGCGGGTTGACCGGCTCGCGCCCGATGGTCGTGGCGAAGGCCACGTCCCAGTCCGGTACCGGGAACTGGGAACTCAGCGTGTGGGTGATATCCGGGTAGTTGCGGATTGGGTAGCGGTCCGGAACCATCTCGCGGAATTGATCCATCGGGATGTTGACCCAGGGGCCGTGCACGACCCCGCCCACCCAGTCCGGGCTGCGCTCCTCCAGGTAGTTGAGGAAGTAGGGCATGTCTTCGTGGTCGAACCCCTGCGGGGAGATCCAAATGCCGACCCCCTCGTGGTGCTTGGCTACTACCTTCGACAACCGCTCCAGCAGGTCCATCAGGACCGGTGCCCGGGTGTGGCCCGGATCGCCGCCCGGCACGAACACGTGGTTCAGGCGCGGCATGCTGGCAAGGACCTCGTCCCAGAATTCGCACTCGCCTTCGATCTGGGCCTCGTCCGTGTAGTCCGCCTGCATGACCGGGAACCAGATCCAGACATCCATGTCCAGCTCGTCGCAGATGCGGGACTGGACCCCCAGCATGTCCAGGTGGGGAATGGGGAAGTGGGGACTGTTGTCCAGATCGTCCGTACGCGGTGGAATGACCTCGATGGCGTTGGTGCCAAACAGCGCCAAGTCCAGGATGTAGCGCCGGAACTGTGTCTCGTCCCAGGCGCAGTAGGAGTTGGTCTTGTCCCGATAGCCCAATTGGTGGCCGATCAGCGAATAGTCCGGCACCGCATCGATGGAGATGGTGTCCGGTCCGGTCCAGCTCGACTTGGTCATGTGCATCTGGCGCAGCACGCGGCCGACGCCGAACAGCACGGCGCGCGCACTGTTGCCCAGGATCCCGACGGTCTCCCTGTCACCGGAGCCGGTGGTCCGAATCCGGTACGCATCCTTGGCATCGGTACCCAGGTCCAAATCCGAGTCGCTCCACAACCCGTGCAGATGGCCCGGGTTGTTGGTGGTGCCCAGCACGAAGCCGGCCGCACCGGACGGTGGACTGTCGACCACGGCCAGATTCCTGCCGGTTCGGGACGCGATTTCGTCGGCCAGGATCCGGGCGCTGCGCGCCACCCGCTCTGTTGGTTCGTGCGGCGTGGCGACAAAACGAAAGTGGTCGAGGTTTCTCATTGGGTCACCTGACCGCGTTCGCGGTCTGTTGGTTTGGCGAGGCGCGTGCCGGTGCCGTTCCGGGCTCGGCCGACGGCAACCGGGTATCAGCCCTTGAGGCCGGTTAGGACAATGCCTTCGATGAAGGCCCGTTGGGCCAGGAAGTACAGGATCAGGACCGGCACCACCATGATGGTCGACACGACCATCATGTAGTGCGTCCAGTCCAGGCCGGACTCGAACTCCCTCAGGGAATTGACCAGTAGGGCCAGGGTGTAAAGCTTGGTCTTGCGCAGGTAGATCAGCGGCTCAAGGAAGCCGTTCCAGTTGAAGACCAGGGCCAGGATGGAGGTCACCACCAGCGCCGGCCGGGCCAACGGAATGATGACCTGCAGGAAGATGCGGGGCCGGCTGGCGCCGTCGATGCGGGCGGCCGCCTCCAGCTCCAGCGGAATGGTGCGGAAGAACTGGCGCAGCATGAAGATCGTGATCGGACCGCCGAACCAGTGGGGCACGATCAAAGGCTTGAAGCTGTCGACCCAGCCCAGGCGGGAGAACATGATGAAGATCGGGATCATGGTCACCACGTAGGGGAGCATGACCGTCGACAGCAGCAGGGAGAAGGTCAGGTCGCGGCCGCGGAAGCGGAGACGGGCGAACCCGTAGGCGGCCATCGCCGAACTCAGGATCACGCCGATGCTGGCGAACAGCGTGATGTAGATCGTGTTCCAGGAGGCCCGGAGCACGGGCACCGCCTCGAACACCTCCACGTAGTTCTGCCAGCGGAACGGGTCCGGGATCCATTGCGGCGGAAAGACGTAGATGGTGGCCGGCGTCTTGAACGAACTGGACACGAGCCAGAAGAAAGGCGTCAGCATCAGGATGCCACCCCCGACCAGAATGGTGTACCGGACGATGTTGATGCTCACTCGTTGTCGTCCCCGGCCTCGTAGTAGACCCAGCGGTTCTGGGTCTTGAAGAGAATGAACGTCAGGATGGCCACCGTCAGGAACAGCAGCCAGGCCATGGCCGAGGCGTAGCCGTTGCGGAAGTAGCCGAAGGCGTTGCGGTACATGTACAGCATGTAGAACAGCGCCGCGTTGCCGGGTCCGGCCACGGAGCCGGCGGCATTGGAGCCGAAGAGAATGAACGCGGACGTGAAGACCTGGAAGCTGTTGATGACCGTGATGATCAACTGGAAGAAGATGATGGAGGAGGTCAGCGGCAGCGTGATGGTCGTGAACTGCCTCCAGATGCCGGCGCCGTCCACTTCGGCGGCCTCATAGAAGGAGCGGGGCACCCCGGTGATGGAGGCCAGGAAGATCAGGACGGAATTGCCCAGGCTCCAGAGGCTGATGAACACAATCGAGGGCACGATCCAGTCCGGGTCCGCCAGCCAGCGCGGGGCCGGCAGGCCCAGCACCTTGAGCGGGAAGTTGATGGGGCCGAACTCGGGATGGAGACCCCAGCGCCACACGGCGGCGGCGGCCACGGACGGCACGATCGAGGGCAGGTACCACATCGTGCGCCAGGCGGAAATGCCGCGGATGCGGCCGCTCATCAGGATCGCCACCAGGTAGGCGAAGACCAGGGCCGCCGGCACGTAGATGACGACGTACTTGAGCGTGACCTGGATCGACTTGATCCAGAGGTCGTCCTGGAACAGCCGGGTGTAGTTCTCCAAACCGGTCCAGGTCGGCCGGTTGATGATGTCGTATTCGGTGAACGAGAGGCCCATGCTGACCAGCACGGGTCCCAGCTGGAAGAGAATCAGGCCCAGCACGGCCGGCAGGATGAAAATCCAGCCGAACATCGTTTCCTCGAAGCTCAGCCGCTGCCAGAGCTTCAGGCGCGGCTGGGTGGAGGATGATGTGGTCGAAATCGAAGCCATGGACCGGGTTGGCGGTGGTGGGGTGTTTCGGCGACGCGCCGGGAAGGGCGGACCGCGGTCCGCCCTTCCCGGTGTCTACAGTGAAGTCGCGGGCGTCGGGGGCTAGCCCAGCTCGCCCGTGGCCAGGATCTGTTCCGATCCGGCCCGGACCTCGGCGGCGATGTCCTCCCACCGGACTTCGCCCAGGAACAACTGGTCGTTGTAGGGGGCCCAGTAGTCCAGCAACGGCTGGTACCAGCCACCGAAGTAGGAACCGATCGTGTCGCCCGGCCAGCGGAAGGTGTCCATGTTCTCGAAGGCATCGTAGAACACTTGGCGGGACGCTCCGTCCGGGCCTTCCGGGTTGCTCAGGAACTGCTCGCGCAGGTCCTTGCGAATCGGCTGCTGCATGCCCAGATCCACCAGGATCTTCTGGCCCTCGAAGCTGCAGCAGGCGAACTTGACGAAGTCGTACGCTTCCTGCTGCACACTGCTGCGGGAGAAGACGCACAGCGGGGAGTAGTGGCCGTAGGAGACCGGGGTCGTGTTGTACGGCACCTGCGTCGTGCCCCAGTTGACCTCGGCGGCGTTGATGCGGCCAATCGTCCAGGCGCCGATGTGTTGCATGGCCAGATTCTTGGAGCGCATGTCCACGGGGGCCGCAGTTTCGTAGGCCGGTGAAGGTGCCACATAGTGCTCCAGGCCCAGAACGGCAAGCCAGTTCATGGTCTGGACGAACTCGACGGTTTCCATCGGCATCGTGCCGTCTTCGGCGACGATTTCGGCATCGTTGGCCCAGAGGTAGGTGTAGCGGCCGTGGCCCAGGTCCGGCTTGAAGCCGTACTGTGCCACCCGGGCCGGGTCGAAGCCCGCGTCGCCGGGCTTGTTGCCGTCCAGGTCGATGGTCAGCTGCAGGGCCAGTTCCAGCACTTCGTCCCAGGTCATCCACACATCGGGTGCCGGGTAGTCGATGCCGGCGGCGTCGAAGATGTCCTTGTCGTAGCCCAGGCACATGGCGCCCGAGTCCCAGGGCAGGCCCCAGCGCTTGCCGTCGTAGGTCTGGGCGATCCACACGTTGGGCACGTAGTCGTCTTCGTTGAACGTCGGGTCCGCGGCCAGGTAGGGCTCGAGGTCGGTGGTCACGCCCTTGCGGGTCAGCATGCCCGTGGTGCGGTTGGCGTCGAACCAGCAGTCCGGACCGGTGCCGGCCGAAATCATGAGCAGCAGGGCTTCCTGGTGGGAGTAGCCGGCCACGGCGTTGATTTCGAATTCAACGTGGGGGTTGCTTTCCCGGTAGAGGGCCATCTGCGTATCCATGACGCCCTCGATGAAGGCGCCGCCCCGGTTGAAGAAGTTGATCGTTATGGCTTCCGGTCCCATGTCCCCGCCGGGGGCCGCGGGTGTCACGGTGCAGGCCGCCAAGGCCAACGAGCCGGCTGCCGCGCCGGAAACGCGCAGAAAGTCGCGGCGACTGAGATTGTGTCTCGTCATAGTGATTCTCCTGTCGGGTAAAGGATGTCCGCGCCGGCAGGGCAAACCTGCCTCGGCGGACGCGGTAATCATAAAACAGTCGTGGTGCAGACCCGCTCCATCCGAGCGGCTTGCACCGAACCTGTCCGGTGGAAGACAGTCGGCAGACACACTGGTTCAAGGTGCCCCACGGACTCCCAATCGGTCCTGCAATCACCCCCGAGGCAGCCAAGTCTCCTTGTCGTTGCAGGGGTAACACTTGATGGTGTAGGAGGAATAGGTTGTGAAACCGGACTGACAGTGCGCAGGCCCTTGATTGGTGGGTCTTCAAGGACCAGGACGCGGGTTTGCAGTTCAGTTCTTCGGAGGGTGTGAAATGCGGATGCGCCGACCTTGTATGGTAATCACGGCGCGTTCCTCAAGCTCGGGACCGTAGGCTTCGACAATCTCTTCGACCATTTCGATCCGCTGCGACATCCGAACGTCAGGCAGGCGTATGAGGCCGGCATGGGACACTCGGTGCAGGAAAATCAATTCGCCGAAGTCCTTGTCTATCGTGATGAGGACCCTATTCTCCGCTTCCGCTGGTTCCAACAGGGTTTTGTCGCCGGGATCCGGACCCAAGGCCAGGGCTTCAAGCACATCATGTCCCGCGTTGTGGAGCCATTCTGCCAGTCGGTGTCCAGCGCATCTGTCAACCAGAAACCTCATGCGTCGGCTACCGAAACCGCGTCGAGCCTGTCCCTGGCAATGACAGCGTGGGCATAGGCGGCGCAGGCTCGAATGTCGTCCGGTTCCAGCCCTGGGTAATCATCCAGCAATTCCTCCGTGGTGGCTCCCTGACTCAGCAAGCTAAGGATGAGTTCCACGGATATGCGCATGTCGCGGACAATCGGCTTCCCTCCGAAAACATCGGGACGGGCCGTGATGCGTTTCAACAGGTCCTCGTTGGCAGGCATGGATTTTCTCCCAGGGTAGGGGCCGTGTTACCACCAAGGTACGATCAGCAGGCTCGCGTGTCGACTGCCTGGCGAGTACACAGCCAAGAGTGTGGCGTTCATGTCAAACCTGGTTGGTTCGGGTGGGTGTATGCGGTCCGGCAG
>CAZMKQ010000071.1:3254-24492 GCA_964566955.1 uncultured Caldilineaceae bacterium | reverse complement strand
GACCTCTGTTGTAGGATGGTGGGTGTCGGGCACGAGAGGTGCAATCTCTGTCCGGTGGAGAGTCCGATTGCCATCGGGCTCTCTTGTTTGCAGGACACCATTATAGCACAGGTGTACAATGTTGTGCCGGTCGCACCGACCGCTTAGTCAGGCATATAAACCCCCAAAGTATCTACCACCATCCGGTTGTCACAGGATGTCATCTACCACTTCCGGGCCGGAGGACGCGGGTGGCAGACTTGGATCGATCAGGCCCTGCAAGACTGGATCAAGCAGCGGCACGATATGGCATGAGCCAAGCTTGCAGCGAAGTGTTGTAGTAGCCGGGAGCCGGAGGCAAGCGCGGGGACGCGCTGCCTCTGGTCCTACGTGCAGGGCTTTCGGCAAGCGGTCCAGGCAAATCCCCGTCGCGTCATCAAGTCAAGGTGATGCAACGAGGTAGAACCAAGCAGTCGTCCGGAACTGATCCAGTCCAGCTGCGGATTGTGGCAACCAACAGGACCCGCGTCCATCAACCAAGCGCGAATTGCCATGTACCGGGAACGGTCAAGACAAATGGAACAGGCAAACATGCAAGACAACGGTAAATCGGCACCCAAACCCGACACCCTGAACGAACAGGTGGGTGTCCTGGTTCGGCGGGAGATCGAAGCCCGCATTCTGGGGCCTATGATAGATGCGTTCGCGGACGCGTTCGGACGGGAGCGGGTCTTGGAAATTGTGCGCTCCACCATTGTGGAGATTGCGCGCAACCAAGGCCGCGCCATGCGGATGGCCGGCGACGGCAACGACCTGGAGGACTTTGCCGGGACCATGGAGGCCTGGCAGCGCGGCGGTGCCCTGGAGACCGATACCCTGACCAGTACCGGGGATGTATTCGACTTCAACGTGACCCGGTGCCGCTATGCGGAGATGTACCGCGAGATTGGCATGGAGGAGCTTGGATCAATTTTGTCGTGTGCCCGCGACTACGCCCTGATCGAGGGTTATAACGAATCCGTGGATCTGGCGCGGACCCGAACCATCATGGAAGGCGCCTCCCATTGCGACTTCAGGTACCGTCTGCGCGCGCCGGTGGAGCTGGAGGCCTGACGGCTCAACACGCCTGGTCGGCGGATGGGACCAGGATGCGAGGCTGGTCATCCGCGGGCTCACCAAACGGGTCGTCGATCTGGCGTCGCCAGACCTGCACAAACGCCACCATCTCACGGTACCGGATACGGGCGATGCGGAGAGCCGGTTCGGTGTTCATGCTCTCGGCCGTATGGGCGACGAATTCGAGCGTATAGGACTCGGCCAACTCCAGGCGTTCCTCCTGGGTGATGTGCATGGCCCGCGCCGTACCCAGAATGTGGGCCAGTTGCGGAACACCGAGCTTGGTGAGCTTGTCCGCATCCCACAGAATCGCCGCCTCAAGGGGTTCCAGGGGCTTGTCCCTCCGTCCCGACGAAAATCCTTCATGCAGGCGAATGGCGATGTCCACGGTTCCGATCTTGTGCTGCGGAAAGTCCGTTGCCTTCAGCACCTGTACGGCTTCGGCCGCCCCGCGCCGGCCGTGCTGGTCCTCCAGCTTGCGGATGTCGTGCAGCCACGCCGCGGCCACGCAGGCATCTTCGTCCGCACCCAGCCGCCGGGCCAGCAGCCTCGCATTCCCGACCACGTCCTTGACGTGTTCCCAGCGGTACCGGTACGGCAAGGGCGCATCGGCCGGCAGGTTCCAGTCCAGCTCCTCTTCCTGGCGGGACCGCTTGTCCGCCAGGGCGCGGCAGAGGTTCTCCCAGCCCCGGCCACCACAGCACGGCACGGATACGTCCCTGTAGCCCAATTCGGGGGCGGCCATCAGAGACCGATCCCCTGGGCCCGCATGATGCCGCGCATGTAGCCCAGGGCGTAGGCCATGCCCGCGTGCCAGGGGGCTTCGCAGGTCATCTGCGGGGTGTGGTCCGGGATTAGGACGCCATCAAAGTCGTTGGCGGCCAGGATGGCCACGATGCGCTCCATGTCCACGTCACCCTCGTCCACGAACACCTCGTGGTACCGGGGCACCTTGCCCCGGACGTTGCGGAAGTGCACGTAGCCGATGACATCCTGTTGACTGTACTGTTCGGTGAACGCATAAATGTCACCCTCGGTCATCTCCGCCAATGAACCCACGCAGTATTCCAGCTTGTTGCTGGAGCTGGCGTGCAGGTCCAGCACGTCCTGGTACATCCGGGGCTGGTATACGAGGCGCGCGGTTCCGCGCAGCGTGGGCATCGGCGGATCGTCGGGATGCAGGGCCAGGGCCACGCCGGCTTCTTCCGCCACCGGCAGGACTTCCCCCAGAAACCGGTCCAGGCGCGACCACAATTCCTTGCGGCCAACCGCCGAAACGGTGCCGGTTGGAGCCTTCGGATCGTAGGTCATGTTCCAGATGGTGCCGTTGGCGATGGGTGTCTCCTGCGGACCGTCCGGCCCCAGGAAGCCGACCGACTCGGCACCGCCGCGGGCCCAGGGGCCTTCCACATGGCCCCAAACACCGGCGATGCTGAAGTTGTAGCCCATGACCGGGATGCCGGCTTCCCCGAGATTGCGGATGATGGCCTGAATCGTTTCGATCTGTTCGTTCCGTTTGGGACCGTCCAAAAGGATGTCGTGCCAGTGGGCGGGACTGAAGTTCTCCAATGCCGCCAGTTCCAGGCCCTCGGCCTGAATGCTCCGTCGCAGGCCGGAGAGGGATTCGGCGGACCAGGGTTCGAGATCCGGATCGGCCCAGCCCCAGCCGTCGTCCTCCTGGGTGGGAATGCGCGGGCCGTCGCTGAAATAGTCGGTTAGATGGGCCACAATGTGGGTGGCGCCTGCTTGTCGGGCAAAACGGAAATTGTCCGTGTGCAGCATGTGTCGGTAAAGACCAAGGCCCAGTTTCATTGCGGAGTGGCCACCTTAGTTTGTGTTTGGCGGGAGGCGCCGCGGGCAAGACGGGAAATTGTAGCGATCGGGGTCGGCGACCGGCGCGAAGTCCTGTGTCCCCAGACAAGATCCCTACAGAAAAAGTTCACATTGCGTTCATATTTGGTTTCTAGACTGGCTGCCATGAGTCGGACACCACGGCTGCCCTTGGAGCACGTTCCGGAGCGCTGCGGATCCGACCATCCGATCCCATTGCAACAGGATGCAAATCATGGTTACCAAGTTGAAGTCCCAAGCCGGCCGCAGTCTGGGCCTGGCCTTCGCTTCGTTCCTCGTCTTCACCCTTCTGATGTCGGGGGCGGCCCTGGCGCAGGAGCGGCACGATGCGGAACAGAAGATGTCCGCCAAGGATGAATTCCTCACCGAAGCCCATGCCGCCGCCGCCAAACTCGGTGCCGAGTTCGGGCTGAGTGCCGATGATGCGGCATCGCTCGTCGACAAGCTCCTCTTTGCTGGTCCGAACATCGAACCGGGAGCCAATATGCACTGGCTGATGGCGGACCTGTCCGCAACCTACGGCCTTGCACCGCGGGAGCTCTTCGGCTTCCTGCAACTGTACAGGGCCGAACTCATGGCCATCGGCACGGACTACGGTCTGGTTCCCGCCCGCGGCGCGCGCCCCGCCTTTGGACCTCGGTCCGCCGATCTTGCCGGGGGCGGTCCGGTGGGTCCGCGCAACCGGTGGCAGTATGGACCTCGCGGGGCGGAGGTGATGCGACCTGCACGCGGACCTGCCTATGGTCCCGGCCCGGAACGGCCCGGCATGGTCCGCACTGCCGCAATGCGCTACCGGTTCCAGCAAATGCATGAGGATTTCCACATGCGGGATGCGGGATATCGGTACGGCAAGGCGGACGATTCGGACATGGACATGCGGGCAGCCGCGCAGCAGCACCGCATGAGCCCGAAGGTTCCGGCATGGAACGCCGAACAGGAATATGCACGGCACCATGCGGCCCGGGACAAGGCCGTCGCCAAGAGCTGGGATGGATCCAGCCACAAGGACGCCATGCATGGCAGGCACGGTGGATCCGAGGCCTGGGGCCGGCATGGTGATATTGGCACCGCCGGCAAGGCCCGTTGGTCCAAGAGCAAGGAAGCGGACAGCCTCCATTTCAAGCGCGGTGGCGTCGGGGACGGGGACCGGTTCAACCGGGAACGTTTCATGCCTGAAGGTGCCGGGCACGATGGCACCGGGCCTGGCCGCAAGTACGGCGACGCAGAGGCCTGGGAACGGTTCAACAAGCGCGCCCTGGTTCCCGGAACAGCCTGGCGCGACACCGATACCGCGGACCGCATGCGCGGTGGCCAGCCGGACTTCATGGACAAGGACGGCATGGCCGCGTCTGTCGAACCTTTGGTTGGAGGTTTCGAACCCGATATGATGGGTCTCGAACACAACGTGGCGGCCATGGTCCCGGTCCTGCTGGATGTGGTGGGATCCACCATCGTTGAGTCGCTGGCCGAGGCGACCGGTGTGCCGGAAGCCGAGATGGAAGCCATGGTCGTACAGGCCCTGCTTGCGGGATTGAATGCGGCCATCGACGAAGGTTTGGTTACGCAGGACGAAGCCTTGGGCATGCTGATGCTCCTGACCTCGGGGGAGGCCATGGAGGAGTAGCGCAATCGGATCTGTTGACGGAATTTGCCAAACCCGGCTGCCGGCTCCCGGAGGCCGGGTTTGGCCTTAATGGATAGGCGAAACCGCCATGGTCCAACATCTGCTGGTGGTTGACGACAACGCTCAAATCACAGACATGCTCTGTCAGTATCTGGAGGCACAGGGCTACACCGTCGCAGTGGCCGGAGACGGCGTCGAAGCCTTGGAGCGGATCGCGGAACGATTGCCGGACTTGATCCTGCTGGATGTGATGATGCCCCGCATGGACGGCTTCGAGTTCATGCAGGAGCTGCGCCGGGAGCATGCCGTACCGGTCATATTCCTGACCGCGCGGCTGGACGAAATCGACCTGCTGACCGGGTTCGGCTACGGGGCCGACGACTACCTGACCAAGCCGTTCAGCATGAGCGAGTTGGCTGCGCGGGTGCGCGCGGTACTCCGCCGCACACAGGATGTCCGGTCCCGGGACGAGGTGGTGCGCAGTGGCGGCATAGAAGTGGATCGCGCCCGCTTTGAGGTGCGGGTCAAATCCCGGCCGGTGAATCTGACCCGTACGGAGTTCTCCTTGTTGGAGGCCCTGGTGGATGCCAGAGGACGGGTGCTTTCCCGTTCCCAGTTGCTGGAGCACATGTTCGGTGATGCGCCCGGGATGGTCGACGGCTTCGAGCGCACGGTGGATGCCCACGTCAAGAATCTGCGAGCCAAGCTGGCCCGCGAGGCCGACGGTCAGGTCTTTGTTGCGACAGTGTACGGAGTTGGCTACCGCCTCCGGGAGGGTGGAGGTCCGTAGGCATGTCGCTCGGCAGCAAACTGAGCATCGCCTTTGTCGGAATAGCCGTCCTAGGCATTCTCGTGGCCGGTGCCCTTGGCATTTGGAACACGGTCGAGTTCCAGGATCGCAAGGACTTCGAGGCACAGGCCCTGCCGTTCCTCCTGGACGAGGTGTTGACCCATTACCAGGCCCATGACAAATCCTGGGAGGAGGCCGGCAAACTGCCCTTGCCAGGGTATGTGATGCTGTTCGACCAGGACCAGAGATGGCTGGGGAACGGCCGCCGCGGGCCGGCGCAGAAGCTGCTTGGTCCCTTGCGCGGGTACGGTGTTCCCGCCCAGGCCATTGTCTTGGACGGTGAAGTGATCGGATTCCTGAAGGTGACTCGCCCGCCCAACTCCTTGGGCGGGAAGGCCGAGGTCACGTTGTTGCGGGAGGATGCCGCCTTTCTTGAGGACACGTTCGAAGACGTGGGACGCCATCGGCGGGATCGTTGGCCGATACCTTTCTGGGGCTTTGGCGCCATCCTGTTGGCCGCCGGCGTGTCCGGTGTATTTGTCAGCCGGCGGATCGTCAGGCCGTTGCACGAACTGACGGACGCTACGCGGGCGGTGGCCGCCGGTGAACTGGACCATCGGGTGCCCGTGCGGTCGCAGGATGAATTGGGCATGCTGGCGGAGTCGTTCAATTCCATGAGTCGGCAACTGGCCGAGGCGGAGCAACGGAAGCAACAGATGACCCAGGACGTGGTGCACGACCTGGCACAGCCAATTGTGGTCATCCGCGGGTTGGCCGAAGCCCTGCGCGACGGAGCCATCCCGGCCACGAACGAGAATCTGGACACGATCTTCCAGGAGGCCGGCCGCATGGAAGGGCTGGTGCGGGGCCTGCACGTCCTGGAGCAGTTGGATGCGGGACGCCTGCAGCTGTCCAGGGAGCCCCTGGCACCGGCGCACCTGGTGAAGCGCCTGATGCGCATGTATGCCGGGCAGGCACAGGGGACGGGTATTTCCCTGACCGCGCGTGTCGAACCAAACCTGCCCGTGCTCAATATCGACGGGGAGCGCTTGATCCAGGCGCTCGGCAACATTATGGTCAATGCCCTGGCCCATGCCCCGGCCGACAGCGAAATCGAGATTCGGGCCCGGGCCACCCCGGACGGAGGCGTCGAGTTGTCCGTCACGGACGGCGGACCGGGCGTGCAGGAAGAGGAATTGACCCGGATCTTCGAGCGGTTCTACCGGGCGGACAAGGCGCGCACGCAGACGGACGGCAACGGTTCGGGCATTGGCCTTGCCATTGTGCGCTCGCTGGTCGAAGCCCATGGCGGCAGGACCTTCGCGGCCAACATCGAACCAACCGGGCTTCGAGTATCCGTTTGGTTGCCGCCGCCCCGGCCGTCCTCGGCTGGTCGGGCCGAAGGGAATTGACCAAATGCCAACACAACCTGCGAATCACGGCTGTTTTTCTCATGTATAATCGGTGTCAGGAACTCAGTCGATTGACCGAATTCGCAATACAGGGGATAGGAGAGTTCAGGTGGTTACATTGACGGCAACGGCCGCGGAACGGCTGCAATCGGTCATGTCCGAGAAGGGCATGGATGAAAATCACGGCCTGCGCGTGTTTGTCAAGGGCGGTGGTTGCGGAGGCATGCAGTACGGCATGACCTTCGACAAGACCACCCGGGACGGGGACGACATCACCGAACAGCACGGCATGAACGTGCTGGTGGATCAGACCAGCCTCTTCTACATCGACGGGGCCTCGATCGACTATCAGGATTCCCTGATGGGCGGCGGGTTCCACATCGAAAATCCCAATGCCGTCAGCTCCTGTGGCTGTGGCAGTAGTTTCCGCACGGCGGACGGCCATGCGGGCGCGGCCCAGGGCGGGGGTTGCGGCCACGGCTGAGCCCGGTCCCATGGCCCGCGCGGCGTGCACCGAGAGTCATGTCTGATCCGGTGCGCGCCCGAATCTACACAGTGCGGGAAGCCCGCGCGGCCCTGCCGCGCGTGGCCGCCCTGATGGAGTTGGTCCAGGCCGCGCGCAGGGAAATCATGGAGTTGCGGCCCAAGGTTTGGCCGTTTCTCCGCCGCCGGATCGGCAACGGCGGTAACGCCCACATTACCGATTTGACCGAACAGTTTGCGCGCCTGGACGGTGCCGTGCGCCAAATCATGGGCATGGGCATCCTGGTCAAGGACGTCGACAAGGGAATTCTCGACTTCCTGGCCATGCGACAAGGCCGGCGCGTGTACCTCTGCTGGCAGTACGGCGAGGAGACCATCGGCTACTGGCATGACCTTGATGCCGGCTTCGCGGGCCGGCAGCCGGTAATCGAGTCGGAATTCGACGACTATGAATGAATGACGGCCGGCCACCGGCAAAGGCAGACGACAACCCATGCCCAACCAGTTCAACGCACCCGAGATCGGCGTGACCGAAGTTGATATGCGGCGGCAGCGAGGCGACAGTTTCCTGCTGGTGGATGTGCGCGAAGCCGACGAACTGGAAGTGGCGGCCATCGCGGGGGCCACCCACGTGGCGCTTAGCGACCTGCGGGATCACGGCGAAGCCGCCATTCCGCAGGCCATGCAGGACAAGGACGTGGACTGCGTCCTGTTTTGCCACAAGGGCGTGCGCAGTGCCAGGGTCACCGCCTGGCTGATGGAGCGCGGCTATACCAACGTGCGTTCGATGGACGGCGGCATTGATGCCTGGTCCGTCCTGGTCGACGAGGAAGTGGACCGCTATTGATCAGACCCGGCCGCGTGCGCCGAGGATCGGACTGGGTGCTTCGCCTGCAGCCTTGAATGCGATTTGGTGTGGCACCGCCGCGGCAGCCGCGTGGGTTGAGTGACCGACAACATTGCCAGCTTTCCGGCAGCGGGTCCGACGACTAACGGGGACGCCGCGGAATGGCGGCCGCCGGGCGGGTTGTACCCCTGTCAGTCGGGTGCCTGTTCCTCCATCAGGCCCGGAGGGATCCGATCCGGATCGTCCAACAGGGAGCCGAGTGCCTGCATGTTCTTCAGGTCCGAAGTACGTTCCACGGTTTTGGGCGTCTCCAGCAGCTTGGGGATGTGCGACCAGGTCGCATCGTTGAGAATGAACGCGAAGGCCGATTCCCCGATCCGACCTTCGCCGATGTGTTCATGCCGGTCCACGTGGCTGCCCAGATCGCCCTTGCTGTCGTTGAAGTGCCAGCAGTGCACCGCGTCAAGGCCCACGGTGGCGTCAATCTCGGCCATCAGGCGGTCGTATCCGTCCCGGGTGCGAATTTCGTACCCCGCGGCAAACAGGTGGCAGGTATCGAGGCAGATGCCGGTGTTGGACGCGTCGCACGTCAGGGACAGCAGGTCGGCCAGTTCGGCGAGGTTGCGCCCGATGACCGTGCCCTGGCCCGCCATGACCTCGAACAGCAGACGCGTGGCCTGCAGATGAGGACGGCTGGCGTAGATTTCGTTGACAATGGCGGCCGCCCTGGTGACACCGGCCTCCGGGCCGTCGCCCATGTGGGCACCCGGGTGCAGAACGACGTCCGTGATGCCGAGGGCCGCGGCCCGTTCCAGTTCGTCCGCCAGACCGGCCCTGCTCTTGGCCTGGATGTCCGGTTTGGGCCCGGCCAGGTTGATCAGGTAGCTGGCATGGGAAACGGCCGGCAGCGAGGCCGGGTCCTGTCGGCGGTCCTGCCACTTTTGGATATCGCCGGGAGCAAACGGCTTGGATTTCCACTGGCGGTTGCTCTTGGTGAACACCTGCAGCGCGGTCATGTGAAGGTCGACGGCCCGGTCGATGGCCTTGTGCATGCCGCCGGCGGCGGACACATGGGCACCCATGAGGGCCGGCGTGGTTGCGGGGTTGGGCATGTCGGTTCCGATGGGTGGCATGGAGGCTGGGGATGCGCGTGCTGGCGATAGACACGGCCATTGAACCCGCCGTAGTGGGGGTGGTGGACCTGGCTGCCGACAAAACCCGCAGCGAACGCATATGGGAAGGCGGCCGACGCCACACAAGGGAGTTGGCCGCGACCGTCAAGGAGGTGTTGTCCGAAGCGGGCACGGACCTGGAGGCTCTGTCCCTGATTGCCGTGGCCCGCGGTCCGGGCAGCTACACGGGGGTTCGCTCGGGGGTCAGTGTAGCAAAGGGCATCGCGCTCGCCCTGAGCGGTGCAGTTCCCTTGTGCGGGGTGGCCACAACCTCAATTCTGTTGCACAAAGCGTATGCAGCCGCATCCCGAAAACCAGACACGACGCGCCTGCTGGCCGCGTTGCCGGCCGGCCGGAACCGCTGGATTTGGGGCTGGCTGGATTCCGGCCAGCCGTGGCGGGAACTCGAGGTGCCCGATTTGGTGAACGGATCCCTGGATCAATTGGTACAGGTTGTCAACCCCGGGCCGGACATGGACTGGCAGCCTTGGCTGTGTGCCGACCGGAACGCGGACCTTGAACACGGGTTGGCCGGTTTGCCCGGTCTGTGCTGGACCGGTCGCAGGGCGCGCCTGCGCACATCCCTGACCTTGGCCTGCCTGGCCCGAGACCGGTTGGCAACCAACGCACGGTCCGATCCCGAATCCGCCGTCCCCGTCTACTTTTCGTCGGCGGAGGCGGTGGGAGCCTGAGTTCTGCATGGCCGTGTTGACATCGCGCGCACCGGGTTTCTGCGCACTGGGAGTCGAGGACTGGCAGGATGTGGCGGAATTGGAGGACACCTGCTTTCGACCACCCCTGAGCCGGGACCAAATCAAGTCCATGCTCAAACCGGCCTCCATGTACGTCTGGTACGGGCTGTGCACGGGACCGGAAGGATGGCAATCCCTGCCGCCCGGCAAGGTGGCGGCGTATGTTTGTTCCGTCATGCCGGCCGACGTGGCACAGATTGTGCGGTTCGGTTGCCTGCCGGCCGTGCGGAGGCAGGGGCTGGGCAGCCTCCTGATGCTCAACTTTCTGCAGGTGGCAACCATCAACTTGATGAGGGTGGTCCAATTGGAGGTGAAGCCGGACAATCGGCGGGCCGTGCACATGTATGAGAACCTGGGGTTTGAACGGATAGGGTGCCGTCCGCGCTACTATGAGAACGGCGAGCCGGCCCTGCTGTACAACCTTCTTGACTTGCAGACCCCTGTCGTACAGGCCCGGCTGGCTGCGTGCCTTGACCGGACTCGGGCGCGGTTTGTCAATTCGATGAGTGCAGGTGGGAAGAAGCATGGCTGATGGCAATCCAACCGAAACCCTGCAGGAGCTCGCGGCCGGCATTCGGGCCTGCGAAGCCTGCCGACTGTGTGCCGGACGGCTGCAGGCGGTGCCGGGAGAGGGCAATCCCCAGGCCTCCATCATGTTCATCGGCGAAGGTCCCGGCGCCGTCGAGGACGAACAGGGCCGGCCGTTCGTTGGCCGCAGCGGTCAGCTCCTGACCGAAATGCTGACCGAAGCCGGGATATCCAGGTCCGACGTGTTCATCACCAATGTGGTCAAGTGCCGCCCGCCTGGGAATCGGGATCCGCTGCCCGAGGAGATCCAGGCCTGCCGCCGTTGGCTGGATCGCCAGATAGAGGCCGTCAACCCAAGTCTGATCGTGACCCTCGGCCGCATCAGCATGAGCCGCTGGTTCCCGGGTGGCCGCATCACGCGCATCCAAGGAGAGGTAAGGGATATTGGCGGGGGCCGGCGGGCCATGCCCCTGTTTCACCCGGCAGCCGTCCTGCGCAACTGGAACCTGCGTTCCGAATACGCCGGCATGTTTGCCCGGTTGGCCCGGTTGGCGAATGAGCCGCGCCCGGACCCGATGCCCGCCGAGGACGACCTGTCGCAGGGATCGTTGTTCGATCTCTGAGGCCCGATACGGCGAACGCACCGACATCCCCGTTGCCGCCCGCACAAACCAACACAGTCAACACAGTAAACAAGAAAGGTAAATCATGGAAGTCAGCGACAAGGCCCCCGCATCCGTGTGGGACACCGGCCAGGACAGCGCGCACAACATTTTGCGCGTAACGCCGCTGGGTGGTTTGGGCGACATTGGCAAGAACATGATGGTCGTCGAGTACGACGAGGATATGGTCCTGATCGATGCCGGCAGCATGTTTCCCGTCGAGGAGACGCCGGGCATCCGGCTGATGATTCCGGACCTGGCCTATGTCCTGGACAACCGCGAGCGGCTGCGCGCCGTTCTGCTCACCCACGGACACGAGGATCACATTGGGGCGCTGCCGTTTCTGCTGGAGTTTGGCATCGAGGTGCCGATTTACGGATCGGACCTGACCATCGGCATTGTCGAGAGCAAGCTGACGGACCGCGACTACCAGTTGTTTGAGGCGGTCCGCCAGCTCCGGACCGTGGACACCGAAACCGTTCTGCAGTTGGGTGCCTTCGAGGCCGAGTTCTTCCAAGTCAACCATAGCTTTCCGAGCAGTCTGGGCATCTCGTTGAACACGCCGCTGGGACGCGTGATCCATACGGGCGATTTCAAGTTCGACGAGAATCCGGTTCTGGGCCGGCCGATCGACGTGAATCGACTGGAGGCGTGGGGACAGGAAGGCGTTCTGCTCCTGATGGCGGACAGCACCAATGCCGAAGAGGATCTGGCCACGAGCAGCGAAGTCGCCATCGAGGACAAGCTTCAGGAACTGTTTGAAGAGGCCACCGGCCGCATTTTCTTCTCCACCTTCGCCAGCAACACCGCCCGCGTGCAGCAGGTTCTGAACCTGGCCGAACGCAACGGGCGGCAGGTGGGGCTCGTGGGCAGTTCGATGTACCGGTACACGGAGAACGCCGTCAAACTGCGCTACGTGGATTTGGACTGGAACAGTCTTCTTAGCGACCAGGACATCGACAAGGGGGAGCCGGACAGGATTTGTGTGCTCATCACGGGTTCCCAGGGCGAGGAGCTGAGCGCGCTCAACCGACTCAGCCTTGACAATCATCGGTTTCACCAAGTGCGCAGCGACGACACCATCATCATCAGCGCCACCCCGATCCCGGGCAACGAGAAGAACTACTACAACATGGTCAACCGGCTGTTCCGCCGGGGGGCGAATGTCATTTACGCGGACCTGGCCGACATCCACGTGTCGGGCCACGGCAGCCTGCGGGAGAACGCCCGCATGCTGGACCTCCTGTCGCCCCGTTTCTTCCTGCCCGTCCATGGCGAGTACCGTCATCTGGAGCTGAACCGCCGGGCCGCCGTGGACCACGGCATGCCCGAGCAGGATGTGCTGATCCTGGAGGATGGCGGCTGTCTGGAGTTCGGCCACTGGAACCGCGATTTCGAACCCGGGCATGGAGATGCCCGGTTGAGCCGGTGTCTGGTGCGGGAGGGCGAGCCCGTTTCGGCGGAACGCATTGTGGTGGACGGCTCCGTGGTCAGCGACGACCACGGCATTCTTAACGAAAGGCGGCTGCTGCGGGACGGCGGGATGCTGGTGTGTGTCGTCAACTACAGTGCCCGCGCCTGGGAGATGCGGGGCGCACCGGTGCTGGTAAGTCGCGGGGCGCTGTACCGCGAGGAGCAGCGGGACTTCCACGACATGGCCCGGCAGGCCGTGGCCAAGCGCTTTGCCGCCATGGCCGGAAACTCCGGGACCAAGGCCTCGGACATCGAACGGGATTTGGTGCGCGTATTGCGGCGGATCTGCCGGGACGAACTGGGCCGCAATCCCTTTGTAGTGGTCAAGCTGGCTGCCGACAACGGTGTTTCGGACCCGCTTTAATCCGATAGAATTGAATTGAGACGTCCGGCGACCCGCCCGGGGGCCGGACGAGGCGGGCCTGTGCATTGAGGACAGGCCTGTCCCCCCTGTCTGTTTGCCATTGTCGTCAGGATTGGAACCGATTGCCGGTGGCTCAACGAACCCCGACCAAGAGGAAATCCGCGGCAAGTTCGTGGCAGGCCTTGTTGGCCTCGCTGTATTCGCCGCGTCTGGCCGGAACCGTGCTGGTCATGGTTGCCGTGTTGACGCAGCTCAGCTTCATGTCCCTGACCCGCGGCAGGTTGACCGACATGTGGATTGGCAGCCTGCAGTCGCTGGTGGGCGTGGCGGCCTGGGGCTTGCCGGCCGTGATCGGGTTTCTCGGATTCTGGATCATCGTGCGGGCCATGGAGTATCAGCCGATGCCGCCCTGGCACAAGCCGGCCGGCGTCGTACTGTTGTATCTCTGCCTGGTGGTGGGGCTGACCCTGATGCCGGATCCGTTGGCGGGGGACTTGGTGCAGGCGCTGTCGCCGTCCCTGCCATCCGCCGGAGGGTGGATCGGCTACCGGTCGGGAACGCACTTGGAGGAGGCCCTGGGGTCGGCCGGTGCGTGGACGGTGCTTGTGGGCCTGGCCCTCGCGGGCGGCTGGATGGTGGTTCCGGAGTGGCTGGAGAGCCTGTGGCGGCGGGCTGTTCGGCGGCTGCGCGCATGTTGGGAACGGCTGGGCCGCGTCGACAGTCGCGAACGGGAACATACTCCTTGGCCTGAAACCCGCCTGTATCGCGTGTGGCAACGGGTGAGTCGGCACCGTGTCGACCTTGAACCGCTGCGGAGAGTGTACGGGCGGGTTTGGTTTGCCTACGTGCACTGGCTGGAACGCATGCGGACTCCCCGTATGGCCCCGCTGGAACACGGTTCGCCGGAAGTGGAGGCCGTGGCGGTTCCGGTCCGGCCTCCCCCGGTGCGTGAAGGTGCCGCAATACCGGTGGCTGAAAGGTCCGGGCCACCGGAGGAAGGCCTCGGGCAGGCCTGGGCCCTGCCGGACATCAACCAGCTTCTCTACTCGCGGGAGCGGATTGAGGAGGACGACGACCGCGTGCGCAAGATGGGAACCCTCATCCAGGACACGCTGGAACTGTTCGGGGTGCCCGCGAGTTTCGAGGGCGCCTACACGGGGTCGGCCGTCACGCAGTACCTGATTAAGCCCGGATTTATCGAACGGAGCGACACGCGCGGCTACGTCAAGCGCACAAAGGTCAAGGTCAGCAAAATCACCAGTCTGCGCGACGATCTGGCCTTGGCGGCCGCGGCGGCTTCGGTGCGCATCGAGGCGCCCATTCCGGGCACGAGCTATGTTGGAATCGAAATTCCGAACGCCGTCATCAACTCGGTGAACCTGAGGGACCTGGTTGTCAGTGACGCCTTTCTTTCGATGAACGCCAGCCTGCCGCTGGCCCTGGGCGAGGATGTCAAGGGCCAGCCGATTGTGGCGGACCTGGCCCGGATGCCCCACCTGCTGATTGCCGGCGCCACCGGTACCGGCAAGTCGGTCTGCATCAACGCCATCATCACGACCCTGTTGCTGTCCCACACCCCGGAGACCCTCCGGTTTCTCATGGTCGACCCCAAGATGGTCGAACTGAGCGCCTACAACCGCATTCCCCACATGCTCAAGCCGGTGGTGACGGACGTGGAACAGGCCGAGGCCGTGCTGGAGTGGTGCGTGGCCGAGATGACCGCGCGCTACCAGCTGCTCAACGTCGAGCGGGTCCGCGACATTCACCGCTACAACCAGCGGCGGATTGAGGAGGGTGAACCGCCGATGCCCTTCATCGTCGCCATCATCGATGAAATGGCGGACTTGATGATGTCGGCGCCGCAGCAGGTGGAGCAGGCGGTTTGCCGTCTGGCCCAGATGGCGAGGGCCGTGGGCATCCATCTGATCATTGCGACGCAGCGGCCGTCGGTGGATGTCATCACCGGGCTGATCAAGGCCAACTTCCCGGCGCGCATTGCCTTTGCCGTGTCGAGCCAAATCGACAGCCGGGTAATCATCGACGAAGCCGGAGCCGAACGGCTCCTGGGCAACGGCGACATGCTGTTTGTGGCTCCGGACGCACAACGGGTTGGACGGGTGCAGGGCACCTGGGTGAGCGACCCCGAGATTGCCGGCGTTATCGACCATTGGGAGGCGGAAGCGAACCTGTGGGATCTTGGAGCGTTCCCGGCGGCCTCCGGGACGGAATCCGGTCGGACCGTGGAGGCCCACGAGTCTTTGGTTCCCACCCCTGTCGACCTTCCTCCGCCGGATCGGGCTCCGTTGCCTCCGCCTGCCGGCAAACCTGATCCCGAACCCGACCCGGGTCGGGAGATTGGGACCCGACGGCGACCAGGGAGGGAACCTGAGTCGGCCGCGGTTGAACGACTGCGGCAAATTGCAGCGACCGGGCAGGATGCCCCGGAACATGGATTGGCGGAACAGGCCGCGGCCTCCGAACCTTCGGAACCAAGCCTGCCCGAAGACGACTCTGGTAAGAATGGCGAGGCATCCGGGGAAGTCGGATCGGACAGTCCGGCCCGGGAGACGTCGTCTGGCAACACGGCCCCACAGGAACCTCCGGCGCGCCGGTCCGAATCCCCGCCATCGGCTGTGTCCTCCAATCGGAAAGGCTCGGGACGCGCCGGTAAACATACGGATGTCGGTGCGGCAGACAATTACCGGAACGAGCCGGGTTCTGCGCCGGTATCGCCTGCACCCGAGTCGAAGGAAGGCTTGTACCTGAGGGCCTTGGACGAGGCCAAGGGGCTGAAGGTTCTTTCCGCCAATGTCCTGCAGCGTCGGCTGCAGTTGGGGCGCAACGGGGTGTTTGAGATTTTGCAGCGGATGCTGGACGAAGGCGCGATCGACGAAGACGATCTTGACAGCCGGACGTTTGTGGAGTTGGTACGCAGACAGGCGTAGCGAACATTCAGGCCCGTGGCATACAGCGAGCGACACGGGAGCGGAGGGCACTGCCGCCTCGAATCGAGACCAAACCGAGCGATAATTCCTCTGGGCGGCACTGTGTTAGAGTTTCAAAATCGTCGTCTGAATGGAGGTGGATTCCGTGAGTCAAGTGCATGCACCGGCCGCCTCTCCGGTGTCCTTGCCTGCGTCCGCATTGGCAACGGTCGGGTTTCCAGATGATTTCATTGAGGATCCCTACTGTTTCGAGGAAGGTGTGAACTTGGTTCAGACCGACCCCCATGCCCGTGCGTTAAGCACCCTGCGACAACGGTTTGAAGCCTACGAGGCAGCGCATGACCTGGGGTTCCGGGTGACCTCCGATTTACAGGTCCATCACATTCCCAATGAGTTTCTGGAGGGAACGCCCTATCGCCAGACTTCGGAGGGAGGCAAGCTGGCGTTTGACATCGCCCTGTGGAACGTACCACGAGACACGGAGCCCACCGCAACTTCGTTGCGATGGGGAGATTGGGGCCGACTGCTGTTTGTCCTGGAGATTGTGTCCGCTCAGTCAAGGCAGGCCGACCTGATTCACAAGAAAATCGTATGCGAACGCCTGCAAGTCCAAGAGTATTGGATCTTGGATTCACAGGATCCGGCCAACCCCTTGCGCGGTTGGCATCTGGATGTCACAGAGCGGAATTTCCAGCCTGTGGATGAGGCTCTGGACGGATGGCCCAGCCGCGTTCTGCACAGCGTCCTGCGAACATGCCAGGGGGGGCTGGATTGGTGGGACAATACGTTGGGGGACTGGTTCTCGATTGAATTGCAGAACCATCGGAGGGGCCAAGCCGACCTGTTGGCTGAACTCGTGAGCCGGTATACCGACGCCCAATGCGGTGTTGAGTTCCGCGACCGACTGTTGCGCATCCCGGTTGTCCAGTGGCCGGACATCGAGGATGTGATTCGCGTAGTCACACAGATGGACGACAGGCGAGAGCGTAGGCAGGCCATCCGGGACATGCTTGCTCCATAGAGCGACGGGCATCTCGTGGTGGAGGTGCCCCCCAAGTGCATCAATACTTGGACACCAAAGGCATGTGGCAAGCAGCCGAACGTCCAATCAGAGACCCCTGTCAACAATGTCTCGCGCTGGGATAGAAGTCACCTGACCAGTTTCAACCGCCATGGATGCTGTTGACTCGGAAGCCTGTTCAGGTGGAGTTAGTCGCCAGGTTCCAGCACCTCAACCCATTCAGTGGAGTATCCCGCCAGATTGAGTACCTGTTGTATGGAGAGGCGAGCAGGTTCATTCGTGATTTTGAATCTGGTGGCACTTTGCGGCACGGGTTCCTTCATGGTGAACTGGGATCCGTGAGGTTGCCAAGTGAACACATGGCGGCCATCCACATGCGCTTCCAGGTTGTCACGGTTGTTGCGCGTCCAGATGAAGTCGTTTACGGCCCAAGGTGCCATTGATCGCTCAAAGAGAGTGAACTCCTGAGTATCCATATTGCGGACCAAGACCACCATTCTTACATCGTCATGTTCCTCTCTGGCTTCAGCGAGCCGCTGGTTGAAGACTTCAACCACCGCATTGCCGGTCTTCTGTATATCAGTCGAGTGATCGGTGATCCCCGCTGAAAAGACTGGGCTGTTCCGACCGCTGATGAGGCGCAGGGTTTTGGGGTGTACGCTCCCTCCCCGTTTTACTTGGAAGCGGTGTGGATGATTGTCTTTGATGGTCTTCACAGACCATGCGCATCCATTCCATGCAACGTCTGCCACGCCAAGTGGTGATGGGTAGCTGATTCCATCAATGGCCTCGGAGAAGATCCGCTGAAATTCGTCGCCTGACACATCGGCGTGTCCGACGCTTCGCAAGTGAACAATACGTTTGGCGATTCCCTCGACGACCTCAAAAGGGAACTGGTTCAGCGGATATGGTTCATGCCTGACATAACCTTGGCGGATCCTAACCTGTGGCACGCAGGAACTCCTTCATGACCGCACGCACCATGGGCACCGGCACTGCGTTGCCGGTCTGCTTGCGAATCTGGTTGTCGCTGCCAGTCACTTCGAAGGAGTCGGGAAAGCCTTGCAGGCGCAGTTGCTCCCTTGGGGTCAGCCTCCGCTCGCCGTTCACCAATAGGTAGTTGTAGCTGGCTCCGGCTCGAAGCGCACAGGAAAACGGGTGGCTGTTCACGTTGCCACCCTTGTTCTCATGCCAAATGGACGGAGTCACAGTGGCCGTGTGCTTGGCCTTTCGGCTTTTGCGAATCCGTTCGCTGACGAAATAACGCTGATCCACATTGGATTCCAGGATTTCGGTCAACGGAGCATAGGTTTCCTGTGGTTGCGGCCATTGGAAGCGACCAAGTGCCTCACTGTCGCGAAAGCCGACAATGATGAATCTCTCACGCTTTTGCGGCAGCCCAAAGTTGATTGCATTGAGCACGGTATGCTCGCAGACATACCCTTCCTGTTCCAAGGCCGTGATGATTCGATTCTTGGTGCGTCCACGATCGTGCGTCGCGATCTGCTTGACATTCTCCAATACGAATCCCTTGGGCTGTTTGCCCCGGAGGATTCGGGCAATCTCGTAAATCAACGTGCCGCGGGCATCGTCCATGCCGGCTCGGTTGCCGATGATGCTGAAGGGCTGGCACGGGAAGCCGGCGCAGAGGAGGTCATGGTCGGGAATGAGTTCGATGGGAACTCCGGCAATGTCGCCACTGGGATTGATCCCGAAGTTGTGCGCGTACTGCGACTGTGCGTGTTCATCGATGTCGCAGGCAAAGACACAGCGCAGGCCCAAGTCCTCGGCTGCATAGTGGAATCCGCCGATGCCACAGAAGAGATCGGCAAACGTGCCAACGGCTTCCTCCTGCTCCTTTCCCAACCGCTGCGCCGATAACCCGTTGGGCGCGGCGCAGGCTTCGTCCACAAGGGCAACAGGAACATTGTCCCCGGATTGTGCTCGATGCCGGTTTTCAGCGGGAGCGTCGAGCGGTTTGGTACCGGTTGACGGTGCAATACAGGCATCGCTGCCGACCAAACGGCTCTCTTCGTCGATGAAGGTGAGTTGAAAGCCGTGGTCTTGTCCCATGCGTGTAGACATCGGGTGTTCAAGCATGCCAGTAAGGCCATGGTACCACAGTCGGCCTCATCTTACTTTGGCACTGCAAGAACAAGAGTCCTGCTAGTATAATAACGCAATTATAGACTGTAAGTGGCAATTTTTTAGTTTTATTGTAGTTATATTGAGGTTTGTGTTGGTTGGTGTACCTCCATCGAATTCATGACCTGCCGGGAAGTGAGCTTGGCGTCCCGCAGTATGGAGTTGGGCGGATGGTGCGCAGTTGACTTGGAACTGCCTAGCGGATTTGGGGCGGGACCGATGGCCTGGTGCCCGTGGGGCCGCCCAAGTCAAGACCTTGAGTCAGTTCCTGCAAAGTGGTCGGCAGATCCCTATGAGGCTCGGTATCTGCCTGTCGATGGCAGGCTCTTGGTTCAGTGGCATTGGTGTCTGGCATGTTTGGATCTGTCCATGGCTGTCGATAACCGCCCCATACGATCACTCGCGGTTGCCGGGAGCCAAGTAACGCTTCCTGCAGTCCCGCGCCTCAGGTACCATGCTCATCCGTGTCAGGGAAGTAGCCGGAATCCAATCCTCCGGGGTCAACTCGAGGGGAAGTTGAGGTGTGCGGAGGCGTGGTCATGAAAGGCGAGTTGACTCAAATCGGCAGCCAACTGGTGCACAGGCACGGCGATGAGACCCTGGTGGTCGAACCATGGGGCCGCGACGGGTTGCGCGTCCGCGCCACCGTCAACTCCGAAGTCAGCGATCGCAACTGGGCACTGACGGAGACGGTGGACGGTGCCCTTCGGGAATCCTCGTCCACCACGGTCGTCAACATCGCCAACGACGCGGCCTCCATCGCCAACGGACTGATCTCCGCCCGCCTGACGGATCCTTCCCCCATTCCCGGGTCCGGCCATATCCTGCAGGCAGGCCATCTGCGGTTCTTCCGGGCCGGAGAACCCATTCTTGGCGAATACGACTATGTGGTGGGCGCCCACAACCCGGGTACTCGCACCTACAAGCCCGTCCCCGGGTTTGAGGAGGAAGGGCTGTGTCGCACCGAGGTTCACTTCGCCCCGCGCCCGGACGAGCGTCTGTACGGGATGGGACTCAATGCCACCGGCGGCGTCAACCTCAAGGGATGCGTGATTGACCTGTATCAACGGCATGTGAAGCACACGGTACCGTTCCTGGTGTCCAGTGCCGGCTATGGCCTGTTGTGGAACAACCCGTCCCTGGGAAGGGTGGAGCTGGGTCGGAACCGGACGCGCTG
The DNA here is from genome assembly GCA_964566955.1 of uncultured Caldilineaceae bacterium. Lineage (GTDB taxonomy): Bacteria > Chloroflexota > Anaerolineae > Caldilineales > Caldilineaceae > Bin34. Next base: position 4,151 of record CAZMKQ010000071.1, on the reverse strand, counting down.
GGTATCCGACGGCTGCCGGCAAATCGACTACTACGTCACCGTGGGCGACACCTACGGCGCCATCATGGAGAACTACGCCGACGCCACGGGACATGCCCCCAAGATGCCGTACTGGGCATCGGGCTTCTGGCAGTGCAAGCTGCGGTACAGGACCCAGGAGGAACTGCTGGCGACCGCCAGGGAGTTCCGTCAGCGCGGCATCCCGCTTTCGGTCATCGTCATCGACTTTCGTCACTGGCGGAAAACAGGTGACTGGAAACTCGATCCCGACTTCTGGCCCGATCCGGAAGCCATGGTGAGGGAACTGGATGCCATGGGGGTGAGGATCATGATTTCGCCGTGGGTTCTGGTGGAGGAGGAGAGCGAGAACTTCGGGCCGATGCTGGAACAGGGCCTGTTCATTGACGCCATCGAGGGTGGCGAGACCTGGATTCCCTGGCAGGCGAACGATGGTCAGGCGGTTCGAACGCGACAGGTCGATCCCACGAATCCCCAAGCGGCCGCCTACCTGTGGGACAAGTGGAAGCGCAACTACTTCGATCTGGGGATCCGGACGTTCTGGCTGGACCCCTGCGACGACCTGCATTCAATTCAGGACTACGACCGGGTGCGGTACCACGCGGGGCCGGCCCTGGAGGCCCACTGCCACTACCCGGTAGCCCACCAGAAGAACATTCACGATGCCTTGCATGCCGCCGGCGAACACGAGGTGGTCACGATTTGCCGCAGTTCGTGGGCCGGTTCGCAGTGCTACGGCGCCTCCCCGGCCGCACACGACATAAAGTCGTCCTTTGAACACTTGGACGAATACATGAAGGCCGGTCTGAACCTGGCCATGAGCGGCATCCCGTGGGGCGCTGCCGAAATCGGCGGGTTCGTTACGCCCGACAGCCAAAG
>CAZMKQ010000071.1:1210-3244 GCA_964566955.1 uncultured Caldilineaceae bacterium | reverse complement strand
ATATTCCGCACGCACGGCCACCGGCCCAACAACGAAGCCTGGACCATTGGTGGCGACAGCTATCCGTTCATTCGGGCAGCCATGTTGCTCCGGGAACGATTGCGTCCCTATGTGATGGCGCAGATGCAGCTGGCCTCCGACCGGGGCATCCCTCCCATGCGTCCGCTGTCCTTCGACTTCGAGCACGACCCGCAAACCCATGTCGTCGAGGACCAGTTTCTCTTTGGTCCGGATCTGCTCGTCGCTCCCGTTACCGCCTATCGGCAACGCAGCCGGGCCGTGTATTTCCCGAACGGCGAACACTGGTCATGTGCATGGACCGGACGGCAGCACGACGGTGGAAGGACATTGGATATTGCGGCACCCCTCGAACATATTCCCGTGTTTGTGCGAGGGAGCGAGCCGAAGGTGGACTTGGCACTGTTTCAGGTGTAGGGCCTCCTGCAGGACATCGCCTGGTTGAGGCTGAGGACGGGGCCGGCCGGTGGCTTGCAACCGGCTGGCCTGTCTGGTACTGGGTCGCCGCATCAACAATGGATCCGGATGCCTCGGAACGCTCGTTGCCGGGTTCCGCAAGCGTTCGGCTTCGGTTTCCGGGTAGCCCTGATACCTGGGAACGGACTGATCATCCGCTATATCAGTGTTGTTGGATTATTTTCGATATGAAAATCGTTGTATATGCTATTTCAAATGTTGATTTCATACAATAGTGCGTTGTTATGCTAATATATGATCATGAAGATGGAGTTGGTATACAGTTTCGGTTTCAGGGCAAGCCCACATGGACGATTCGCCGGCAGTTGACCAACATAGCCCGCGACACCGGCGCCGGTTCGACAGCATCTTCAAGCTTCTGCTGCAACGGGTGGAGTGGGCGCATTGGTGGCTTGAGGCGTTCGCGGCGCTGCCCGATGGGCAGGCGGAACGCCTGACGGCCTGGGCCCACCGAGTGGGTTTCGGAAGGCCTCGAACAGAGTAGGTCCGACAAGCTGTTTCTGGCGGAGGACAAGGACGGAACAATTCAAGGTCTGGTACTGCTCGAGTGTCAGGACCGGTACCAGGTGGACATGGGCTTGCGCCTGCAACGCTACGCCTATGCAGCTCTGGGCACGGCTGAAGCCAACGGGATTGAGGCGGCCGCCGGTCCCGGGTTCTGGGTCCACGCCACGGTGTTCAACGTTGGAGAACACCGTTGGCCCGACGGGTACGGCTTGTTGGGGACGGCGGTACTCCCGGGTGGTGACGCGGTGATGGTCCGGGAGTCGGTACGGGTGGTGGACATCCACAATTTCCCATGGATGGACAGGGCGGCCGACACCCCGTGGGAGTGCATCATTCAGCTGTTCAAAATCTCCCATGCACTGCGCAACAGTCGGACGCGGGACCAGGTGGCGCAAGCACTTGCACGGATTCGGCATCAGGTCGAGGGGCTGGATTCGTTGTTGCCGGAGGACCGGGCTCTGCGGCGGCAGCCCACGGCCGCGGTGCAAGATCTTTTCGCTTATGATTTGGCGGAGTTGGGTTACGAATTTCCGCAGGACATCACGTTGGAGGCAGCAGCCATGTTGTACGAGACCATCGCCGAGGGCATCAAGGCCGCTTTTGAGGATGCCAAGGCGGAAGGGATTGAAGTGGGCAAGGCGGAAGGGATTGAGGTGGGCAAGGCCGAGGCGTTGGCCGATGTTGTTGCCCACAGGTTTCCTGACGAGGCCGAGGCGTTTCGGCAATTCCTGCTCGCTTCCGACCAGGGTAGGTGGCCTGAAATGTCGGATGTGCTGGCCTGGACCGGCACGGGGACCGAGTTTATGGACCGGCTGATGGCCGAATAACCCGACTCCTTCTGAGATCCCTTAAGCATCGACCTCAAGATACAGTCAGGTTCTTTCTGATCGTGGTATGTGGAAGTTGGCTTGCGAACTTCCGGGGGACATCACGTTGGAGGCAGCAGCCATGTTGTACGAGACCATCGCCGGAGGGCATCAAGGCCGCTTTTGAGGATGCCAAGGCGGAAGGGATTGAAGTGGGCAAGGCGGA
>CAZMKQ010000071.1:0-1110 GCA_964566955.1 uncultured Caldilineaceae bacterium | reverse complement strand
GGGTAGGTGGCCTGAAATGTCGGATGTGCTGGCCTGGGCCGGCACGGGGACCGAGTTCATGGACTGGCTGACAGCCGGACAGTCCGATTTCGTCTGACCCAAATGGTGCCCACCCAGTCTCCCTAAGAGCAGCTTGTATGTTGTATTGACCCACAGATTACCTAATCTGTGGGGTTGGTGAGAGGGGCACGCCGTTTGCAACTGGGTGCGGCAGTGGTTACGGTTCTGCACAGCACCGCAACACAGTCGGGCACCCCCTCTGGCAACGGGGCCATCCGGCCCCTGAATACGGTCCCCCACACCGGTGTCCGATACCGGTACCAACCTCAAGAAACTGTCCAAACCATAGGATCTGAGTCGGTGTACCGGACTGGTTCGGAGCTGTGTTCAACGCACTGGTAGATCCCTTGGATGCGCTCAGATTCCCGCAGGCAACGGCCAAGTCTTCAGCACCAAGTCTGCGACAATCTGGCTCCTTGCATCTATGGTGGCCTCGTCCCATGCTTTCGGCGAGAATTGCAACAGGTCTCGGTTCAGGAACAGGCTGCTGTGTTTGGCCAGTTCCTTTTTCTTCTTAGACCAACGCTTGTTGCCTGTGGTGGAGTTGAGTTTCCGGGTTGCTAGTGTCAGGTTCCCGATGAATTCAATCTTGCGTTCCCGCACAGCCCTCAAGTGTCGAAGTTCCTCGTCGCTTTTCCGGCCATTGTCGGCAGTCAGCGGCCATTCCTCCTCCGACCACTTTCTTGGCATGAGGTGCTCGACAGTGTACTCGTCAGTGGAACCAAGCGGTTCCACCTTGTCGCTGCGCATACACACTTCCAAACCCAGCAGAATGGATTTTCGGACCTTGTTCTGCTTGGACATGGGTTCCTGGGTCAGTTTCGTAGCGAGAGCTTTGTCTGTGGGCCATCCATAGCTGCCAGTCTGGGCACTCAGGTGCTCAACTACAATCCCCTTCACATCAAGGGCAGGATTGCGAGATGCCTTGGCGATCAGGGATGAAAAGATGTCAGGGAGCTTGTTCGCGGGCTGTCCCAACAGCTTGCGTCTGACTATATACGTCTAATGTGGAATTACACGGCCACGGTGAAGGTCTGGACGTCAATCCCG
>CAZMKQ010000070.1:23835-24603 GCA_964566955.1 uncultured Caldilineaceae bacterium | reverse complement strand
TGATCAACGAGGAACGGTCGCTGGGCAAACCCGATGAAACCGCCGATTTCGACTGGGCCTCCAACGGCAAGCAAGCCATCATCCGGTCCTCCACTTGGAGCATCCCCAACTACCGCTCAAGCTGGGAGGACATTGACTGGGACTTTGTGCCTCCTCCCAGAGGCTCCCACGGCCACTCGAACTTTGTCGGCAACGACTACCACTCGATCAACGGCACGGGAACCGCCAACGTGGACGCGGCTTGGGAACTGCTGAAGTTCATCAATTCGCCAGGCGAAGATCTGTGGTGGGCCCAGAACTTCTTCGGAGCACCCTTCCGCAAGGAAAACGTTGAGCCTTGGGCCAACAGCCTGAACGAAATCCTGCCGCGCAATGGCTGGAAGTACATGCTGGACATGACCAACACGGCCACGCCGTGGACCCCGGTCCCGTTCCAGGAAGAGCTGAACACCATCCACTCCAACGAAATCGGCCAAGCCATCCTGGGCGAACGGCCGGTTCAGGAAGTGGTTGACAGCATTACGAGCAAGATCGACGCCATGATTGCCGATTTCGAATAGTCCGCCGTCCTGCACCGATCCGGCCGGCGGTGCTTGGAGTGGGATGCTCCGGCACCACCGGCTTTTTTTGTCTCCGGTCAAACGGCCCCGGTTGTGTCCGGGGCCGTTCTGCGCAGTTGAGCCGAGGAAGGCGGACGAAGGAAGGCAGCGCAGCCCCTCCCTTCCGAACTTCAGATTATGAACTCGCGCAGGTGCCTGCCACAGTCCT
>CAZMKQ010000070.1:0-23825 GCA_964566955.1 uncultured Caldilineaceae bacterium | reverse complement strand
GACGATCTGGCGTACCCGTTCGCGCGTTATGTCAAACTCCTTGCCAAGGTCGTCCAACGTCAGCGGCTCCTGATCGTCCAGTCCGAACCGGTTGTTGATGATGCCCCTCTCCCGGGGATCAAGGTCGTTCAACACGTCGTTGACCTGTTCCTTCATGATTTCGATGCTGGCGGCTTCGGCCGGTTCCGGCGAGTTTTCGTCCTCGACGATATCCAGCAACAACGCATCCTCGCCGTGGTGCACCGGCGCATACAGGCTGACCGGGGCCGTATCCAGGCTGAGCAGGTTTCTGACCTTGTCCACGGCCGCTTCGGCCACGGCCCGCACATCCTCGTCCTCCACCAGATGACAGGCATCGGTTGTCAACACCCAATCCGGGATCAACCCCTCAATGGATCGATCCAGATGGCCGGTTTCCAGACACAGTTCCAGCAGCGAGGGATCGCGGCCCAGCAATCCTCGCAGATGCTTGCGCGTGCGCTCGATTTTCTTCAGCTTGTCAACGACGTGCACCGGCAGTCGAATCGTGCGCGCCTGATCCGCCAGGGCCCGACTGATGGACTGCCGAATCCACCACGTGGCATAGGTGCTGAACTTGAAGCCGCGGGTGGGATCGAACTTCTCGACCGCTTTCATCAGGCCGACGTTCCCCTCCTGAATCAGGTCCAGAAAGCTGACGCCGTTGTTGCGCTGGCGGTTGGCTTGGCTGATGACCAGGCGCAGATTGCAGTTGGCCAGTCGTTCCTGGGCGACCTGGCCGTCCGCAATCACCTGGGCCAACCGGCCGCGCTCGTCGGGATCCGTCTCGTCATCCAGCCGGGCGCGGGCTTGGCCGGCGTGAATCATTGCCGTTGCCAGCAACTTTTCCTCGTCCGCGGTCAGGAGCGGATGCCGCCCCACATCGCGCATGTAGACCTGAATGGGATCCAGCGATCCGGCCCAGTCCGCCGGTCCGGCATCCGTCAGCGGCGCCCCCACCTGCCTGATGGCAACGGCGCCGTCATCCAGACTGGTCGAATAGCGGGTATCGGTTACAGCCATGTTGTTCACCTGTGCTACGTCGTTTGGGTCGATGATGGTTGTCAATTGGCCAAAGCCGCCGCCCTGACGGGCTGCAGCGGGTTGTATTCGTGTCGGAGATCCTGAATGCGGCGCAGGTGCGCCGTCCCTGTGCGATAGGCGGCGCCGTCCTGGACCATGTCGATGGTCTTGAGGCGCCGACGCCATTCCAGTTCGCGCATCCGCAACAGCAGCCCCACGGCTTCGCTGCACGCCTCCCGATTGGTGTTGCCTTCCATGGCCGGTCCTGACAGCACGCCATCCTGTTCCGCCAACACCCGCTGCAGGTAGGCGCCCGCCGCCTCGTCGAGTCCCGACATGAATTCGTCGACATCCCACTCCTCGTCCGGATCGACGCTCAGCAACAGGCCATACAAGGTCCGCGCCCGGTTGTCGATGAAGTCCTCGGCGGTCAGGACGGGCAGGTCCGCCTCGAATCCCGCCAGGACCGAATTGATCTGCCTGTGCAGTCGAAGCGGATCGCGCAACAGAACCAACAGGACCTTCCGTTCCAGTTCGTGGCGCAGGGATCCGGGTTCCTGGAGCTGTACGACGGGTACCCGGGAGGGCTCCTCCCAGGCGACTTCGGTGTCCGCCTCCGCCGGGACCGGATCCGGTTCGGGCAGCCGCGCTCTGTTCACCACCATGCGCTGCAACAACCCCGGCGCAGTGGCGAAGCGGGCTTCCATTTGCTTGATGTACTCGTCCCGCGCAACTTCCTGATGGACTTCCGCCAGGACTTCCACCAGGAGCTCGACGGCTTTCTGCTTTTGCTCGGGGACCTCCAGGTCGAAGGCTCGCTCGGCATGGTTCGCATAGAAGTTGACCAGCGTCAAGGCACCGCCGGTAACCTCCTTCCAACCGTCGGCGTTCTCCCTGATCAATTCGTCTGGATCGCGCCCTTCCGGCATCGCCGCGATGCGCAAGGCCATGGCGGGGCGGTTGCGGCCGGCGTTCCGATCATTCCGATTGCTCGCGCGCAGCGTCTCCCTGGCCTTTTCCAGTCCCCGCAACGTCGCCTGCTGGCCAGCCGCATCCGCGTCCAGGGCAAACACCACCTGCGAGGTATATCGGCGCAACAGCCCCAACTGTCCCGGCGTCACTGCGGTGCCCAGGCAGGCAACCGTGTTGGCGAACCCGAACTGATGGGCCGTGACGACATCCAGATACCCCTCCACCAGCACGGCTTCCCCCAGTTTGCGGATGGGTCCGGCTGCGTGTTCGATGCCGTAGAGCACCTGGCTTTTGTTGAACAAGGGCGTGGTCGGCGAGTTGATGTACTTGGCGCCGCGGGACTCGCTCCCCAGTTCGCGCGCCCCGAAACCCACCACCCGGCCGCGGGCATCCCGGATGGGGAACATCAGCCGGCCCCGATACCGATCCCGATAGGATCCCTGCCTCTCGGCGTGGTAGAGCAAGCCGGTCTGCAACACATGACTTTCGGCAAAGCCCTGGCTTTGCAGAAAGGAGACCAGACTGTCCCATGACCTGTCGCTGTAGCCCAGTTGGAAAGCATCGACCATCTCCGGTGCAACACCGCGTTGCCGTAGATAATCCCTCGCAACTTGGCCCTCGGCGGCGTCGTGCAGAGCCGTGGCATAGAAGGCCGCGGCCCTGCCCATGATTTCCCGCACCGGATCCAGGGGATCGGGAGCCTGCCGTTTCCGCGCCAGTTCCACGCCGGCTTCGGCCGCGAGCTTCTTGAGTGCATCGAAAAACTCAAGGCCTTCAATCTTCATCAGGAACTTGAAGAGATCGCCGCCCTCGCCGCAGGCACCGAAGCAGTGCCAGGTGCCGCGCTCGGGCGACACCACGAAACTGGGGGTCTTTTCCTGATGGAACGGGCAACAGGCCTTGTAGGTGCTGCCGGCACGACTCAGCGTGACGTAGCGTCCAATGAATTCCACCAGATCGATCCGATCCCGAATCTGTTCCCGTTCATCCATGAGGCGTCACAAGGGCAACGGCCGCGTCAAGGGGCCTGCGTGTCCATGTCCTGATAAATCGACCGCGCCGCCTGGAGCAGGTCGGCAAAGGGCATCGCCCGAAATACGTTGCCCTGCGAACGGATGTCGCCGTTCATGAAGGATTTGCGAAACGATGCCTCCTCCATCAGGATGCGGTGAAGGAGGTCGGCCGGCAGGTGCAGTTCCAGATCCGCCCTGCCCGGACGCGGATCCCAAAAAACCTCCTGCAGACGACCGTCCACCAAGATCTCCTGATCGTCCCCCTCCAAGCGGACCCGCACCACCAGCCCGGAGGCGCCGAAAGTCTGCATGGCCTTGGTTTCTGCCTGCAGGCGCTGAAACGTTGCCTGCAAGCGGGGGACAACCGGATGTACGGCGAGCGATTTCATGTCCGGTCTGCAACGCGAAGTCGATGATTTGCGATGATCTGCGATTGATTCGCACCCGGTGCCGTTGACAGGCAATCGACAGGGCTGGAACCAATGGTGTGGCGCGAGGTGGCGGGGTGGTATGACGAAGAATGGCACTTGCGCAGCCTCGTTTTGAAATCCGAAACGAGGGGTACGGTGCTGTTCGCGTTCGTGTGCCACAATCCTAGGCAGGCGTACAGACCAGAGCCGGATCGGTTTCGGACCTGTTTCTGACATGCCAGGCCCACAAGGCTGCCGAAGCCGGCTTCGGTCCGGCAGCTCGGGTGTCTTCCTGCCGCCACAACCCGGACTACGCTATGCAACGTGTTACACCGCCGATCACCAACTCCGCCCAATGGCAATCCAACAAACAATCACCGACGCTGCTGTTGGCCATCGCATGGCTGGCCTTCCTGCTCGCCGGATGCCAAATGCCGCCACCGGCCGCCCCGCCGGAGGAATCGGTTCCGGCCACCGTGATGGACCCCTCGCCCGATGCCTCCCCGATTGCAGAGGTGCGCACAGTCGACAGCCGGCCGATCGAGGGACGCAATCCGATCAACACCCGGGGCTGGAAGACCGACTTCACCAAACGCACGATCGACCTGACCGAAATCATTTCCGGGGGCCCGCCCAAGGACGGCATCCCGTCCCTGGACGCCCCGCGCTTCGAACCGATCGCTACGGCGGAGGACTGGTTGACGGACACGGATCCGGTCATCGTCTACGAACATGGCGGACAGGCGCGGGCCTATCCGCTGGCCATCCTGATTTGGCACGAAATCGTCAACGACGAGATTGCCGGCCGGCCGGTCACCGTGACCTTCTGCCCCCTTTGCAACGCCAGCGTCGTGTTCGACCGTCGGGTGGGCGACATGGTGCTCGACTTCGGCACCACCGGCAGCCTGCGCCACAGCGACCTCGTGATGTACGACCGCCAGACCGAAACCTGGTGGCAGCAGTTCACCGGTGCCGCCCTGATCGGCGAACTGGCTTCGACCCAGCTGACATTCCTGCCCAGCCAGGTACTTGGCTTCGGTCGATTTCGCGAATTGTTTCCGGAGGGCGAGGTGCTGCAGCGCCCCTTGGACCAGTTCAGCCGCAACTACGGAATGAACCCCTATGTCAACTACGACACGTACGGCAACGGCCTGAGCCGCAATGAGAATCTGGTGCTGTTCACGGGTGAACCGGATCCAAGGCTCAAGCCACTGGACCGCGTGGTGGGGGTCCTGTTCCCGGATCACAGCAGTGTGGCCATTCCTTTCGAGCTGGCACAGGCTCGCACCGTGGTCCAGTACGACCCGCCCAACGGCGAGCCGGGCATCGTGGTGTTCTTCGAGGAAGGCATGTCCTCCTCGCTCTCCGAAGCGGAAATCGGCACGGCCCGGGACATTGGCAGCGTGGGGGTGTTCAGCCGTGTCCTGGACGGCCGGAACCTTGAGTTCGATGTTGCCGACGACGGTACCGTCCGGGATGCACAGACCGGAAGCACTTGGAACATCAGGGGCGAGGCGACGGCCGGGGAACTGCAGGGATCGGCCCTGGAGCCCCAGGTCGCCTTCGACCACTTCTGGTTTGCCTGGGCGGAATTCCTGCCGGACACCGAACTCGTGGAAGTAGACTGACTCCCGGTGGGAGCCATGCGGCCTGGGGTCGCCGGCTAGTTGACGATGCGCACATCCACCGAACAGGTGGCCAGCGGGACATCCTCGGCATCAAGCACACGGAGGCGAAGCGTGTACGGTCCGCTGAGGCCGATGGTTGACGCGTCGAACTCCCCCAGCAGGCCTGTCCGCACCGTGTTGTAAGCCGTGTACAGCACGGTGAAATCCTGGTCCGCGGGATCCGATCCGGGTGCGATGTCGATCACGTAAGAGGCCAGATCGTCATGCTTTGCGGTGCCTTGGACAGCCACCCTCCCGGCCAATTCGTCGTCTACTGCCGGGGAAGACAGCAGGGCACTCTCGTCCTCGCAAAAGGGCACGTTGCGCATGTCCTCCGGCTGGATGGCCACCTGCCCGGTGCCCGTGGTTTCGTCGGCCGGGTTGAAACCGGGGTCGGTACCGAGGGCTGGTGCCGACCCTGACTCGGTTCGCACTTCCACAGGGGCTTCCGGACCCGCTTCCTCTTGCACGGCCTGGTCCACATTGCTGATGAAGTAGGTCAACCCCATGACCACCAGGAGCCCGACCACACTGGTCATGACCCCGGCCGTGGCCCGGGCCGCCCGCTCGCGTTCCAACGCGAAAATCGCCTGCAACCTTTCGGTCCGGATGCTCCGCACGCGGTACAGGTAGACCAGGGCGCTCAAGCCGCAAAGGGCGTAAATCCAGGGGGCCAGATCCGCAATGTAATCGAAGACGAGGGTCATGGCCGGATTGTAACCCGGCATCGCGGCCGGCCCGCCGAACACGGCAGACCCAAAGGACTGCCTGCCGCCCCGGCCAAGCGCCCTGGGAGCGGCCAGGCGCTTGGCCGGGGCGGGTGCTACCATTCGCCATCCCCTTTTCACAGAGGTCACCGGGAGCAAACCATGGAAATGAGACGATTCGGCAAGACCGAACTGCAGGTGTCGGCGATTGGTTTCGGCTGCTGGGAGTCGAGCGGCGAATACGGAGAGTTCGACGACCAGGAAATCATCAATGCGGTTCACTTGGCCCTGGAAATGGGCGTCAACCTCTATGACACCGCCGAAGCCTACGGCTTCGGCCGATCCGAGACCTTGTTGGGCCAAGCCCTCACCGACAGGCGCGATCAGGCCGTGGTCGTCACCAAATTCGGCATCTATCCCCAAGACGCCGTCCACCACCGGGACTCCAGGCCGGAGACGGCCCAGGCGGCCATCGAGCGCAGCCTCAAGGCACTGAACATGGACTATGTGGACGTCTACCTCATTCACTGGCCCGATCGGGACTTCTCATTCGAGGACGCCATGGCCAAGATGGAAGACATCCGCGCCCAGGGCAAGGCCAGGTTCGTCGGGGTCAGCAACTTCCGGCCGGAGCAGATCCGCCAGGCATGCAAGGGGGGCAGCGTTGACGTGGTGCAGTACGGCTATCACCTGTTCGATCGGCGCCTCGAACGGTTTGTCTTCCCGACCGTTGCCGAGTTGGACTGCGGCCTGATGACCTACGGATCGCTGGCACACGGCCTGCTGGCGGGCGCCTACAACCGGGACACCGTATTCCCCGCCAACGACTGGCGCGCCAGGGGCAAGGCATTCAACCTGTCCTTGCTCAGCCCCGACGTTTTGGCCCGCAATGTGGACGTCGTGGAGGATTTGAAAGCCATTGCCGCCGACTTGGGGCGCACCTCGGCCCAACTGGCCCTGCGCTGGGTGCTCTCCAACCAGCTGGTGAGCACCGCCCTGGTGGGCTTTCGCAACCCCGGCGAGGTCCGGGCCAACCTTGAAGGGCTGGACTGGGAGATGGATGCAGACACCGGGACGCGCATCCAGGCCGTGTTCGACAGGCACGGGGTGGACACGGCTCCCGATGCCTGGGTAGAGGAAGACGGGTTGGGCATTCCCGCCTGACTTGACGCCTCCGCGGTGCCCGCGCCATGCCATGCCGCCCAAGTCCGGCAATCCCATCATTCGCAACCACTCAGGCAGCCAACCATGATCCTGAAACAGGAATTCGATTCCCGACGCAGCGATGTCCAATCCCGACGCGGCATGGTGGCCACCAGTCAGCCCTTGGCCGCGCAGGCCGGCTTGCGCGTCCTCCTGGCGGGAGGCAACGCCGCGGATGCGGCGGTGGCCACCGCCGCTGTCCTGAACGTGGTGGAACCCATCTCAACGGGAATCGGCGGAGACTGCTTCGCGCTGTTTTATGACTCGGCAACCCGACAGGTTACGGCCCTGAACGGCTCGGGCCGCACATCCCGGCACGCCCATCCCCGGGAGCTCGTCGCCGCGGGCTATGCCACGATGCCTTCCTTTACCGGCCACGCCGTCAGCGTGCCCGGCACCGCGGCCGGATGGGAAGACCTCCTGGCGCGGCACGGAACCATGACCCTGGCCGATGCCCTGGCCCCGGCCATCGAATACGCATCCGATGGCTACCCTGTCTCCGAATGGATTGCCCTGGGTTGGCAGCGCCAAGTGTCCAAGCTCCTGCGCAGTCCCGATTGGGACACTCCGGACCTGTCGTCGGGACCGCCGCAGCCCAGCGGCAACGAACTTCTGATTGACGGCCGGGCGCCGCGGCCGGGTGAGACAATCCGCATGCCCGAACTGGCCGAGACCCTGCGGGGCCTTGCGGCCACAGGGTCCGGGTACATCTACCGCGGCGATTTTGCCGACAAGCTGGCTGCCCACGTCCAGCGCTACGGAGGATGGCTTGACCAGGAGGACCTCGCCGGCCACCGCTCGGACTGGGTTGCCCCCCTGGCCTTCGACTATCACGGGTACAGGCTGCACGAGTGTCCCCCGAACGGCCAGGGACTGGCCGCACTGCTGGCCCTGGCCCTGGCACAACCGTTCCAGCTGGCCGAACTCGACGCGGCCGATCGGATACACGTGATGATTGAATGCATGCGCCTGGGTTTCACGGACGCCCTGCGCTACGTTACCGATCCGGCAGCCGCCGTGGTGTCCCCGGAACACATGCTGACCGAGGAGTGGCTTGCTCCGCGGCGCGACCGCATCCGCATGGAACAGGCCGCGCAGGATGTGCCGCACGGCTTGCCGCCGGCCGGTACCGACACCGTTTACCTTTGCACTGTCGATGAACACGGCAACGGTTGCAGCTTCATCAACAGCCTGTATCAGGGCACCGGCACCGGCCTGGTGGTTCCGGGCACGGGTGTCAGCCTTCAGAACCGGGGGGCCGGTTTCGTCCTGGACCCGGACCATCCCAACGTACTCCGCGGTGGACGCCGCCCGTATCACACGATCATCCCCGGCATGGTGACGGCCGACTCGGAGTTGTTGGCCTGCATGGGTGTGATGGGCGGCTATATGCAGCCGCAGGGGCACTTCCAGATGATGGTCCGCATGTACGACGAAGGCCTGCCTCCGCAACGAGCCCTGGATGCTCCACGCTGGCAGTTGGCCGGTCCGTCCTCCGCTCAGCCCAACAGTGTGGGCGCGCACCGGCCGGGGGGACGCGTGCTCCTGGAACCGGGCTTCGAGCCGGAAGTCATGCGTGCGCTGCAGGATCGGGGCCATCGCATCGAGGTCCGGCGGGGATTGGACCGCGGCGGTTTCGGGGGTGGCCAGATCATCGCCCGCAACCCGGAGACGGGAGTCCTCACCGGCGGATCCGACCCCCGCAAGGACGGATGTGCGATAGGCTGGTAGTAGGTGTTGCCTTCCATGAACAGTTCGGCGCTCCCGCCGTAACCGCGGCCTCCACCGTCCGGAATTCTTCGTCGCAGCTTTTCGATGCACTCTCGAATCCAGACCTGTGGACATGCCGCGTCCACCGGCATTCAGCGCATGCAAGCGGATGGTCAACCGCCTCCGGCCATTGCATCCTTCCTTCACTTCCACCGGCTTCTGGAAACAGGCGCCACGGGACTGCTGACGGCCGCGGAGGCCCTCCCCGTTGAGCGCCTGACGGACTACGAGGAGCTGGACGGCTACGAATTGTCCGGCCACGAGTATGTGGATCAGGCCCTCATTCTGAAGTTCAACGGCGGTCTGGGCACCAGCATGGGCCTGGATCTGCCCAGGTGCCTGTTGCCGGTACGGGACGGACTGACTTTCCTGGACTACATTGCCAGGCAGGTGGGCTACCTTCAGCAACAGCTGGACCGCCATGTACCCCTGCTGTTCATGAACAGCTTCCACACGCGGGACGCCACGCTGGCGGCCCTGGCGGCCTACCCCGAGCTGCGCGACGGCATCGCGCCGGATTTCGTCCAGCACCGATTCCCCAAAATCGATCCCTCCACGCTGGAGCCGGCGGCCTGGCCGGCCAATCCCGACCGCGAGTGGTGTCCCCCCGGCCACGGGGACGTCTTCGCCTCCCTCGACACCACGGGCCTGCTGGACGAACTGCTCGCGGCGGGGTATCGCTATGTGTTCCTGAGCAATGCAGACAATCTCGGAGCCACCCTGGACATCAAAATCCTCGGCTACATGGTGGAAAACCGCGTTCCCCTGCTGATGGAGGTGGCCAACCGCACACTGTCCGATCGCAAGGGAGGCCACCTGGCCCAAAACGCAGACGGCGGTCTTCTCCTGCGCGAATTCGCGCAATGCCCCGAGGACGAGCTGGAGGGGTTTCAGGACATCCGGCGGTACCAGTTCTTCAACACCAACAACCTTTGGGCCCACTTGCCCTCCATCAAGGAGACGCTGCGCAGCCACTGCGGCTTCCTGCCCCTGCCGCCCATTTTCAATCGCAAACCCGTGGACCCGATGGATGTCTCCACGCCCGAGATCATTCAAATGGAAAGCACCGCCGGATCGTCCATTTCGGTCGTACCTGGCGCAGCCGCCCTGCGCGTTCCCCGGATCCGATTCCTGCCGGTCAAACGCTGCGAGGACTTGCTGATTGTGCAGTCGGACGTGTACCGGACCGCCCGGAGCCATCGGCTCGTGATGAACCCCAAGCGCATCAATCCACAGCCCCGCAGATCACCCACGGTTCGCCTGGACCCAAGGTATTACGGCCATTACCGGGATCTGGAGGCACGGTTCCCGTTCGGGGCGCCTTCCCTCGTCCGCTGCCTGTCGCTGGAAGTGGAAGGCGACGTCCGTTTTGGCCGGGATGTGGTAATCGAAGGAAATGTGAGGATTCGCAACCCGAAGTCCGGTCCGATGCTGATACCCGACGGTACCGTCCTCGACGACACCAACCGTTGACCGTCCGGGCTACGGGGCGGGCCAGATCCGCTCGATGAGCGGCTGCGGCACCCGATTGGCCCACGTCCCTTGCCACAGCCACTTTTGCCAAGTCCCGGTCATCGGGAGCCGGACAGCTCCCAGTCCCTCGGCTATCGAAGCGGTGCCATTCACCTCCGAGCCGCCCGCATGCAGCAAGGTTGGCCCCCAGACGACCTCAACACAGTCCCGCCTCCGGGCCCACTCCAGAATTGACCAGCCTGCCAAAAGACACTGCTCGACATTCGCCCCTGGCACTGCGTGGACGACCCGTTGAACGAAGGTCCTGCGTCCCAACCGTACGGCGACAACGGCCATGACGGGATCATGGTGTTGGTTCTCAACGACAAACAGCCGTGCCTCCGGCCGGTCGCAATCGGGCCCGCCCCGCGGACTGCCCGCCCTTGTCAGCATGTCCAGGACCGCCACGGACCTGGCGCGGTCGTCGGGACCCCGTGCGGAATCGGAATCCTTGAGGAACTGTGCATGCCGGACATTCGCGCAGTCGCTGGCGACCACGGCAAGGCCGGCCCGGGTCGCCACATCCGCGGGCGCGGCCAGAGTCCCGGTCCCGAAATCCGTCGGCTGTGCATTGCCCGCCCCAAGGAGGGACATCCATGTCGAAACTCCTTGCCGTCCATGGCCAACCGGCCGCCACCCGTTGGCTTCGAGGCGGGACAAGGCAGACATGCCCACCGCCGAGTTCGTCGGGACCAGGGGACTGATACGGATGCCGACACAATGTTCCCGGGCCAGAAGATGCTCCAAAAACTCCAGCATCCCCGCCGTCTCCTCCAACCCACTCCAGTCCAGGCACGGCCCATCGCGAACTTCGGCCACCGAAAAGGGAATCGAGGGACCAAGCCTGCGCAACAGGACCTGCACCCCATGGTCGGGCCGGCCTTTTCCCAAACCGAGCATCCATCGACGCACCGACCACCCGACTTGCCGAGCCGCCTCGCCGGCCTGCCAGGACTGCTGCCAGCCCGACAGTGGGCAGCCCATGATCAACTGATTCCAGGCAACGGGGTCCGCCACATCGGAGCACGATCCCAAGGCCGGGGAGGCGCGGGGCCCACCTCGCTCCGGGTTGGGGAACAGGTGCCGCCGAGCCTGGGACAACGCGGGTCGGACGTGGTCCTGCAGGTTCACCGCCACGGCATAACTGCGCCAGGCCAGCTCGTCGACAGGAAGGTCCCAGGCCCCCACACGCCGTTCGATGCGGCCGCCAAATCCCTGCTTCATCCGGTAAACGGTCCACAAGTCCCGTTGTGGCAACCGAGACAAATCCACCGGCAGCGAGCCCGGCCAGTCCCTTTGGCCTTGCGCCTCGCGCATGGCCGCGGCCACCGCCCCAAGCGCATCCGGGATGCCCCAAAGGTCGTAGGTTCCAGCCCCGGCCGCGCGTGCGCGCTGCATGGCGGCGAAGTGCAGGGCGTAGTTGGGCATCGCATGACGATGCCGGGTACTGCTGGCTCCCCACAGGTACCAGGCGGAACCACCGCACAATGCAAGGACGACGGCCGCCACGGTCTCACCCTCCACGTCTGCCAGCAGCAGCTCCAGGTGGTTGGGCAGCAGTTCAAACGCCGCCTCGAAGTAGGACGGGGCATGAGGTGCAAATCCCTGTCGGCGGCCGGTCGCCTGCATCAAGGCATGCAACCGTTCAAAATCCGCTGAACCAGCCACCCGGACTTGGGCGCCCGCCCGTTGGGCCCGGCGCACGTTGTAGCGCCACTTGCTCTTCATGCGCCCAAGCAGGTCGGCATCGGAGCCGGCAAGATCCACCTTAATCGTGCTGCGCGGCTGGATCGTCTGCCGGCTCGGTCTGAAGCCCAGCCGGGCCAGTTGCCGCCGAAAGGCCGGCGAATCCGGAAGTTCGGGTTCAATCTTGACCACGTGCATGCCGTGCATGCGTGCACACTGCAGCAGTGCGGTACGCATGCCCTCCACGTCCCCGGGGCAACTCCAGTCAACCACCGGACCACCGGGCACATACCCGAGCGACAGGCCCAACCTGCGCTGCTGAAGCACCAGCGCGCCTGCCCGGAGCGTCCCGCCTGTGCCGGCCGGAACCGCCTGGTGCACCTGCCAGCCTACGCGCTGCTTGAGCCTGGCCCAACCCTCGAGTTGCAGCACATGACCCGACGGGTGCGTCCCAACAAAGTCGTCCCAGCCGGATTCCGCCTCAAAGAGGTCGGTTTCAACGGGCGCGACGGTCCCGCGGACTGTGGCAAATGACAATGGCACGATGCTGTCCGACACAAAATCCAAGCAAGCTCACAGACAGGTTGGACATTGGGAATACACTATATACGGAGCACCGTCCGCGGTCCGGCGGCATGGCCGCACGGGCTGCGTCTCCCTGCCCTTAACCGTTCCGCGGTCCGCGCGGAAATACCTGTCGGCATGCAGTTTCTACCATGATGTCCAGTACATCCGCCGGATTCGATCGCGGTTCCGCCAGTCAACGGGGGCCGCGGCGCGCCCATCCGGGCCTGCTGACACAGGTCCAGATTCTGTTTCTGGCGACCCTGGTCGCCACCGATGCAAGTTGCCTGTGGATTGGCCATTGGCTGGCGCATCTGGCCACGCGTCAAGGACCGCAAGTGGTGCTGGGACCGTTCAACGAGTGGCTGGCGCTGCCGGTGGTCCACACCGTGCTCCTGCTGGCGGCCTTTGTGTGGACAAGGATGTACCAGCGGCGACGTCCGATTCTCCATCTGGATGAAACCATCAAGATCCTTTTCATGAACGGGATCCTGGTATTGCTGCTGCTGGCAGTGCTGACCATGTTGCTGGTGGACTTCGAGGTCTATCGCCGGCACATCCTGTTTATCTGGGCCATCACATCCCTCCTGGTCAGCGTGGGCCGCATCATCCACACCCAATTTCAGTGGTCGGCCCAAAGCAGGGGCATCGGAGCCCAACGGGTGCTGCTTGTCGGCAGCGGTCAAACCGCCGCCATCATCCTGCAGAAGGTGCGCAGCACGCCCAAGCTGGGTTTCGTGGTAGCCGGAGCCATTCCCTCCGACAACGAGCCCTCCCGTCTGGACGGAGTGCCGATTCTGGGCACGGTGGACGAAATCCCGAAGGTGGTGGCCGCGCACGATATCGACGAAGTCATCATCGGCATGCCGGAGGCGTCCCAGGAGGAGATTATCCGCCTCATCAGCATTTGTCAGGAGGAGAAGGTAGGGATCCGTGTTTTTCCCGACCTGTTCCAGATCATGGCACAGGAGGTCAGCATTGGGGATCTGTCCGGCCTGCCGCTGCTGACCATGCGGGATGTGGCGCTACAGGGCTGGAAAGTGGTGGTCAAACGGGCCATCGACATCGTAGTCAGCGTGTCGGCCCTCGTCTTCCTGAGCCCCTTCTTCCTGCTCGCTTCGCTGCTCATCAGACTGGAGAGTGCAGGCCCGGTGTTCCACACACAGGTTCGCATGGGCCTGGATACCGTTCCCTTCGACATGCTCAAGTTCAGATCCATGCGCGTGGATGCCGAAGACGAAGGTCCCGGCTGGACGACACCGGACGATCCCCGACGCACCCGTATCGGCCGCTTCCTCCGCTCCAAGAGCCTCGATGAATTCCCCAATTTCATCAATGTCCTGATGAACGAGATGAGTGTGGTCGGCCCGCGCCCGGAGCGGCCGGTCTATGTTGAGGAATTCCGCCGGGTCGTGCCCAACTATATGGAGCGCCACAAGGAGAAGGGCGGCATCACCGGCTGGGCTCAAATCAACGGATTGCGCGGCGACTGTTCCATCGAGGAACGAATCAAGTACGACCTTTGGTACATCGAAAACTGGTCCATCGGCCTCGACTTCAAGATCATGGCCATCACCGCCTGGAAAATTCTCTTCAGGACCCATCCGGACGCCTACTGACGCGGACCGGTCCCGGTCGGTGTCCGATCCCACCGACATCCTACGCGGATTCCGGTTCGCGCGGGATGCAGGGATCCCGCACAAGGCCCGGTCCGACGGAAGGCAGGCGGAAAGCTCCCCACCCGCAACAGGGCGACGGTCCGGGCACCTTTGCTACCATTCCCCACCTTCACCATTCGCCAAGCCACTGCCCCTTGCCATGGAGACGTCATTGGTCTCGCACTCAGGAACCGCGATTGAATACGAGCAGATATTCGATGGGTTGACAACCCGGCAACGCCAGGTATTGCGCATCGTGGTCGAGGAGTTCGTGGCCCATGCCCAGCCGGTTGGCAGCAGACGAATCGCCAAGGAGCGGAATCTGGGTGTCAGTGCCGCCACGATCCGCAACGATCTCGCGCAGCTTGAAGCCCTGGGGCTGCTCACCAAACCCCACGCGAGTGCCGGCCGCGTTCCATCGCTGTTGGGCTACCGCATTTACGTGCTGCACCTCATCGGCAACCACCGGCTGCCCAAGGAACACCGCAACCAGCTGCGGCGCAGATTCGAGGCCATCGATTCGAATTCACCCAGCTGGCTGCTGGAGGCAACCCGTCTCCTGTCGGTGGAAGCCAACAGCTTGGCGTTGGCGACCGATCTGCGTTATGTCAACCATCGCCTTCGCCATGTGGAACTGATATCGGTGCAGGACAATCGGGTTCTGATGATCGTGGTCCTGGAGGACGGCCATGTGTGCCAGCGCATGCTGGACATCCCCGACAAGATGGCACAGGCCGACCTCACCATGATCAGCGCGGAGTTGAACCACTTGCTGCCAGGCCTGAATCGAGTGCAAATTCAGGAGAAGGCCCAGGAGACGTCCGCGGCCGCCCGGGAGTTCTGCCAACTGGTCAGCGAACTGATGCCGGTCACGGAGGGTGACGGTTCCGCCTCCATCGTGCAGCAGGGCCTTGGCCACATCCTGGACGCCCCCGAATTTGCCGAGAGCCGCAGGGTACGCAAGGTGGTTGACATCTTTGATTCGGGCCCGCGCATCGAGGAAATCCTGATGCTCGTCCCGCGCCCCGACGATGTCCATGTCCTGATCGCCGGGGACAATCGCAAGGAATGGTCCGACCTGGCCGACATCAGCCTGGTCCTGTCCGCGTACGGAATCCCAAACCAGGCCATCGGCATCGTGGGCGTGGTCGGCCCCGTCCGCATGGCCTATCGCTACAATATGGGTACGGTGCGCTTTATGGCGGCGCTCATGAGTGCCCGCGTGCGGGAAACCAGAAGCGACGACCTCCTGCCCGAGGTCATTGCTCCCTGAGCCCGCCGCCTGCGGACCGCAATGCTGCTTCGACGATTGTCGCCAATGGCAAGGAACCGATGTCGGATACAACCAAGACCACTTCAGAACACGAGCTCACGGACGAATCAGGCCAGCCCGACGCGGCCGTCGCCGCGCCTGCGGACGCCCAGGAAGGGGAACCGGAGTTGCCGGCGGCGGAGGCACACGAGTGGGCGGACTGGACCCGGGAGGATCTGGAAACCGAGCTGGACAGCCGCAACCGTCGCATTGCCCAACTGGAAGAGGAAACGGAAGCCCTCGACACCAAGGCGGAAGCCGGCCAACGCGAGATCCAGCGCATGGCGGCGGAGTTCCAAAATGCACGCAAGCGGCTGGACCGCACGGCACAGGAACGCATCGACAACGCTTCGCAGTCCTTGGCCGAGAAATTTCTGCCGGTCCTCGACGACCTGGAACTGGCCCTGGGCAACGTGCCCGCCGACGTGCGCGAGCGCGGCGAGTCCTTTGTGCAGGGGGTTCAGCACATACACGGGAAGATCCAGGGGATCCTGGCGAACGCCGGCATCGAGCCCATGGAGCCCGGCGGACAGTTTGATCCCAACCTGCACGAGGCGATGCAACAGATTCCCAGCGAAGACCACGAGTCGGGAGAGATCATTGAAGTCATGCGGACCGGGTACCGGATCCGCGACAAAGTGTTGCGACCGGCGATGGTTCGGGTCGCGGCGTAACCCGCCCCACCGGAAGGATCCGGGGCCACCATGACGTCAACCCATCTCAACGCCGGCCGAGCCGACACGGGAACCGGCATTCGGCCGTTCGATGTCGGCCGGGACCTGCCTCAGGTCACCGAGCTGGTCCGGGAAGCGTTCGCGCAGGAACTGAGGGAGACCGGCTCAAGGCCGTTGCACAACGCGGGACTGTACAGTCGGCTGCACAGCTTCCTGCGTTCGGAACCCGCGAACCTCTTCAGCTTCATGCGGATGTTCGACGGGTTTGTCTATGTTGACCAAGGCCGGGTTGTCGGGAATGTGTCCATGCAAAAACTGGACTCCTTCGGACACCGCTGGCAATTGGCCAATGTGGCAGTCGCCGCGTCGCACAAGCGGCAGGGGATTGGCAGCCGACTGGTGCAAACCGCCACGGACAATCTGCGCACCCTTGGCGCCAAGCATGCCGTGTTGCAGGTGCGGACGGACAATCTGCCGGCGCGCAACCTGTACGCCAAGCAGGGGTTCAAGCGCCTGGGCGGCATGACGGACCTGGAAGGCAGATGGCCGTTGCAGATCGCCCCGCGGCCGAAAATTCCGGCCCCAATTTCCGCCCTGCCGGGCGAGGAATGGCAGCAGATGCTCGACTTGGCAAGAGTGCAGGTGGGCGGCCACATGCAGTGGTGGCATCCCATCCGACCGGGCGACTTTGTCCATGACTGGCCGCGCCGGGCCGGCGAATGGCTGGGGGAGACGCTGGGCCTTGCCACTGTCACGCGGTTCGGTGTGCGTCTGGGAACCGAACGACTGGCCACCGCCATCGTCCTGCGGTCCGCCCACTGGAAACGCGTGCACCGGGTTTCCTGGTGGACCCGGCCGCAGCAGTACGGCCAGTACGAGAACGGCATGCTCGACGCCCTGGCCGGGCTGATGGCGGCACAGACCCACTGCCGGATCCACGTGCAGGTGGATGCCGACCACCACCAGGCAATCGACGGCCTGACGGCCATGGGCTTGCGCGTCAGGCCCTCCCTGGACACCATGCGTTGCGAATTGACGCCGGAGCGCCGTGAACCGGGCGCGAATCGAAGATTTCGCTTCCGGCCGTGAA
Organism: uncultured Caldilineaceae bacterium; assembly: GCA_964566955.1. Classification (GTDB taxonomy): domain Bacteria; phylum Chloroflexota; class Anaerolineae; order Caldilineales; family Caldilineaceae; genus Bin34. The sequence continues at coordinate 6,546 of CAZMKQ010000070.1, read as the reverse complement.
ATTTACCTTCATGCACATGGCGGATGTCCATCTGGGTTTCCGGCAGTACGGCCAACAGCAGCGGGAATGGGATTTCGAAGACGCCTTCCGCTGGGCCATCGACCAGGCCGTTGCCAAGCAGGTGGACTTCGTGCTGTTGGCAGGGGATCTGTTCCAGTCCGGATCGAACCTGCAGGCGGTTACGTTCAACAACGCGGTCAAGCACCTTGAGGTTCTGCGGGAGGCCGAAATCCCGTGCCTGGTGATCGAAGGCAACCATGATCTGCCGCCGTACCGGGCCTACCGGACCCGCTTCGGCTGGGTGAACGCCCTGGCGGAAACCAACCGCCTGGTGTACCTGCTGGACGCCACGCCGCTGGATGCCGGTGTGGAGCCTTTGCTGGCCGGCGACGAATGTCGCATGGGCCATTGCGCCGAGCCCATCCCGGGCGTGCGCGTCTACGGCATTGGCTTCAACGGTGCAGCCACGCGGGCGGTGCTGGAACGGTTCGAAGGATTCATCGCCGAACATCCCGGCGACGCGGCCGACTACACCATTCTGATGTCGCACGCCGGCATCGACGGACGCACCCGGGAACGGGCATCCAGCAACGTCAGTATGGGAGGCCTGCGGGGTCTGCGGTCATGGATCGACTATGTGGCCCTGGGCCACTACCACATGAAGTTCAGTGAAGACAACTGGCTGTTCAACCCCGGCAGCCTGGAGTTGACCAGCCAGGACCTGGCGCACGAAGAACCCGGTGGAGTCTTTTTGGTGACGGTTGACACGGAAGCCGAACCCAAACACCGGTTCGAGCACCTGGCATGCCCCAGGCGTCCCTTTGTGCACAAGGCCTTCAGCCTTTCCCGCGCCAAGGGTCCCGAGGAGCTCTACGGCGAAATCGAGAAATTCCTGCTCGGAGAACGAGCCAAGCAAGAGCTCAAAGATGATGTCAAGCCGCCGGTTCTAAGCATCGCGTTGGTTGGCGCCAGCCGGTTTGAACCGGGGTTGGTGGACATCCACCGCATTGAGGAGTTGGGGCGCAGCACTCTGGATCCACTGCTGTGCCGCGTCTCGAATCGCGCCCTTCCACCCGGAACCGCCGCATTCGACCAAGTCGAGGACATGAACCGGCGCGACCTTGAGGAGCAGGTGCTGGAAGGCCTGCTTGAATCCCATCCCGACTTCGGCAAGGACTTGACCCACTGGACAAACACTACCCTTGAAGTCATGGAGGCCAGCCTCGACAAGGGAGCGGCCGGCGACATCTGCGACATCCTTGGCGGCGCCCGTGCCGCGATGACAGGCTGAACATGGTCAGGCTGACCCACCTGAAGCTGGAGAACATACGCTCCTACCGCGCCGCCGACATCCAATTCAGGGAAGGGGTCAACGCCATCGTCGGCCGCAACGGAGCGGGCAAGTCGACAATCCTGCAGGCCATCGGCTATGCCCTGTTCGATTCCCTCGAGGGTCGCAAGCCGGACTTTGTGCGGGAAGGCAGTTCGTCCGGATCGATTGCCGTGGGTTTGGCGGAGGACGGGGAGGACTCGTTCTACGAGGTCGTGCGGGAGCTCAGGAAGTCCGGTTCCGCGGACTGGTTCGTGTTTGATCTGGCGCGCGAGATTGAAGTGTGCCGGGGAAGCCAGGACGTGCGGTTTTTCGTGCAGGACCTGTGCCATACCCGGATCGATTTGGAACTGCTGTACACGGGCATCATCGGGATTCAACAGGGGGAGTTCGCGCGTCCCTTCCGGTTGACCCCTGCCCCCCGCCAAGCCCATTTCAGCCCCCTCCTTGAAGTGGAGAAGTACAAGGAGGCGTTCACGCGCCTGGGACAGGCAGATGGTCCCAAAGGCGTGATCAGGAACAGAATCCACGAACTTGCCACCGAGATCGCCCGGTGGGAAGTGCGGCTTGAGAACCGGGAAACCCTGGAACTGGAACAGCAGGCACTTTCACGGACCCTTGTCAACCTCGCGGAGGAAGCGGAGACAATCCAGCACCGCCTGCGGACGCTGGCCAAGATCTCAAAGGAATTCGAACTGGCGAAGCGTGAGCTGGCGGAGGCCAAGGACCGGCATGGACAGGCCCACCACGAACTCACGTCCATTCGCCAACAGCTGGAAACTGCCGGCGAGGAACTTCGCCACAGCACCGATGCCCTGCAGATTGTCGAAGCCAATCGAGGCGGCCATGACCGATACCTGGAGACCCGGGAGAAGCTTGACCGGTTGACACACGACCTGAGAGTCATGAGGCATCTCTCGCGGCGAAGGGACCTGTTGGATGAACGGCGCGGAACCTGCCGGACGCAGCTGGCACAGAAGTGCAGCCAACTCCGGCACCTCGACGAATTGTCGAACCGGCAGTCCCTGCTGGCCGACGCGGCCCTGCAATACGAAGCCCTGGCACGGGAACGCATTGCCCTGGAACACCGGGTCGGATCGGCGACCGACCTGCGGCAGGCCGGCTCGCTGGCACAGGACGAAGTGGGCCACGGGCAGTCCCATGTCGAGGGACTGACATCGGGCCTGGATGCAAGGCGGCAGGCACTGGCCGAAGTACAGACACTGGAGGAAACACGGGATGGGTTGGCAGAACAGGCCCGCCGCCTGCAACAGCAGGCGGAGCTTGCCGACCATCGCCTTGCACAAATCCACCAGCAGCTCTCCATGCTGAAGGCGCCTGACGACCAGGCGGTGGAACCGGTCCACCTGTGTCCCGTCTGCAACCAGCCGCTCGAGGAGGTCCTTTGGCTGGACCTGGTGGCCGCAGCCGAAGCGGAGGAGCAGGACTTGCAAGGCCAGATATCCCGCTTGGCCCGGGAACTGGCGGACAACCGGCAGGATGCGCGACAGGTCGGAACGGAACTTGATCGCCTTCACACCACCATCGCCGGGATGCCGGACGAGGCGGAACTGTTGCAGGCGCAATCGGACCTGAAGATGGCCCGGCGCGAACTTCACCGGGTTGAGGCGCAGTTGACGGAGCACGAGGCACAGGAACAACAGCTTCAGGTGATCAAGGCGGAGCAGGCCAACCTTGAGGATGACTGGATTGCGTACCGGGACAACCAGAGGCAGATCGACGCCCGCGGCGAATTCGAAGCCGAAACCACCAGGCTGAAGGCGAACATCGCCTCACTGGATGCCGAATTGCAGTCTCTGGAAACGGAATTGGCTCCTTTGTCGGACCGCGAGGAAAAGGAAGCGTCCCTGACCGCGGCCCTGGATACAGCCCGTCAGGCCTATGAAGACGTTTTGAAGCATGAAAGGGCCGCGGCACAGAAGCCGGCACGCGCGACACGACACCGTGAACTGACGGCACAGGCGGAGATACAGCAAGCCCGACTCGCGGCGGCGGCCGCCGAGCTCGACCGTTGTACGGGTGCCTACGATGCATGCGCCCATGTGGCGCACCAGGCGGAAGTGCGGCAGCAGGAACTGGATGCCCGGGATCGTCGGACACGTCTGGAGGAGGCCCGCCAGCGACTGGGCGCGCTGGACGCGCACCTGGAGGAATTGAAGGCCCTCGATGACCAGCTGGGCGCCAAACGGGCCGAGCATGCCGCCTGGGAACAACGCGAATCCGACCTGGAGGCCATGCGCCGCGCCATTCGGGACATGCAACCCCTGATGACCCGGATATTGAACCGGCGCATCAGCCAAGGGGCAAACGCCATCCACCAGGAACTTACCAACTCCGCAACCGCCGAATTGACCTGGGGCGAGACCTTTGACATCACCCTCAGGGTCCAGGGACGCGAACGCACCTTCAGTCAGTTGTCGGGCGGCGAGCAGATGACGGCAGCCCTGGCCGTCAACCTGGCCATGCTGCAGGAACTAAGCACAGTCGGTTTCGCCTTCTTCGACGAACCAACCGCCAACCTCGACGAGGACCGCCGGGCGGAACTGGCGGCGCGCCTGAACACCACCCGGCAAGTGCCCCAGTTGATTGTCATCAGCCACGACGATACGTTCGAGGCCCGGGTAGACCACGTGATACGCGTGGCGAAATCCGGCAACGAAAGTGCAATCCGGACGCAGGATGCCTGAAAACACCCCCTGAAATCAGCGGTTCAGGTACCGAATCAGGTTCCGCAGCAACGCGGCCTGCTCCGGGGCGGGTGCGGTGCCCGCCAACCGTTCACGCGCCGCGCCGATGTCGCTCTGAACCTGGCGGCACAGCTCCTCAACATCGGAGAAACGGGTTTCGTCCCGCAGCCGGGACACGAACTCCACGGCAATCCGCTGCTCGTAGAGGTTGCCGTCCTCGCCTTCCGGCGGGAAGTCCAGCAAGTGCGATTCAACCCTGAACTCGGTCCCGTCGAAGGTGGGCCGGTACCCGATGTTGGTCACGCTGGGATAGGCGCGCACCGGGTGGGGCACCCAGCTGCGCGTGGCGTAAACACCGGTCTTGGGATACAGGCGATCGGGAACCGGTTGCAGGTTGGCGGTGGGGAAGCCCAGCCTTCGCGCCAGCTTCACCCCCTCGACCACAATGCCGGCCACGAAGGGACTGCGCCCCAAGTGCTGCGCGGTGCGCGCGACGTCGCCGCGCTGCAGCAGATCCCTGATGGTGCCGCTGCGCACCACGGCCCCGTCGCGCCGCACATCCGGGACGGTCGTGACCTCGAACCCCAGTGTGCATCCCATTTCCCGCAATGTGCCGGGAGTGCCTGTGCGGTCCCTGCCCAACGCGAAATCCTCTCCGATGACCAACTCCGCCATCCGCAGGTGCCGGACCAGCAGCCCCACGAACTCCTCCGCGGACAACGCCGCGGTATGCCGGTCGAACGTTTGCACCACACAGTGATCCGCCCCCTGCTGACGAGCCAGCAGGACCCGCTCCTCGGGCGAGGACAGCATCTTCAGGCCACCGTCCGGGTTGAAGTAGACGGTGGGCAAGGGATCGAAGGTGATGGCCACCAGCAGGGCGTCTGCGGCATCGGGTTGTTCCTGCAGCCGGGCGCGGCGCCTGACCCCTTCGGCGAAAATGCCGCAGTGGCCGATGTGCATCCCGTCGAACTTGCCGATGACCACGATGGATGGCCGGTCAAGTGTGAGGGAGCGCACATCGCGCACATGGGAAACGACGGAGAGATCCATGAATCAGGCCAGGGACATGGGTTCGTAGGGATTCAGACAGCCGCCAGCCATTTGCGCGTCCGGAACCTCATCGGCCGGGCCCCCGCAGCCTGCGTGCACCACACCACCCCAAGCGTCCGGTGCTCGGTGTCCACGGCCAACGCCAATTCGCCCGCCCGCAGTTGCATGGGTACGTCCGGCGTCTCCACCTCCCTGCCTTGGCCGAACCGCAGCCCCATGTCCGCATCGCAAACCAGGCGCGGCCAGGCCAGGCCGGCACCGGCATCGGCAAGTTCCGGCCGCGGGGCATTCCCTTCCAGTTCAGCCAGCGGAATCGCATCCGCGACCCTGAGCGAGCCCAAGGCGACCCGACGCAGGGACACCACGGTCCCTCCAACCCCCAGGGCCAGCCCCATGTCGCGGGCCAGGCTGCGAATGTAGGTTCCGGCCGAACAGGTCACCATGAATTCACAGCATCCGTCCTGCACCGGCGACAACGCCTCCAAGGCGGCCACATGAACAGTCTGGGGCTGCAATTCGGCCAGGCCGCCTGCACGGGCGATGCGATGGGCCCTTTGACCGTCGATGTGCTTTGCCGAAAAGGCGGGAGGGATCTGTTCAATCCATCCGGTGAACTTCGGCACGAGCGCCGCCAGACGGGATGCAGTGACCGCCGACGCCGGCAATTCCTCCAAGGGCGTGCCGGTAATGTCGTCCGTATCCGTCCGCAGGCCGAAACGGAACACGGTACGGTAGGTCTTGGGCTGACCCTGATAGTACTCGGCCAGCCGCGTAGCCCGACCCAGACAGATCACCAGCAGACCGCTCGCGAAGGGATCCAGGGTGCCCGTGTGGCCCACGCGCCGGATGCCGAAGCGTCGCCGCACCCGCTGCACCGCATCGTGGCTCGTCGGCAGCCGGTCGGGCTGGCCCGGAAAAACCGGGGGATCGCCCAGCCCGGGCTTGTCCAGCAACAGCAGACCGGATGTTTCACCCAGCATGGCAGGTTGCCTGGCCGGCCCGACCAACGGCAACTATGAGCCACCGACCGGCAGCCCCAGGACCTGGTCCTTGATTCGGGCAATCACTTCCGGCACAACGGCATCCAGGGAGCCTGCGAGTTTGCAGCCCGCAGCCAGCTGGTGCCCCCCGCCGCCCAAATCCAGGGCCAGTCGGCTGACGTCCAGGTCCGGGTCGCAACGCAGGCTGCACTTGACCTCGGTCCGTCCGTCATCCAACTCCGCTTCCCTAAACAGGACCGCCACGCGCGCCTCGTCGACTTCGGCCAGGCGCTGGATGATGCCCCGCGTCTTGAGGCGCTCCCCCCGCGGTCCGGTAGCCTGGTCGCTGGTCATGCCCACCCAGAGGACCCCGTCGTCCAGTTGCATCCGGGACAGCAGCAGGCTCTGCAGTTGGAGTTCATCGCGGGTGATGAACCCCAAGGTGCGCGATACGACATACTGGAAGTCGTAGCTG